>CANQGD010000017.1 GCA_947601445.1 uncultured Clostridia bacterium | reverse complement strand
TGGCATAAAAGGCGGGTTTCCCGCTTTTGAGGATCGATTGGGGCAGACCTGCCCACAATCCTTATCCTGCTTTCCTTGGAAAGAAAATATGCCCACTTGGGGACATATTAAAAGCGGTTTGACTAACCGCCAAACCGCTTATTCATAGAATCCCTATGAAAGACGCACAAACTTTTCTCGCTGTTTTTTGCACAAAATATTAAAATATATGTTGTTTGTTCCGCGCGTCAAACGGCAACATACGCTTTTGTCTTCCGCTAAAACACAAAGACGCATAAAGCCGTTTTCAAACGCCGCAACGTTTGGCAATACGACAACAACCACTTGCCGTATCATATATCTGTGAAAAAAGTTTTATCAAGTCTGACAAAGACGGAAAACTTTACATCGACGTTTTACGGCATAATATCCGAAATAATTTTTCGGCAAAAATATTTGCAATATTTAATGGGTTATTAAATCCATAATGTGTTTTTGCTCTTTTCTGACTTCGGGAATCACCGAGGGATACAACGGGTAATCATGGTTCATACGCGGACCGACCGTAAACGTGCAGCCGGGATTGTTTTTTATTTTGTCGAAGAATAATTTTATATCGGGAAACAAAATACCGTCCGTTCCCGCAATTATATGAACATTGGTCAGTTTTTCCGTATTGGCGTAGTGAATGGGACTGAGCATAAAATCGGAAACATCGCCGCCGTCTGCCCACAGTCTGCCCCACAACTGCGCGCAATGTTGTACAATCATAGGGTCTTTCCTTGCCAATTTTTTTATTTCGGAATTGTCCGTTGCAATATCCACCCATGGCGAAACCGCCACCACTTTCTCCGGCAGACGCAATCCGCGTTCGATCGCGTACTCGTAAAATGCAAGCGCAAGTCCGCCGCCCGCCGAATCGCCCATAAAAATAATACGTTCGTCGGGATTATCCGCAACATATTTGTTGTACATAGGAACCATTACTTCATATAGATCGCGATAGCTGTGAAAGGGAGCAAGCGGATATATAGGTAAAATAATTTTGGCATTGCATTGCTTTGCAATACGGTCGCACATAATCCAATGATATTTCATCGGACCGTGTACATATCCGCTGCCGCTGAAATAAAGTACGGTCAAATCAGTCGCGGCACTGCCCGTCAAGGTGTAAATATCCATACCTCGGAATACCGATTTACATACATTGCAATGGAATTTTATTTTCTTGGGAATCACATAGGGCTGTTCTCCGCGAAGTTTTTGTTTTTCAAATTGTTTAGTCAATTTGGCGACGCTTGCACTGCGCGGACGTTTGAATTTGAAACGTAATATCAATGCCGTAATTTGTGCCGCAAAAGATTTTTTTGACATAATTTTTCCGAAACAGTTCGATGTTTTTTTTGAATTGTTTGTCCGCAATACCGTTGCAAAACGGCAATCGGTATTTTACAAAAGCAAGAGGGCATAAAGCCGATTTATTTTGTCGCCTTGCGATGATGAGACAGAGTATATTCGCGTATTGCAGCCACGACGCAAAGTATCAGCAAAATGGGTGACAAAACGACAAATAAAACGCAAACCAATACCACTTCGAGCGAAGTCGCCCATTGCTCAAAGCCGAACAATTTGCCGCCGAATTTAGAAAAAACGCCGCAAATCGCCAAAAGCAGTTGTCCGAGAAGCGCCGCACCGGCTCCGCCGTAGAGGCAATAGCTCGCCGTCGGAAAACGTGACAGCAAACAGCTTGCCGTCACCGCGCATGCCGCTGTACATACAATAAGCAAATAAAAAAACGCTCGATATACTATTTGTTTTTTATTAGCCATATTTCACCTCGTAGCAAAATCAGTAATATACGCGTTCGAGTGTAAGCCCTTTGGCGGGCATCGTTCTGAATTTCAATTTGACTCCGTTCAGCATTGCTTTTACATCTTCCGTGCCGTAACGTCCTTTGCCGACTTCTATCAACAATCCGCACATTACGCGCACCTGATTGTATAAAAAAGCATTGCCGTTTACGGTAAAACTCAATGTACCGTCGCCGTTTTCCTGCACTTCGAAACTGTTTACGGTGCGAACGGTTCCTTTCAAATTGCTTCCCGTCTTTTGAAAAGCCGCAAAATCGTGCGTGCCGACCATCATAGCTGCCGCCCGACGCATAGCGGCGACATCCAAACTTTTGTAGACCTGCGCATGATTGAAATCCAACATAGGTCTGCGCGTGGGAGATATATAAACACGGTAGCAATAAGTTTTGGACAGAGCGGAAAAACGGGCGTCAAAACCGTCGTCTGTTTCTTCGGCGGAAGTGACTGCTATCGTAGAGGGCAATGCGGTGTTCACTCCGAGACACAGCTTGTAACAATTGACAGGTTTTTCCGTAACGAAATGCGCAACCTGTCCCCTGGCATGTACCCCGACATCGGTACGTCCCGCACCGTAAATGCGCACAAACTCGCAACCGAAATACTTGCCCAATGCGCGTTCTATTGCGTCCTGCACCGAATTGCCGTTTTTTTGACTTTGCCAACCGCAAAAATCGGTGCCTATATATTCGATTGTCAATTTGATCTTTGTCATTTCAATAATACAACCAGATGATGTTGCCCCACTTGTTTGCCATGCCGTACAGTAAAAATACGCCCGTAAAAAACGCAACGACGACAAATCCTCCGACAAAATCACGCCAAGTCAATTTCATAACGCGCATACATGTGCGTTTCGTCGCGCCTTCATAACAACGGCTGTTCATGGCGTTTGCGAGTTCCTCAGCCCGACGGAAACCGCCCACAAGCAACGGTATAAGAATAGGAACAAACGCCTTGGCACGCTTTATCAAACCGCCCGTATCGAAATCTGCGCCGCGTGCTTTTTGAGCGCGTATAATACGATCGGTCTCATCGATAAGGCTGGGAATGAAGCTAAGCGTCAAACTCATAATCAACGCAAATTCATGCACGGGGAACTTTCTTACTCTCAGCGGTTTCAACAGACTTTCCACGGCATGAGTCAAATCCACCGGCGTGGTCGTCAATGTCAAAACTGATGAACCCATTACCAAATATACCAACCGCAAAAATATTTTTGCCGCCTGTTTAAGTCCGGTAACGTAAATTTCTATCTTTCGCCATGCCCACAGCGGTTCTTCGCCTTCGACGCCTTTTGTGAAAAAGATGTTTAGTAACGAAGTAAGCACCAACAAAACGATGATACCTTTTATCGATTTGAGTACCGAACGCAAAGGCAGTCGCGCGATAAAAATAATCGCCAACAAAAACACCGTTACAAACGCAAATACAGCAAAACTTTGCACAAAGAATATTCCTACCATAAAAAGCAATGTAAGCACAAGCTTTATACGCGGGTCCATTTTGTGTACGAAAGAACTGCCCGGATAATATTGACCGAAGGAAACGTCTCTAAACATCGCTTGCCTCCTTCAACGCCATTACCGCGGCAAAAACCTCGTCCACTGTTTTGCAATTCTCGTCTATGACAAATCCACGTCGTTCCAACTCGTTGCAAAATGCAGCCATAGACGGAACTTCGAGATTCATCGCTTCTATTTCCTTTTCCAGCTTGAACAGTTCGCGAGGGGTTCGGTCATAAACAATAGCGCCGTCGCCGAACACGAGTACCCGATCTGCGTTTTCGTAAACCTCGTTCATATCGTGCGAAACCATTATGACGGTTACGCCGTTTTCTCTGTTGAGTTTTTTTACAAGCGTGAGTATTTCCGTCTTACCGCGCGGGTCCAACCCGGCAGTTGGCTCGTCCATAACGAGTATTTGCGGTTTCATTGCCAATACGCCCGCAAGCGCGACGCGACGCTTTTCTCCTCCGGACAAATCAAACGGAGATTTTTCTTTTATTTTGTCAAATTCCAATCCTACAAGTTCCAGCGCATCTTTCGCCATCTGCTCGCGCTTGTCCTTGTCAACACCGAAGTTTTTCAATCCAAAGCATACATCAGCCAAAACGGTATCGGCAAACAGTTGATACTCAGGATATTGAAATACCATGCCAATCTTTTGTCTGAGCGCCTTCAAATCCGGTTTTTTTATTGAAATGTCCTGTCCCAACACATTGAGATAGCCTTTTTGGACTCTTATAAGGGCGTTGAGATGCTGCACAAATGTAGTTTTGCCGCTTCCCGTGTGTCCCACTATCGCAACGAACTCGCCTTTATTTACCGTAACGGTAACGTCTTTCAGCGCGCGTTTGGCAAACGGAGACTTGGGATTGTAGGTGAAATCAAGATTTTGCGCAAATATTGCCGCATTTTCCGGAACCGTGACGGATGAATATGTCACTTTTTCAGACTTTGACATACGTCACCTCCCAATTTGCCGGCGTCACGCTGATCGCGGGGAACATCGAAACCTGCGTCGGCAAGTTTTTGCGCCAACGCTATGGTGCGAGGCGCTTTGAGCCCCACATTGCCAAGCAATGAACTATCCTCAAAGATTTCTCCCGGGGTACCGACGCGCACAACATGTCCGTTGTCCATGACCACTACGCTATCGCAGTCCAACACTTCTTCCATAAAGTGCGTGATGAGAACCACCGTCATTCCCCCGACATTGAGTTTGTGTGCGACATCCAACACTTCGCGCCGCCCCAAAGGGTCCAACATAGCAGTCGATTCGTCTAAAACCAACACCCGAGGACGGATTGCCAACGCACCCGCAATGGCAATACGCTGTTTTTGTCCGCCCGAGAGTCGATGCGGAGAGCTTTTTGCATATTCCGCCATTCCGACCTGTTCCAACGCCTCGTAAACGCGTTCGACGATTTCAGGTTGCGGAACACCGAGATTTTCCGGACCGAACGCAACGTCTTCTTCAACAATGCTTGCGACCATTTGATTGTCGGGATTTTGAAATACCATTCCTACGTTTTTGCGTATTTCGAAGATATTGTCTCTGTCGGCGGTATTCAATCCGTTTACGGTTACAGTGCCGCTCTTGGGAATGAGCAACCCGTTCATCAACTTTGCAAGGGTACTCTTTCCGCAGCCGTTGTGACCTACAAGCGCGACAAAAGAGCCCTCCTCTATCGAGAGGGTGACGCCTTCCACTCCGACAGCGGAGCCGACGGTGCCGTCGTCATTGTACGCCTTGTAATAGTAGCTTACGTTGTCCAACCTGATAATTTCCATAACCTTATGTATTGTACCAAATAAAAGCGTTTTTGGCAACAAAATATGCGCTCCGACGTATCGGAACGCATATTCTTGTAAGAGTTCAGTCTGTAAGCCGAGTTCTGTCTTGAACGGTTATCTGTCTACGGCTGTCGTTACCGACAGTCTCCAGCGAATATGTCGAGATGCCGAGCAGGCATTTTATCTCATTTCTTGCACCGAGTGGGGTTTACATGAACGCGTTGTCACCAAAACGTTTGTAGGCTCTTACCCTGCATTTCCACCCTTACAACATTGCCGTTGCGGTATATTTCTGTTGCACTTTCCTTGAAGTCGCCTTCACAGGCCGTTAGCCTGCACTCTTGCTCTGTGGTGCTCGGACTTTCCTCGTGAGACGTGCCCACGCAACCGTCCGGCTGTCTCTTACGGTACAGATTGTACCTCAACGCAAGCGATTTGTCAAACAAAAAGACAAAACGTCAATCCTGCGGCCGGTCGGGTCTTTCGCGTTTGGCAAGACAAATAGTCGTACACGCGACAACGGAAGCCGACAAAATCGCCACTCCGGCGAAGAAAACGGGAACGGAAAAATAAAATCCCACACCGCAAAAAACACAGCCTACGCCGAGGGGAATCAAACCCCATAGCCAAATTTTTCGATATAGACGGGCGTTGCGTTTCATTATGCTTTTAAACGAGTCGGAGGCGTGCCGTTTAAGATCGATATGCGGAAGTACGCACCCCAAAATGATAAGTATGGGCGAGGATATACAAACGGTGAGCGACACGGCGGTAATAGGAGCGTTTACGGCGAGAAAATTCAAAGATACGGCGATAAAGATCAACGCCGTCAACGTCACGGCAACAGATGTTATCTCGCAGTACAACAGCTGCGCGTCCGCTTTGAAATACTTGCAGACATAAACGCGTTCGAACAACATTACGAACAGCAAAAACACATACGCAAACGCGTATGTCACGGCGGCATATACAATCAAATTTTGCCAAATTTTATCGGAGGCAACAATCAGTACGGAAAATACGGCAATACAGAAAGCGGTCGTTACCATAGCCGCCGTCCACAGCTTGGCGATCGTGCCCCTATTCGACTTATTCCACTTAGTTGCGGCATACGTATGCAGTACCATTCCGCATACACTTGCGCAAACGCCGAAAATTACATAAGAAATTATGCCGACGGTGACGGCAATCAATTTACCGACCAACAACGACAGCGTCAGCGAACAAAGCAAAGAAATAAAAGACCAGATATACAAATATACAATGACGGGAGAGTACAGTTTGTACAAAAGCTCCTCGTTGTCTTCTGTCGGCGGCAATGTACTCTCGGTGCTTTTCCAAAGCGCGAACAATACCGCGGTACAGATTACCGTCAGGGCAAGTCCGACATATTCGAATACCGTCCAAACGACGTACACAACATCATCGGTATTTATCCTGCTGTTGAGATAACCCGTAAAAAGCAATATCTGACCCAATACGGCTACGCCCAATAATATATAAGCCCGCAAAATATATTCGGAGACCTTTTTGCGTTGCATGGACAACTCGGTCTGTTTGGAAAACATCGGTTTGTCGGAGTCGCGCTCGGTGAGGCTTCCGCGCAGCAATTCGTCTACCGTTACGCCGTACAACTCGGCAATTGCCGGCAACAACAAAACGTCCGGCACCGCGTTGTCCCTCTCCCAAGCGGAAACGGTTCGGTTGGAGACGTTCAATTTGTCTGCGACTTGCTGCTGAGTATAACCGTGCGCGTGTCGCAGCGAGGAAAGAAATTCGCCCATAATTTGTTTAGACATAAAAAGCGACCTCCTTGTGTACTAATTCTACTCTATACCGAGCTTTTTTGCAATGCAATCGCGTTGGATTTACTCCAACGGCAGTGGAATAGGACTTGCTCCAACAAGCAAAACGAGCATTCGGAGAAAAATTTTTGCATAAAAACACTAACCGTGCATGGTAAAAATTTTTTTTTGGATAAAAAACAACTGCACCGAAACATATACCGCTTGTACGTTCTTTTACACAGACGCACAGCGAATAGGCGCATAATAAACGCATAGACGCCGATCAAATAAAATTTATCGCTTTTTTTCTGTCGTGTGCGGTCTCGGCTCGGCGTTATATTCGTTTTTCGGGTTGCTTTATGAAAAAATATCGTAAAAACCCCTTATATTGATAGTCGCGAATTAACGAATCAAGACAATATGTTGTGCGAAGCTATGTACTCGTCTGCGGGAACATCGCCGGCAAAAGCGGCAAGCTTGGTGATACGGTAGTCTCCGTCTAAACCATGTTTGTTCATCAGGTGCAATACAAGACGATCGGGGCGAAGGTTGTCGTTGCCGATAGCAAGCGTCACCAACGCAGAATCGTCATCGACGCGCTCAGCCGAAAAAATACGGTTCGATACATCTTTTACGACCTCTTTGTCCCTTTCGAGGTAGGAGATACAATAGTTTGGAGTTAAAATTTCGTTTATAACGTTGCCGATTTTTTTAGCTTGCAAACGGTACTGCGCGCGATCAAGAACGGCAGCGAGATTGACGGAAGCGTTCCACTGTGCGACAAAAGTCAATCCGACCGGACTGCATAAATTGAGTTGTTCCAACGGAAAACTTTGCTCGTCCGTCTTGACGGAAACGTATTCCGCCAAACTTTCAACGCCTAGCGCGATAGGCGCGGAAAAACCCAGCTCCATGTGCGGGTTGAAGCCCATAGAATACAGAGCGTTTACGCCTGCACGACGCAAAAGATATGTTACTGCACGCAAATTGTCTACGTGAGACACAAGCGCGGCTGTCGAAGTTTTGGTAAATTTAAATATAATCATAGTTTTTCAAAAGCGATTTTTTGCAAAACGGCGGGAGTTAATATTTTGCGTTACCGTGCGTATCCTTGCAGTAGCCGTACTTGGCAAGTCCGCAGCCGTTGCACCGTTTGTTGCAAGACGGAGTGGTAATTTCGTTGAGAGCATTGGCATACTCTTTTTGAAAATACTGTTTTGTTACGCCTATATCTACAAAATCCCAAGGCAATGTTTCGTTTGTTTCTTTGGCTCCCACAATTTGACGAATGTCGATGCCGCATTGTTCGAAGGCGTTGCGATAGTGTTCAAAATCAAAATACTCATCCCATGCGTCAAAACGCGCGCCATCCTTGTAGGCAAGATACAAAGCGTCGGCGATACTCCTGCCGCCGCGTGCCAAAACCGCTTCCAAAAGGGAACTGTTATAGTCGTTGTAACTAAATTCGATCCCTGCCTTTTTGCAGTTGTCCGCAAGATACTTTTGTTTGGCTTCCAAAGTCTCTTTTTCGGTAAACGCACACCACTGAAAGGGCGTGAACGGTTTGGGAATAAACGTAGAGGTCGATACGTACAGGCGCAACGGTTTTGCCGAAGTTCGCGTCTTTTTGTAAAGCGATTTGATTCGGCACGCCAGACTGTAAATCCCTTCGACATCCTGCATTGTTTCGGTAGGTAAACCCAACATAAAATATAGCTTAACGGAAGAATAACCCTCTTGAAAGGCTTCTGTAAGCGTTCTGAAAATGTTGTCCTCTGTGATATTTTTATTGATAACGTTTCTCAGCCGCTGCGTACCCGCTTCGGGAGCAAACGTCAACGAACTTTTTCGGTTGCTCTGAGCCATTCTGCCCTTGAAACTATCCAAACGCAGACTCGGCAGATTGAGTTGTATATGATTCTTTTCCGCATAAGGGTACAAACGTTGCAACAAATCTTCCAACCCGCTGTAATCGCTTGTGGATAGACTGTTGAGCGAAAGTTCGTCGTAGCCCGTACTTTCCAAAAGCGCCTTGCACAACTCAAACGCGTTGTCGGGAGTACGCTCCCTGACGGGGCGATAGATAAAGCCCGCCTGACAAAATCTGCATCCGTTTGCGCACCCGCGGAAAAGTTCCGCAACGGCGCGGTCGTGGACTATCTCCATTGACGGTACAAGCTGCGTCTTCGGGGTGAACGTTTGATTCATATCAGATTCGATATTTCTCCAAACACGCCGATCGGGAACGGCTACCGCCTTGTCCGAAAGGTAACTCGCAGGATGCAGACTCGGCACGTAAATACAGTCGTAATGTTCGTCCACATATTGCAAAAATTCGGATTTTTTTACCCCATATTCTATTTTTTGAATTTTGTAATCTTCTATTATTTCCTTCCACGGCGTTTCTCCTTCACCGACGAAAAAGAAATCGAAGTACTTGTACATCGGTTCGGGGTTGACGGTGCACGGACCGCCGCCCACAATAAACGGATAATCTTCGCCACGCTGTTCGCAGGTGACGGGTATACCGGCAAGTTCCAGCATGTAAAAAACATTGCTGTAACACATTTCGTACTGCATGGAAAATCCCACGAAATCAAATTCGCGCAAAGGACGCTGCGTTTCAAGACTGCACAAACTTTTACCCTGCGATTGCAAATAAGCGGCGTAGTCTTCAAACGGCGCATAACACCTTTCGCACACCACCTTGTCAATGGAATTAAACAAATAATACAATATTCGAACGCCCAAATTGGACATTCCGACTTCGTAGCTGTCAGCAACGCACATACAAAAACGTACGTCGCAGGGCTTGTCCATATCGGGCACATTGTATTCTCCGCCGAAATAACGGTATGGTTTTTGAACTGTATCGGTAAGTTTGGTCATAGCAATCCTAATCCAACACCATAGTTGCCATAAGCGTTCCTACGAGGTTGAGCTCTTCTCCCTGCAATATTCTGTAATCTATACCGTAGTCGCCCAAAATTTGTTTAAGGTATTGTTCGAAATATTTGCGGTAACCCGGTAATTTATTGAACGTTGTGCCTTCCGCAACAATTGCCACGGGCAAACTTTTATCATTGCAAGACGCTATCGCAAGCGCGCTGTTGACTATTGCTCCCAATTTGGCTGCCCTGCGAACGAGACCGTCGCAAATTTCCGTCGCCGCGGTTACGTCGCGTCTGTCCGAAAACATACCGTGCAGACCATTTCCCTCCAAAAATTCACTCACGTCCCGAAGAGTGAAGGGCTGTATGTGCGTTTCTCCCACAAAAAGACCTTCCTCTGCGGCACGAAAAGCCTCGTATATTATATCGGCGAGATATTTGCCGCTGGTCATTTTTTCAAACAGCTGTCTGTCGGGATCGGCGGTACGCGCAATTGCAAGTCGGTCGAAATCTCCGCGCGGAAAACCGTTAAAAGTACCGCACTCGGTATTTACAAGCATTTTTCCGTCCGACAAATTCAATTTGGTTATATTTGCCGCATCTTCTATGTAACATACGTTGGTGCCCGTACCGTAAATGTAACCCAGATATGCCGAAAAACGCTCGTCGCAGGTTGCCATTCCTCCGAGCAGCGTCGCGACCGTATCGTTTAGCACAACAACCTTGCGATCTTTGCCGTCGATGACTTTGCATGCGGCAACGGTTTCCTTTCCCACACGGGTACCCACGACCTCGGGGGCTTTAACCTCCTTGGTAAAAGGTTGAACCGTTCCGTCCACATCCTCCCCCATATCCACCGGATAGGAAAAACAAAAGCCTATCTTGTCGGAATCGGGCAAAAGAGAGGAAATGTTTTGGGCGATCTGCGCGTAAAATTCCTCTTTGGTGAGAAATCGGTCGGACGCGGGCATGTGCGTTTTGCTTAACTTTTCTATATGCGCCTTGCCCCCGTCAAAGTATCCCAACGCACTGCGAAAGTTGGTTCCGCCGGCATCTATCAGAATACGTTTTTCGCCCGTCTTTATTCGGTTGCGATTGACGTTCACAAGATAGGTCGGAATCATGGGCATACCGCCGTTTCCTTCCAATCCCGACCGCATTTGCCGCCAAAACATATCCAAAGATTGGCGTATGTCTATGTTGTCCGCGCTTTGACCGTGTACAAATAAAAATTCTTTTGCCGTCATAACCTGTCCTCCAATAAATCCGCTATCGAAATTACCTTTATCGCTCCCTGTTCGGCGAGTTCCGCAACTTTTTTTTCCCGCATGACGTCCGTTTGAACGGATACGTCGTTTGCCACATAGTAATTGCCTTTGAATAGCTTTGCGGTATAACGTCCGTTACACTCGGCAATATGTCTGAGTACGGCATACAGTTCATCGCCGCCGCTTAATTCCAACGAACGTGCCAAACAAAAAACTTTACCCTTGTATTTGTCGTTTGTTTTTTTGACGGACGATACGTATTCTCTTATTCCGTCTATCGCCGCCTGCGTGACGCGTTTTTTGCTTATCTGCCCTTCCAATGAAACGGGGCGGATCAATTCGAAATTGTTGTTGGAACCGCGACGAACGTGATACTTTGTCACAAGCTCCTCTACGCTCAGTCCGCTGTGTTCCACAAGATATTTTAGCGTCATCATCGAGGCATAGGCATCTTCTTCCGAATTGTGCTGAGAAAATTCCACGCCTATTTCGTCGGCGATTTTGCTCAAACCTTTAACTTCGTTTTCTCCTTTGTACAACCGATACAACAATTGGGAACAAATAAATTCGAAATCGATACTCGGCAAACCGTATCGTTCGCACGACTTGTTAAGCATACGCACATCGCTGTCTACCGCATGTCCCACGATTGTGTATTGCCTGTCGGTTAGCAGATTTTTGAGACGATCGTATATTTGTTTGAAATCGGGCGAGGATTTGAGCAACTTTTTATCGAGATGTAAGTCGATACCGACGCCGGGACGCGTTCCGTTGAGATTGTATTTCGTGCGTGGATTTATCCAAATATTTTCGCGGTGCAAAATATTGAAATTTTCGTCGGCGATCACAATACCCACGCTGCACACGCTTGACAGCATGTATCCGTTTGCCGCCTCGATGTCGAAAGCCAAATACTTCATAAAAAAATTCCTTGCTTATACTTTACCATATCTGCGTCGGTTTTTGCAAGGAAAAAAATAAAATTGTGTCGGTTGAACATGCCGAATATCAATAAAAAATTTATCGGAATTTTTCGGCGTTCCTCAACGGAAACGCCGCAATCAAAAATAAAGTGCGAATTCTATTGCCGTTTTGTATCGTTGTCGTCAAAACGGGATTGCTTTTTTTGAGCAATCGCAAATTTGATCGCGACAATCAGCTGCCACACGCCCACAGTAAGCAAAAACGCGGCAAAACAATATCTCAACACATCGTTGCTTGCCGAATCGGCGACCAACGCGCCGACAACCGCAAGCGCCAAAGCGGGAACAATAAGCCACCCGATACCGACAGGTTTCAAAAGTTTGTTTTTGGCGTGGAAAACAAGCGCTACGCAACACATCGGTAAAAAACCGATCAGATTGATGGCTTGTATGGTTTTTTGCGGAAGATCGAGAAAGGACAAAAGCGGAACCAATACCGTACCGCCGCCCATACCCATTCCGCCGAAAATCCCGGCGATAAATCCGAACAATATCAACAAAAAAACCTGCATGAGCTCCTCCTAAAAAAACATCTTGACGCCGCCGGCTATCAACACCAATGCAAAAATAATTTTCGCAACGTTGCCTTTGAGTTTGCTCAGCAACAACGCTCCCGCCGCACCGCCTACAACTACGCCGAGAGTCGCCCAAAGAGTGGGAATCCAATCAACGCTGCCCTTCCACAAATACACCGCCGCACTCACTGCCGTAAGCGGCAAAACCACCAAAAGAGCGGTAGCTTGGGCATATTTCTGATGCAGTTTTATTACGGCAAGCAGCAGCGCCACAATGATAACGCCTCCGCCGCCGCCCAAAAAACCGTTGACAAAACCCGCCGTGGCGGAAAATGCCGCCAAAATACACTTGTTTTTTGCCGTTAAATTCATTTTTTTCGTCCTAATTTATTTTGATTGTGTTTATTTGATTGATTTTTATCTTAGTTTGTATTAAAATAATAGCACGTATGTATTCGGGAATCCGAAATACACAAAAACTTTTGGAAAAAGGTATTGAAACAACTATGAGCAAGAAATCTAAAACAGCAGTACAACCGTTATCGGAGAATACGCGCAGAGCGATTATCATAACCGCCATCATTTTGGTTGCGGTGATAATCTTGTCCGTTGCGTTGGCTCTGATACTCAAACCTGCACAAAACACTCCATCCGACAACAATTCGAGCAGTTCGGGAAGTTCTTCGTTGACAATTCGCAACGGCGACTTCTATTACACCGGTTCGGATGACACCGCTTATCCCAAAACGGCGCAAAACTGGTCCAGATACGGATATGAAGCGGTGAGCGGAAGTTCGCACGGTTTCGAGACGTTATCCACCAACGAAAAATCCGTTATGGGAATTGTAACCACAACAACGGAAGGGGACGGAGACACTTGGAATACCGTCATCGAAGATCTCGCGGCAGAGGGTATCGAAATCGGAAAGAATCCCGGCAAACCCGATAGCGAATCGGAAGACGACAACGTTTACATGATTGCAACAAAGGAAGCTACTACGGCAAGCATTTTGTCCGACAGTTTCAGCGTATCCAGCGGCAAATCGGTAAAAATTACGGTACACTTAAACACCGAACAGATCACGCGTGGCAACGCTGTGATAATGTTGCAAAAATCCACCGTATCCGCATTGGCGGAAAACTGGTATGCCTACAACTTCAATGTTGCAAATCAAAATGATTGGCAAGAGCTTACATTCTATATTTTCAATCGCGACACCGGCACAAAATACATCCGTTTGAGCGTCGGATTGGGAAATGTGTACAGCGGCGAGGAAGGCTTGAACCTTATTGACGGACAGCCCATCACTGCCGAAGGCGTTCTGTTTGTCGATGACATTACCTACGAAGAAGTAACCGCAAACGACTACCGTGAAACGGTAGACGCAGAAGGCGCTTCCAACAGCACCGCTTTCAAGGTTATAGAAAACGAAGATATAGAGGACGAAAGCAAATATCTCAATTGGGATTTGTTGGAAGGTAAAACGGAAGCGGACGTAACCACCTATACCGACGCAAAAGAATTTGCCGACAGTGAAGGAGGATACTCTCCGTTTACCAACAGAGACGACTTCTACAAGGACGCCGAGAAAGAGGACGAGGAAACGGACCCGAGACACGACGTTCCCACAGGATTCGAGATTTACAAAATCGGACACAACGGCACTTCCGTTGACAAACCTATCGGATTCAGACTGAATGTGACCGATTCCGATATAGCAACATCCGTCAAGGGAGCGCACGGCGGTATCGTTACGCTGTACAGTCTGTGGCAAAAGGATCACCATCATATCAGCTTCTGGGCGAGAGTGGATCAAACTTCCGGCAATAAAGTCGCGAAATTAAACATATACGTTCAATCTCACAACGATAACGCCGCCGAGGGCGAAGACGAATGGGAAGACCTCGATAACGGAAGTTGGACGGCTCAGGTGAGCAATCAGGAAATAGATACCGATTCTAACTGCGGTTTTATTAAGTACGATATTTACATCAAACCGGCTGCGGTAGAACGTGAAATCAGTATTCTTGTCACTTTGGGCAACAAGGACGGAACGTATTCCGAACTTGAAACGGGAAACAAACTGTTCCCGAGCGGTACCTTGTATATAACCAAACCCGCTTACGAAAATATTTCTTCGAAAGATTACAACAACGCTTCCGGCAACACCTATTCAAAGAAGTTGGACCTCATCGGCGAATCGGCAACGACAAGCGTTTCGAACGGCAGCTTTTCATCTCTCAACAACACCGCCAAGCAACCCTCCGGTTGGACGGCTGTATTTGCGGGAGACAATATGCTCTACCGTGACGGAAAAGGCAACGATGAAATTAACGGCATAAACAGACTTGCCGAAGATGTTGTCGGCAGTCAGGTTGAACGCGGATTTGATCAATACGTCTCTTACAAAAACGCAGGAGAAGGTAAAGACGACAATCTTGACGACGAACAAAAGAACGTTCTCTTGATAAAGAACAACGTTGCCACCAGCTTCGGTTACTACTCGGGAGATATAACTCTTTCGGCAAGAACAATTTACGTAATGTCGGCGCTGGTAAAGGCAAATGAAGGTACTCATCCCTACTTCTATCTGCTCAATACGGACACTTCTCTCGAAAGAAGCGAACGCTTGATCGCAACAGGCAAAAGCTTGACGGAAAACGAAAACAGTTTGGGACAAGCTTATGCAAGCAGTGAATTGGGCAACGGCTGGACTCGTCAATATATTGTAATGATAACGGGCGACAGCACTCAGACGGTACGCGTCGCATTGTTTAACGGCAGCATTGACGGTAAAACGTTGAGTATGGGCAATGTGTATTTCGATCAAGTACAATTGATCACCCTCGGCAGCTACTCTATGAGCGAAGATACCGATCTCCAAGAAGGCGAAGAAGCGGAAAAATACATTGTCAATTGGTCTATGAGCAGCTACAAAGTAAACGATAAAAACCTTGCCGTAACCGATCTGCTTTCCAAGAGTCAAGCGGAATTGCTTGTAAAAGTAGGTGCGCTCGATTTGGAAGGCGAAACCGCAAAGGACGGCGTATTGAGCAGTTTGATGGTTGACAGCAAATTCTTGCCCGACGAAGAAGCTTGGAACACCATGCTTACAATTCCCGAAACTCCCGAAGACGACGGAAACGAAGAAGAACCCGCCGAAGAAAAGAACCCCGTGGATTGGGGACTGTTGCTATCGGTTGTTTCCAGTATAGCTTTGGTTGCGGCACTGCTCGTTGTGGTAGTCGTTAAAATGTTCAAAAACAGAAAAAATCAAAAGAAAGCCGCTTAAAAAATAATATTACAAGCTAAACAAAGAGGCTGGCGCAAACAATTGCGTCAGCCTCTTTTATTTTGATAAAGTTCCATTAAAGTCTTAATACCCAAGATATTTTTCCATTAGTTTTTAATTTTCACTTGCCCTTATTCGGCGAGTATGTTGAAAATGAAATACGACTTAAATTTATTTCAACAAATTTTCCGTCGTAAACTTTTGCAGCAGTAAATAAATTTGTTCCGCAACTTGTTCGGGGGTCTTATCGTCGGTGTCGATAACAATGTCGGAAAATATCTTATACAATTGCTCGCGACTGCGAATATGATTTTGTAATTGATCGCGCGACAAACCGTCGAATAATGGTCTGCCGCCATTCATTCTGTTTTGCACCGCGTCCACCGACGCTCGCAACCATACTACCGTACCCGTTGCAGCAAAATCCGTAAAGAAAGGAGACAACACGCTTCCGCCGCCGCAGGAAATGACGGAGTTGTCCGTTTGTTTCAAACGAAACAATACTGCGCTTTCCTTATCGCGAAAATATTGTTGCCCGAACTTTTCGAATATTTGAGAAACAGACATCGACATTTCACATTCTATTAAGCTATCCGTATCTGCAAATTGCTTGCACATTTTGCGCGCAAGTAATGCTCCTACGGTCGACTTGCCGGTTGCGGCAAATCCGATGAGAATGATGTTATTCATTTAGCCCTCATGTTTGGAACCGTCGATACTCAACAAATAATCAACTGCATCGAAATAACTTTGCAATCCTTTTCCCATAAAACGCGCAACGCATACATCTGTCAGCACATCCGTATGTCTGAAAGATTCTCGTTTTTCAATGTCAGACAGATGCACTTCCGCGACGGGTACACCGAGACACTCTATACAATCTCTCAACGCATAACTGTAATGACTGTACGCTCCGGCGTTGAAAATAACGGCATCGCAGTCTGTCTGCTGCAAAATATCCGCCAATTCTCCTTCGCAATTACTGTGACGGCAATAAATCAGTACGCCTTTCTTTTCGGCATATACGGTTACCTGCCGTTCCAATTCTTCGAGCGTAAAATAACCGTAAAATTCGGGGTTGCGCTTACCCAACATATTGAGGTTGACCCCGTTAAGCAGTAGTATTCTCATTTCGTTTCCTCAAATATAATCAAATTCTTCAATGTATTTCAGATAATCTTCGTAATTATCCTGTACGGGCGTGTCTGTCCACAAAGAAAACCCTACCGTGCCTTGATAGTAATTCATTTCCAAACCGTCCACAACGGTCAACCCGCGCTTTTCGGCTTGAAGACGGATGTTACTGCTGCCCATATATGCGGCAATTAACACAAACTTGCAACTTTCGGGCAATATCAACTCACGCTCGAATTGACACGCGGGGATAAACGTAAGTACACCCATCGGATCAGATACTTGCCGCGGTAAATCGTACTTGTTGCGCAGCGCCTCGGCATGCGACTCGGTTCTGTTGATAATCTGCATTTTACAGCCGTATTTCGACAATTCTCTCACGCACGATTCGGCTGCACCGCCCGCGCCCACTATCCACATGGGTTGCCCGACAAAATCCACACCGCCTTTTTGCAAAGGATGTATCAAACCGTAACCGTCGGTGGATTGTGGTACAATATTTTTACCTACAGTGTTGACAGCCGGAATTTCGGAATGCAACAGTTGCGCAACGCGCGTTTTGAAGGGCATAGTTATATTGAGACCGTCGTATTTGTCGATAATCCGCAAAAGCTCGTCGTCCGAAACGTCGCGACTTAACTGTATAATATCGTAACTGCAACACACCCCCGCACACATAGCCAGATATGTATGCAGGCGCGGTGATACGCTTTGTTTTATGTCCGAACCTATAAGTCCCAATTTGAGGGGACTGATACCCAAAGACTGCAAAAAATTCGGGTCGGAAACATCGAACGGCGCGCCGTCAATACATCCGCGACCGACGGCAACGGACAGCACGGCGCAGCACATTGCGATACGGTGATCGCCGAATGTTCTGAACCGTCTGTTCAACGGAACAATACCGTTTGAACGGACGGTAAGAGAGTTGCCGTCATAGCTGTACGTTTGTCCGCACACACATATAATATCCGCGATTGCCTCTATTCGGTCGCATTCCTTGTATCTTAGCGCCGCCACCCCTTCAAATCGGTGTTCTCCCGCCACAAACAGCGCCATTGCAGCCAACAAAGGCAATTCGTCGATACCATTGACGGAATCCTGCTCCGACGCGAAAAAGGGCGTTAAGCGACTGCGCTGCACCACAATATTTCCAACCGGCTCGCCTGCGACGGTGTGCAGATCGGTATAGGATATTTTGGCGCCGCTTTGTCGCAAAACATCGTAGAATCCCAAGCGCGCGGGATTGAGCAACACATCGGTAAAAGTGACGTTTTGTTCTTTTAACAATGCCAACGCAACCGAATATGCCACGGCGGACGGATCGCGCGGCAACTTGATACAAAAAGAGTGCGGACGGCTTTGCTCCACCGTCACAACGCTGCGCCCGTTTTCGCAAAAGGTTGATACCTTGGCGCCGAAATTTGCAAGCATAATTTCCGTGTGATTGCGCGTAGACAACTTTTCCGCATACCGCGTTATTCCTTTTGCAAAAAGTCCCGCAAGCACAACAGCACTTTTTACTTGGGCGGAACTTACTTCGGCATACAGGTTTTTTCCCGTAAGAACTCCGCCGCGACACACAAACAAACAACCTTGTTGTAAAGATATGTCGGCACCGAGCGCTCGCAGAAACTCAACCACGGCTTTCATTGGGCGGGCAGACAAACTTTCATCTCCCACGAAGCGCGCTTTTACACCCAAACCCGCGACCAATCCTGCAAGCAATCGCGCCGTTGTTCCGCTGTTGCCGCAATCCAATGTCACCTCGTTCAAAGGCGGTTTTACTATCGGCGTGACGGTTGCACAACTGCCTTCAATGCGAATTTTTGCACCCAAAACACGCAACGCATTGACGGTTGAACAAATATCGCGGGAAAAAGTGACGTTTTCCAAACGACATTCTCCGTCGGCAATGGCGGCAAGAATAAACGCTCGATGCGTCAATGATTTGTCGCTGCAAAAAAAATTGTCGGATAAATGAAATTTTTCGTTGAAAGCTATCATTTCAAAAGTAACTCTTTAATTCGTTCGTAAGGTATACGCACCGTTTCAAAAGCGGGCGGCAAAACAAAACTTACGTCATTGCCGACGTTCTTTTTGTCTTGAAGCGTCAACGGCAAAACCTCCGCAACGGGGAATATCTCAAACTGTCGGAAAATTTCCTCTCGCCACTTATCCGAATATTTGCAAGAACACAGACCCAATTTGCAGGAAAGCAGCGTCTCGTAATATATTCCGTTTGCAACGGCTATTCCGTGAGGAATACCCAAGGACAATTCCATTGCATGTCCCAATGTATGTCCGAAGTTCAGACTGTTGCGCACGCCTTGACAATAGGGATCGGCAATGCAGATACCGCGCTTAAATTCGGCGCAGGCACAGATTGTATCGTTCAAATTTCCGTCTCGAAAAACTCGATCGATTTCGTCGCTCAACATGCGATATTTGAATATTTCGCCCATACCGTTAAGCATCTGTTTGTCATCTAATGTTTGTAAAAAATCCACGTCTATAAGCGTATCGGCGAACAGGTAGTTTCCGACAGCGTTTTTTACGCCGTCAAGGTCTATCGCCGTTTTTCCGCCGATAGCGCTATCCACCATTGCCACAAGCGTTGTAGGAACATGCAACAATTCTACGCCGCGCTTAAAAATGCCGCATACAAACCCTACCGTATCCCCTATACTGCCGCCGCCGAGCGCAACAACCAACGAATCCGTGCGCACGTTGCGTTTAAGCAACCACTTGCACAATTGTTCCGCATGAAAAAAACTTTTTGCCTCTTCGCCACGCGGCAAAAAATATACGTTATCGCCCGTTATACCGTACAACGCGGCAATATTTTTGTCTGTAACAATGTAACTTGCGGCAAAGTCGGACATACGAAATTTGCCGTATTTCAAAATGCAGTCGCCAAGTTGTTTCATATTAAATGTTGTTCAATCATTTGATTTGCCAAAACGAAAGCCAGGACGCTGTCCGCTATAACTCCCACGTTGGGAACCACGCAGGTATCCGCCCGTTCGTAATGCTGCAAAACCTTTTCGTGAGTGATATTGTCCACAGTAAAAACGCCCTTTACCGTGGGAACGGGTTTCACTGTCAAATGACAGAGTATATCCTGTCCCGTGGTGAGTCCGGAAACAATACCGCCGCACTTGTTTGTGGAGTAAACTATTTTTTCCTCTGATAAACTCAATTCGTCATGAGCGGAAACACCGTCCAAACTCGCATACTTGTCACCGATTCCGAAAGCCACACCCTTTACGGACGGTATTCCCATCAAATTTGCCGCAATTACAGCATCCAGACGCTTGTCATAGGGGAAAATTTCTCCTATACCCATAGGAATACCCGTTGCGCCCACCGCCACAACACCGCCCAAGCTGTTGCCCTGCTCTCGCGCGTTGTCGATAGCCGTACACATCAATCCCGTCGCGTAACGACAGGGACAATGCAGTGTCTGAAAATAAGGTTCTTTTTCGGAAAGTCCGAAACGGTAACGGTTTCGCGAGGCTATACCGCCGATTTTTTCCACATAGTGATATGTAAATATACCCTTTTCAACCAATAATTGTTTGCATATTGCGCCCAATACCGTATAACAAACGCTATTTCGAGCGCTTGTCTGTTCGGCGATTTGTCTCACGGTCAATTGCGGAAACCGCGCTCTGCCGACCACATCGCTGTGTCCGCTGCGCAATGCGGTGATTTCGGGACGTGCTTCCACGGAAAAATTCGCTATAAAAAAACGCAATTCTCCGTGTACCGTCACCAAGTCGGATTCGAAACCTTCAAATCGAACCTTGTCATCCATTGTTTGGCGTTGACTTCTGCCATAACCGCGCTTGCGCAACGCAAGAATTTCGTTGACCTGCTCCACGGAAAATACAAACCCGTCCGGCAAACCGCAAATGGTGCCGCCGTATCCGTCTCCGTGAGAAGCGCCGAAAAAAGAATATGTTATCATGATTCACTCCACTGTGCGGGAAGTTCGCGATTATTTCTGAACCACTCGCTGTCTTTGAGTTTGTCGTTGTTTTCGGAAAAATACATTGAGATTCTGCCGTCGGTACAAGCAAACACTATATCTCCGTTAAGTTTGCCGTATTCCACGTCGGTAAACCGTCCCCATTCGTTTTGTTCCGTGTAAGCACAGTTTGTCACATACACGTTGTCCGTATAGGTAGCAATGCGGCGCAAAAAATCCTGCGTGGGGAAAGTATTGTTAAGATTCTGCGTGTATTCCGTGCTGCCGGCTATACAACATATACAAACGTACTGCGGTCTTATTTTGTTGAGCAATATTCCGCTGCCCGAATCGGCAGAGCCGTGATGCCCCGCTTTGTACAAAGTAACATCCTTCAACTCGGGATTACATTCCAACAAAGATTTTTCGCCCGCACGTTCCAAATCCCCTGTAAACAAATAACGGTTGTCTCCCTGCGTAAACAGCAGACAAACGGAATAGTCGTTTTCATTGCTTGTGGAAGTTTCGTAAAACTCTTGGTACAAAACTTCCATTGTTACGCCGTTTGCAAGAGTATACGAGCGTTGAGCGCCGCGAATTTCTTTGCAACAATCCAAGGCGGTACAAAAAGCGGTGCCGTCGGCAATTGCCTTATCCCGCGCAGCGCAATAGTCGGCAAACAAACCTCCTTGCGAGTTGGTGCGCGCAAATTGTATTATTCTGCCTACTTTGTAACGTTCCAAAATACCTTTTATGCCCGATGTACCCACAAAACCTGCCAAATGATCGCTGTCTCCGTGCGTTACAACGACATATTCCAAAACGCCGTCCTGACAAAATCTGTCGATATATTGCCTTATAGACGCCGCGCCGACAGGTTGAGAACCCGCGTCAATCAATACTTCGGTGTCGCCCGCCTTGACAAATATACAGTCTCCGTTGCCCTTTTCCATCTGCAAAAAATGTATCGATAGCTGTTCGGCGGCAATGGATTTTATGTTGTAATAACGTTTGTCATATCGGTGCAGCCCATACTCTCCGCCGAACCAACCCGAAAAATACCCCGCAATCACCAATGCGAACACGCCGACAATCACAATAACCGTCATACATACGCAAAGCACCTTGAATTGACGTTTTGTCATCGAGGTGCGTTTGCCGAAAATTGTTACTTTGTCGAAAATATCCTTTTGCGAATCTGCCATTGACTTTTGCCTACCGCAGTCAATCAATTATACCAGCTTTGGTGAATGTTCGGGTTGTTTTTGAACCAAGAAGTGGATTTGAACCAATCCGTATCTTTCAGTTTGAGGTTGTTATTGGAAAAATACATCGTTATCTGACCGTTTGTGCAAGCAAACACGATGTTGCCGTTGGCGGGAATACAAGCGCTGCTGCTCGAATATTTTGTGCCGTCGGACGTGCAGTACACTCTGTCGGTATATTGCGAAACGCGCTCGACAAACTCCTGCGCGGGGAACATGTGATTACTCGTTGTAGTCTTTGTATATTCAATTGTGCCCATACAAGTGCAAATGCACACTGTTTCGGGTTGTATCTTTTTCAGAAGCGTCGTGCTGCCCGCGGTGTACGAGCCATGATGACCGCCTTTCCACAGTTTCACTTTCGGCAAATTCGGGTTGAGTTGCACAAGCGACTCTTCGCCGTCGTCTTCCAAGTCGCCCGTGAACAGATAATTGTTTTCCCCTTGCTTTATCATAAGGCAAACGGAATAATTGTTGTCGTTACTTGCGCTTTGACGATAGTACTTTTGGTCGAGAATTTCCATTGTAATTCCGTCGGCAAGGGTAAATTCCTTTTGTGCGCCGTTGGCGTTGTTAATGCAGTCGTTCGCCGTGTATACATTTACACCCTGTTCTTTGAGTGTATTCAACTTGTCGGTGAATTTACTGGAAATATTAGAAGTTGTTTTCTTTCGAGCATAGGTAATAACTGTATCGACCTTAAACCTGTCGAGTACTCCGCCGTTGTTTCCACTTCCGTTCACAAATCCCTCAATATGGTCCTGATGCGCATGCGTCGCAATAACATACTCCAATTTGCCGTCGGAACAATATTGATTTACATAATTCGTTATGGTTGACGCACTATCGTAGCGCGAACCGGCGTCAATCAAAATATCGGTATCGCCCGCCTTGATATAAACGCTGTCGCCTGTGTATTTGTTACCCAACATAAGAAAATGAATAGACAAGTTTTCTTGCTTGATTGTGTTTACGTCGTATTTTCCCTCGACAGGTTCGCTTGAACTTTGTTGCGACACAACTGTTATTGTGACATAAGCGGTTTTGGTTTCTCCCTCGGTATAGGAAATTTCCCACTGCTTTGTTCCGACCGAACTGCTGTCCACGGTACCTACCGTAAAGTTGGTAACCGTATTCGAAGAACCGTCGCTGTAATACGCTGTTACCGTCAACTTGCTTTTATCAGGTTGAGCGCCTACGAATATATTGCCGCCGGTATAGACAGCTTCTATTTTTTGCAAAGTTTTTTCTGCGGCTAACACTATGACGCTGAACGTATCCTGCGCGCTTCCCGTACGATAAATGGTCGGGTCGGTCGGTACGGTATAGGTTACGTTTACCGTTTGCAATCCTTCTTGATCAAATACGGTAGGAGACAATTCCACACCGGGGCTGTTGCCTTTCAACGGCCAAACGACGCCGTCATTGAACGCTACTTTTATATCTATCTCGTCTACATTCAACTTATCGCCCAAATGCGGATTTGCACCGCGATATTCTGCCGTAAGCGTGGTTACACGCGCCACAACACGGCATGTTACCGAAGCGGAAACGGTAACGCCGTTTTCGGAATATTCGACGGTTATTTGCTTTTCTCCCGCAACGGAAGTATCCACATTACAAGTATACCCTTCGGTGATTTGTTTGGTCTTTTGATTGGAGTAAAAGGCGGTAACGGAAAGTTTGTCTTTGTCTAAGGAACCGTTTATTTCCAAATCTCCGCCCGTGTAGGTCGCCTCTATTTTTTCCAAAACCAAAGACAGTACATTGAAAGTCGCCTCGGCTTGCAATTTGATTTCTCCCACGGTATAGGATACAGTGACGGTAAATTTGCCCGATGTGTCAAACGTTTCGTCGGAAAGGGTATAGTCAGTAATGATTTTGCTGTTGCCGTCGTCGTAAGACACGGTTACAGTAAGGTTGGGGCGAACTTCGTCTCCCAAATATACGGGAGAGTCGGAAGTTTCGATGTGGAGAGCAGTCGGTTTCGCCGCCTGCACATTTACGTAGAATACGGTTGTCGCCGTGGTATTGCTTTGAGTATCGGTGTACGTTACGGTAACATCCAACCTGCCTGCGGTATGACTGCTTTCCGGTGACAAAACGAAACCCGTTACGCTTTTGTACGAGCCGTCCTCAAAGTAGGCGACAACAGCCACTTCGTTGGGATTGATTTTTTCGTCGATCACCAATTCTCCGCCGTTGTAGCTTGCTTCGATACGAATCAACTTTGCAAACTTTACTTGCACTTCGAATGTTGCGGACGCGCTCTCGCCGTTTTCGGTGTAAGATACTTTTACGGTTTTGGTACCGGCGGAGGCGCTGTCAAAGTCGCCCAATGTCCATCCGGACACGGTTTTGCTGCTGCCGTCGGTATACACCGCTTTTACCGTGATTTTGTCGTTGTCAAGCGTGCCGCCCACAATAATATCTCCGCCGCTGTACTCTACTTCTATACGAGACAGTTTTGCGGGAGAATTATCTTCCACAATTTTTACGGTAAACGTATCCGTGACCGTTTGTTCGCCTTCGGTATAGTATACCGTTACGGTCTTATCCCCGGGCTTGGAGCTGTCTAAGTCCAGCGTCCATCCGGTAACGGTTTTACTGCTACCGTCTCTGTAAAACGCTTTTACTGTGATTTTGTCGTTGTCAAGCGTGCCGCCGACAAAAATATCTCCGCCGCTGTACTCGACTTCTATGCGAGACAGTTTTGCGGGAGAAGAACTTTCCACAACGGTAACGATAAAAGTTGCGGTAAGCGTTTTATCTCCGTCTGTGTATGTAACCGTTACGGTTTTTTCGCCGATAGTCGAACTGTCAAAATCGCTTAACTCGTATTGGTCGTCTCTGAGTCTGTGCGTTCCCCATCCGCCGATAATTCCGACGACAAGATCGGATCGGTCGATTTCTCCTCCTAAGGGAATATTGCCTCCCGTATAGGTCACATCCAAAGTTTGAGATGAATCGCATCCCGAAAGCGCCGTAAGACTTACAAATATAAGTAAAACAAGCACCGCAATGGCGATTTTTTTGTTTATGCGAAAATCAGTCATAGCTCTGTCTCCGTTACTTTATTCCCAAAAGTTTTTTTATTTCGGGCATTTTTTCTTTTGCTGCGCGATACCCTTCCATAACCATTTCGTCAATATTGTCAAGGCTGGTGCGTTTGAAATCTTTCAATTCCGGTTCAATGATAATATCGCTGTTTTGCTGTCCTTTGTACATTGTCGATTTTGTTGTAATATTCCACGTGGCGATAAGAATATCGGTAAGTTTTCCCGATCGAGCGCCTTGCCGCGTATGATTCAAATCCACGCCTATAACTTTTTCCGCGCCCATATTTCGACAAATATCGGCGGGCATATTGTTGAGAAGTCCTCCGTCCACCAACAATTGTCCGTCTATTTCAACGGGCTTGAAAAGCGCGGGTACGGCGCAACTTGCCGATACCGCCTTTGCAACATTGCCGCTGTTTAATATCACCTCGTTGCCGTTTTGAATATCCACCGCTACGGCGGCAAACGGGACGGACAATTCGTCGAAGGTCTTGTCAACCAACAGTCTGTTTACAACGCGCGCGATATTGGCGGAATCGGAATTGAGCCACATCCGTCGGAGCAGTTCCTTTCGGGAAACCAGCTTAGCTTCGTGCAGCATTGCATCCAAACCGACTCCCGCACAATACAGCGAACCGATAAGCGAGCCGATAGATGTACCCGCTACGCAATGGAACCCGATATGTTCCTCATTGAAAGCCTTCAACACGCCGATATGCGCAAATCCGCGCGTGCCTCCGCCCGCCAATGCCAATCCCAACTTGTATTTGAGTTTGATTGTTTCCTGTTGTTTGAATTGAAATTTTCTTTTCACGTCGAATAACGTCCGAAATATATTATTTATATTATTATACAACAATATCAGTGCTTGCGCAAGTGCAAATTTTTTACCGAAAAGCGACAGAACAATGTCGTTCTGTCGCTCTCGGTTTAATCAAATTATTTTTTGAAATATCTGTTGTACAAACCCAAAAACGCTTTACCGTGCCGCGCTTCGTCGCGCGCCATTTCGTGAACCGTGTCGTGAATGGCGTCCAAACCGAGTTCCTTGGCGCGTTTGGCAAGCTGAGTTTTGCCCATCGTGGCGCCGTTTTCCGCTTCGATACGCATTTTCAGATTTTGAGCGGTACTGTCGGTAACTACTTCTCCCAACAGTTCGGCAAACTTGGCGGCGTGTTCGGCTTCTTCGTAAGCCGCCTTTTCCCAATACAGACCAATTTCGGGATAGCCCTCGCGAAAAGCCACGCGGCTCATTGCAAGATACATACCGACCTCGCTACATTCGCCGTTGAAGTTTGCTCTCAAATCATCGATAATATCCTGCGGCACGCCGCTTGCAACGCCAACTACATGTTCCGCCGCCCAACTCATTTCACTGTTTTGAGCGACAAACTTTTCTTTGGGAGCACGGCATTGAGGGCATCTTTCGGGAGCCTCGTCGCCTTCGTAAACGTATCCGCAAACCGAACATACAAATTTCATAATTGTTTCTCCTTGATAAATTTCAAGCGCCAAAAAATCGGCGCAAAAGCGTTTTATTCTTCTTCCGCGGTAAACTCTTCGGAACCGACTCCGCAAAGAGGACAAATTTCCGGGGGTTGTTCTCCCTCATGAACGTAACCGCAAACATTGCAAATCCATTTCATAGTCTCTCTCCTTTACTGAAATTATGGTATCTAAATAATAGCATTTTTCCACTTTTTTGTAAATAAGCTGATTAACAATTTTAAAAAAACTTGCAAAAAAAATCTGCGCAATGTACAATTAGAATATGGAAACGAACAAATTGCTTTCGCCCCTGAGACGGGCAATAAACGATTACAATATGATCGAACCTGACGACAGGATTGCCGTAGGCGTCAGCGGCGGTAAAGACAGCCTCGCGTTGCTCACTCTGCTTGCGGCGTTTCAAAAATACTTCGATATTCCCTTTCGTCTGCTCGCCGTAACTATAGATATGGGCTTTGCCGAAGGGGTATTCGATCCCGTCGCACAGTACTGCCGACAATTGGGCGTGGAATACAGTCAAGTCAAAACCGACATCGCCCAAATAATATTCGACGTCAGAAAGGAAAAAAATCCGTGCAGTCTTTGCGCGAAAATGCGCCGAGGCGCCCTCAACAGCGAAATAGTAAGCCGCGGCTTCAACAAACTTGCTCTCGGACACCACCGCGACGACGTTGTGGAAACTTTTTTGTTGAGTTTGTTCTACGAAGGACGGCTGAATACGTTTCAACCTGTCAGTTATATGTCGAGAAGCCAAGTCACGCTCATTCGTCCGATGATTTACATACCCGAACGCGATCTTATCGGTTATGCCAAAAATTTGCCCGTTGTAAAAAATCCGTGTCCCGCAAATCATCATACGGAACGCGAACATATGAAACTGCTGTTGAAAGAACTGTCAAAAGACAATCCCGGATTGGAAGAAAAATTTGCAAACGCCATTATGCACCCGGAAAGATACAATTTGTGGACAAAACCCAAAAACTGACACGCCAAAGGAGCTTTTTATGAATAAAAAAGACAAAATCGACAACGGCGCGCAAACGCAGCTGCCCGTTGCTCGGGAAAAGAACGGGGAGCCTCAAACCAAGCCGACACAGGGCAAAATGACCATATACGACTACGAACAAAAATATACGCGCCGCCAAAACGTGCGCGGAGCGCGGCTCATCTTGTGGATGTGCGCAAGTTTGGTAGGCGTTATATTGTTTGTATGCCTGTTTTTCCTTACAATGCGCATATACGAAATAAACGAATACGCAGGTTACGCAACGGGCGCGGCATGTTTGATACTGTTTGTGTGCATATTTGTGGTGCCGCTGTGCAAAATTGTAAAAACAGGCGCCTTTGTCACCAACGTCAACGCGGCGACGGCACGAGAAGCCAAACGCCACAACAAAAAACTGCGCCACGACGTCGCGGAGAAAATAATCGATTTGACGAGCAAGGTGGAAGGCGTCGGTTGGTACGACAGCGAAGTTGTGGGAAGAATAGCAATCGCCTTGAAGGTCGGCGATGAAGAAAAGCTCAAATCCGCCTTAACGGAGCTGTATCAAGGCTGCGTAAAGAAAAACGCCAAAGATATGATATTCAGGAGCAGTATCAAATGCGCCGCATATTCGGCAATTTCGCAAGCGGCAAAAGTAGATACCGCGTTGGTGATTTTCCTCAATTTGCAGCTGATAAAGGACCTTGTGTTTCTTTACGGATTTCGCCCGTCGGACGCACGGCTTGCAAAAATAGTGGCAAGGGTACTGCAGAACGCATTGATTGCCTACGGACTCGGCGGTCTTAACATAGGACACAGCGTTGTACAAACCATGGGTTCGGCGGTAAAAGGTATTCCCATTCTCGGCAACGCCATTGCCGCCATTGTGGACAGCAGCGTGCAAGGGCTTGCAAACGGCACATTGACGACGGTCATCGGCTATCAAACGATAAGATACCTCACACACGAATACCGTTTGCAAAACATATTGGACGAAGTAAATCTGGACGAGACTCAGGAAGAACTTGTAGAAGCATGCGATAAGCTGGAAAAAGAATTGAAAACAAAAAAACGCAACGTCGGAGCGGCGATATAGAATATATGGGGCAAACTACCCCATATATTTGTTTTTTGTGGCGGCGCCGCCTCGTATGTAGCGTTCCTGCCAATTGTCGGCAAGAATTGCGGCAATGAGAACATATCTGTCATGATCTATTTGCGGAAGCCGTTCGGACAAATCCTTGTGCGCCGTGGATTTGCTTACGCAAAAGACATCGGCAACGGCTCGTATCGTACACTTGTGCGCAATGATGTAATCCGCCATTTGCACCACCCGCTCTTGGATATAGTCTTTCATTGTATGCTCCGACGCTGTTTTGTATATTAAATTCGTTTTCTCGACAAAATATTACAAAAAATATGCAAAAGCCGATTTTCGCTTGGAAAATCGGCTTTTTATGAAATAAACGATTTGGATCGATGCCGCGATCCGATTTTAAGGGAGCTAAATCGCTTTATTCATCTACTTCGGCAAAACAGCTGCCTCCGATAAATTCTCTGAGCAGCGAATTGCAGGGGACCCACTTGTCGTCCATTTCGTTGAAATATTTTAAAAACTTGATAAGTCTGTTTGCGGTGATATAATGCGGGCTGTCCTGTTTTACCTCTTGCAAAGCGGGCAACGCATATTTTTTTAGAACGCAAAGCTCATAAGTAAGCGCGGAGTTGTACACATAGTTGCACCCTTCCTGATAGGGATAAATCCACTTAAATTCGCCGCGGCGAACGGACGGCCACATATCGAGGGTACGCTCGGCGCTTGCACCGCGATATTTTTTGTCACGCACTATGCGGCGCAACAGGCGAATATCCGTGTAGCTGATGGGATTGTGATAATCGATGTTGATCTGAAATTGCGGCGCGATGTAGATTTTGAACTTTTGGTGCTTGGGTATCAGATAGCTCAATTTGTCGTTCAAGGCGTGTATTCCCTCGATGATAATGGGCGTATCGGGACCGATCTTTGTAATAATGCCCTTTTCGGCGCGTCCTTGTTCAAATTGATAGTTTGGCAGTTCCGTTTCCTCGCCGTTGATAAGCGCAAGCATATTTTGGTTGAACAATTCCACATCCAATGCGTCGATATGTTCAAAATCCTTTTGTCCGTATTCGTCTAACGGAATTTGCGAACGGTCTTTGTAGTACATATCCAAAGATATGCGCAACGGAGTGATGCCGCGCGACATCAACTCTATACGCAGTCTGTTGCTGAATGTGGTTTTGCCGCTACTGGACGGTCCCGCAATACAAATGAGACGGATATTTTCAATATCTTCGGCGATACGGTCGCCCAATTCGTGAAGCATATCGTTGTGCAACGTTTCGTTCATATTTATGAAATCCACATAGGTGGATTCGTTTACGTGGTCGTTCATTTTGGAAATGATTTCCGCATTGCAAATGGTTGCCCAACGATGAGCGCGTTTGAGCACCTTGCTGAAAGTGGGTTCGTCTTTGAACTCGGGAATAATGCCGCCCGCCTCATAACGCGGATATTGCGCAATCATATGCCCGTCATAAGCAAACAGTTTGTAGGTCTTTATGTAACCTGTGGACGGCACCATATAGCCGTACATATAATTGAGATAGTCGCCGCAACGGTAAAAATGACAGGTTTTTTCCGGACGGTACTGCAACGCGTCCGCCTTGTCCTGCTGACCCTGCGCCACAAAGTAGTCATAAGCGTCTTCTTTGCTCATAACTGTGCGTTCAAAGGGAATATCCGCGGCAACCAACCGATCCAACTCGGCGATTACGTCGTTTATCATACGGCGATCCATAGTCATTTTGGGTTGGACAAGCGTTATAAGCAATGCGCGGGATACGGCGTAACTTATTTTTATCTGATAATCGGGATATAAATTGTGAAATGCCATTGCCAACAAATAACGGAAAGAGGTTTCGTACACCTTTACTCCGTCCGATGAGGTCAAATCCAACGGCACCACTTCCGAATCGAAACTAAGCTCATAAGTCAATTCTCTCAGGCGGTTGTTGACTTTTGCAACGACATATCGTTTGTCGCAATCATCCAAAAGATCGAGTATCGGCTTTTTTTCGGTAAGAATCGTCTCCTTGCCATTCATTTTTACTTTGAACATAAACTGACTCCTTGTTTTTCGATACAAAATGATACCGGAGTCGCGCCCTTGCGTTCAAAGTCAAATTCGCACGAGAGCGCGCCCATATAGGAAGTATATTATACAATAATCAAACGGAAAATTCAATAGCAAAACAAAAAATTATGCCGTGATTTGCCAAAAAAAATCAAGTTTCTTTTCAGATAAAAAGACTGCCTCAAACAAAGACAAAAATTACGCCGCTAAGCGTTTTTTTCAAAAATTCCGAGGGACAATATCAAATTTTTTTCGGCTCGGGATAGTTGACTCCGTAAGTATCCACGCGTATGGAGGAAATTTTTTGCTCGTTGTAGGGTCGGTCGGAAAAATCGGTGTATTCTTCGGCGATTTCGTCCACGACGTCCATTCCGTCAATAACTTTGCCGAAAGCGGCATACTGTCCGTCCAAATGCGGCGCGGATCTGTGCATAATAAAAAACTGACTGCCGGCGCTGTTCGGATTCATCGCGCGCGCCATAGATACCACTCCGCGCTCGTGAGCGAGAGTGTTGTCGCCGTAACCGTTGTCGGCAAATTCTCCCTCGATGCAGTATCCGGGACCGCCCGTACCCAAGCCCTGCGGGCAACCGCCCTGTATCATAAACCCGCGTATCACGCGGTGAAAAATCAACCCGTCGTAAAAGCCTGCGTTTGCCAAAGCGATAAAATTGTTTACCGTGTTGGGCGCGTATTGCGGAAGCAGCTCAATCGTGATGATTTTTCCGTTTGCCATAGTGAGTTTTGCCGTTGGATTTTGCATAATGTGCGCTCCTTGAATCGTGTTTGAAAATATTGTACTATATTCGTCGCAATTTGGCAACAACCTGTTTGTAATCTCAGCACGCAATCGCAAACGCGGCGAAAATAAATTTTAAGGTTAATCGTAAAAAACAATTTGAAATGTTGCGCCGAAAGTCATAAACCTAAAAATGGCAATTGCCGACAGAGCATTACGCTCCGTCGGCGGTTTTACTATATTGTTTTGCTTGAAGTATAAACGATTTGACCATTCAAATAGTAGTTATGCCAAAAATCGAATGCCAGTTCAATATACTTTTCCGCTTGATTATTTTCTTGTAATATGCTATAATTAAGTATAAGAGAAATAAAAGGGCGTTACTTATGAAAGTTATTAGTCTATTTAGTGGCTGTGGTGGTCTTGATTTAGGATTTGAGCGGGCGGGTTTTGAAATCCCGATTGCAAACGAATATGACCCTACAATATGGCAGACTTATATCCTTAATCACCCCAAGACGAATTTAGTAAAAGGCGACATTCGTAATCTCGATGAAAGTATTTTTCCCAAAGAGGTGGACGGCATTATCGGCGGTCCGCCCTGTCAATCTTGGTCGGAAGCAGGTGCTTTGCGCGGAATTGAGGATGCCCGCGGAAAGCTGTTTTATGAATACATTCGCATTTTGAAAACTGTTCGACCGAAATTCTTTTTAGCTGAAAATGTAAGCGGAATGCTTGCATCAAGGCATTCATACGCCGTCAAGCAAATTCTTTCAATGTTCAAAGAAAGTGGCTATCGTGTTACTCTTTCATTGGTAAACGCAAAGAATTATGGCGTTCCGCAAGAGCGTCGTCGCGTATTTTACATTGGTTTCCGAGAAGATTTGGATATTGATTTCATTTTTCCTCGGGGGTCTACGCAAGGTGACAAATTGAAATTGACGCTTCGGGATACGATATGGGATTTGCAAGAAACTGCCGTTCCTGCGGGACCACACAATTCTCATAATCCCAAAGCAATCAACAATAATGAATATTTTACGGGCGCATTTTCTCCCATTTTTATGAGCCGAAATCGTGTAAAGTCTTGGGACGAACAAGCATTCACAGTTCAAGCATCGGGACGTCAGTGTCAAATTCACCCGCAAGCACCGAAAATGGTTTTCATTAGTCAAAATAAACGGGAGTTCGTTAAGGGCAAGGAAGATTTATATCGCAGGATGACAATTAGGGAAATTGCGCGAATACAAGGATTTCCCGATTCGTTCCAATTCGTATATAACGATACAGACGATGCCTATAAAATGATAGGGAACGCCGTTCCTGTTCATCTTGCTTATGAGGTTGCAGTCGCAATCAAAGACGTTTTGACCGCAAGGGGGTAAAATATGAGCGAACAGAGTAATAATCAAGGGCGTGCTTATGAATATATTTGTTTGATTACATTATCGAAAGAAATTCATCGTTTTCGGGAAGCAGTCATTGAGCAAAATAGTGCTTATTTTGCCGCCCTCCATGCTTGGGAGTCAGTCAGTCCTGAATTACAGTCCATTTTAACTGAAAGCGCAAAGGCGGCGGTGGCTACTATCTTTGATATGGAGCCGATGATTATCGAGCGTAGCGAAGATATTCTTTCGATTAAAATTCAAACAGATAAAGAGGGAAAGGAAGGTGATGTGCGCGATATTGTTATTTCCCGCAAAGATGTTCAATGGGAGATTGGATTGAGTATTAAGCACAACCATTTTGCAGTTAAGCATAGCCGCCTTGCCAAGAAGTTAGACTTCGGTGCGAAGTGGTATGGCATTCCTTGCTCAAATGATTATTGGAAAAGTATTGCACCTATCTTTGACCTTTTGGAAAGAGAAAAACATTTAGGACACGCATGGCATGACCTGATTGACAAAGATAAGCGCATTTATATCCCCCTTCTTAACGCTTTCGTTGCGGAAGTAAATAGGTGTAATTCGTTGGATTCTACTGTGCCGAGAAAAATGGTGGAATATCTTTTAGGCGAATTTGATTTTTACAAAGTAATAAGTATTGATACAAGGCGATTAACTCAAATTCAAACTTATAATATGCACGGGCAGTTAAATCGCTCGGCGCGGTCTATTAAGCCTAAAATCGTTGTCCCCGTGGCTTGCTTGCCCACACGGATTGTTTCTTTTGATTATAAGCCGAATAGTACCAATACTGTTGAGCTATATTTAGATGGCGGTTGGCAATTCAGTTTTCGGATTCACAATGCGGCAACGATGGTCGAGCCAAGTTTGAAGTTTGATATTCAAATTATTGGAATGCCGACTACAATTATTGCAATAAATTGCAAATGGAACTAAATTCTATTTAACGGCGAAACGCTTAAACATGGGAATTTTCTTACTTCTCCGCTAAAATTCCTGTTCATTGCCTTCATTATACCATAAACCCATACGAAAATCAAGCAAGGCAGGTATCGCCCCAAAGATTTCATTATAAAGCCCACCGAGGGGAGAACCCCTCGGCAGCTTAACTTATGCGTTC
>CANQGD010000016.1 GCA_947601445.1 uncultured Clostridia bacterium | reverse complement strand
CCTCTTTGTGGAGCAGATTATACAATTACTCGCACGACATCAGTTGCCGCTGTTGCCGTTTCGAGTAAAAATAGCTTCGTCCTGCGCGGACTTGATCTCTCTTTTTATCAGACCGCGCCCTATCAGCTGTACGGTACCCTCATAGGGCAAATAGTAGTCCTCGGATACCCTTTCGGAAGGTTTGAGATTCAAATTTTGCGCCGTTACATGCACCATTGCAAGCGCCATTTTGAAGTGTTTTTCGTTGCGGATACGGTACATCGAAGGCGTATCGTGCAGGGTGGGAGCGTCAATCGTTTCGGCATTGGAATCATGCTCGGGATCGATAGGAAACAGCGCGCACAATGTTTTGCCGCGAAAAGTCAACCGCGCGACGAAATTTTTGCCGGCTTTGAATGTTTCGCGTTTCCAACTGAGGCGCGACTTGACGCCCTCGAAGCTCAAAATTTCGTTTTTTAGCAAATTGTAGCGTTCCTTTATCCAATCGTCCGATTGAATGAGTCTCGCCAAAAAACTCCTGTCATAACGCAGTTTGCCCGCCTCAAAAGAATCCTCTTCCGCGTCTGCGGCAACAAGTCCGCTCACTTGGACCTGTTCCGTTTTTGCGGGTTCCTCCTCGCGAGGTTGCGGCTCTTCGGACTCTTGTTTTTTCGTTTGACGCAGCGAAAAAGCCGTGCATACCAGCATGGCGACAATCATAAGTACCTGCGCAAACACAATCCAAAACACTACGTTCGCAAGCGAATCGATGTGCGCGCCGAAAAGAGAATCTGCCAAAATGTCAAACATAATTTTGTCCCTTCCTTTGTGTTAGTTTGTTGCGCCGAAACGCAATATGACGGTAACGGAGCAAATTGCCCCGTCGCCGTCAAAGTTTTGTAAGTATTACTGTGCTACCGTAACCGTGAAGGTAAGCGTATCGGTGTAGTCGCCGGAATACTTGGCCTTGTCCGTAACACTCTTCTCAACTTTCACTTTCAAAGTCACATCTGCATCCTCAGTAAGATTGGATTTACCATTGATACCGCTAAGGACGGTCTCTTTGCTGGTATTTACAAACGGGGTTCCGTCTTTCGTTAAAGTGTAAGCCAACGAATCATCGCCGTTTTGAAGGGCGTAGTTGTTTGTGCTGTGAACCGTTATCGAAAGGTTTTTTCCATTTTCCAAAATAGCTTTTGTTACCTTTACGTTAAGGTCACTTTCTTCATCGGGTACAAGAGTCATACCTGCGCCGATCTCAACTTCCCAACCGCCTTCAACGTGGTACTTTACTTCTACTCCGGTTGAGCTTTCACCACTATTACTAAGCGTTGCTGCACTTGCCGTGCCGGTAAAGACGAGCGCTGTGCATACAGCAGCCAGCACCAATACTGCCACCAATGAGATCAGGGCGGTCTTTGTCATCTTCTTTGTCATTGTTTTGTTACCTCCAAAAATATATATTTTTTTATGAAAACGGGTTTAGCCCGAGATCATCATTTTACTATCAGCGTTATGTTGCCCGCCACATTATTTGTTGTGGACATATCCGCCATGCGGTAGGGTTGTATAAACAGCACCGCCGAGTACTCGCCCGCCGCCAGAGCGTGCGAAAGGGTGATTTGGTAGATGTGTTTGCCGGCTCCCACCAAACCGGATGTGTACAGCGTTTCGTATCCGCCGTCATCCGTCAGCAGGCGCAATTCAAACGTCATATAGTACAAGCCGAAGTTCTCTTCCGGGTTGTACAGGTCGATGGCTACCGTGTCGGTATCGGGCGGAATTGTAAGTTTGGAAAATCCCGCCACTGTTACGTTTTGCATTTGCGTAACTGTACCGGGGCGTTTGTCCGACGCATCGGGGTCGAACCCGATACTGCCCGGTTGATATGTAGTGCCGCCCTCGGGTTTGTAACCTATCAACAAAATCAACAGCACTATATTGAGGATAAGCGATAACGTCAGCAGCACCACTGCCGCTGTCAATGCTTTTTTGGTTTTGGTTGGATTGTTGCTCATATTTTTCTCCTTTACATTGCGCTAAATTTAGTTGTGCGGTGGGAAATCATTCTGTCGGTTCAAGCAACGCAGTAAACGTCAGCGTGTCCGTCCAAACGCCTGCAACGGACGGAACGTTTTGGAGGGTCAGCGTCAGTTTGATCTCATCCAATTCAACTTTCGTTTCCATAGAACAGTGCATTTTCCAAATTATCAAACCGTAACTATCATTGTAAAAGTCCATTGAAATCCAATCTCGATAAGATTCACTGTTCGTCATTGACAGCGTGTAATTACAATAGTCGGACCCCATACACACGCGAAATCTCGCGTCCGAGTTACTGCCGGCATCTGCACCGGCATTTGCACTTTTAACATAAAGATTAAGCATGAAGCCGTTAGGTATTTCAATATCGTGCGCAGTTATATTTATTTCCGCCTTGACAACGCCGCTTGGGTCCGCGGTGAACAACACTTCTTCATCCGGCAGCTCAAAAGTGAATGAGGCGTCTCCTTGTTTGTCTCTGTCAGCCCGCGTCAGATTTAAGTGAAGTGCAGGACGCGCGCCGCAATCCGAAAACCCGCTGCGTTCGTTGTTTACTCTCACGGCATAATAATCATTCACGCTTTGTTGCATCGCAGTATCGGCTGCTGTACTGGCGCTACGGAGCCAAAGTTCGGTAACTTGCCCGCGGAACACCGCTTGACGGAGGGACTTATCGGTGTCCCAAAGACCATCGCCCACGTCATCTTTTACCCCCGTCTCCGTTATGGAAGGAAGCCACAAATAATCGTTCTGCCACGCACCGTATTTTGCCGCCTCATCACGGCTGTTATCTCTATCATCAAGATAATTACATCCGTCCATGTACCATTCTCCACCCGAAATCGGTTCTTCGTAGGCATCATTGGAGAGATAGTATTTTGATGAATTTCGTGCATATGCCGTCTCTTCGTCCCACTCGTCTGCTTGATAGCCCACCTCCGAGGGTTTGGCAATATACTGAGTCAAACTGCCCGGAACAGAATTCATCGTGAAGCGGGCATATTGGTTGTCCGCGTCTTGCGGTTGCAAATCCGACAAAGTTTCGCCGCCATCCAAAGCGTATTGACCGCCTGCGTTCAGCGTTTTCACTCGAATTTTACTCGTGGAATACATATTTGAGGGGTAGGTCAAATTTCTATCAGTGGAATACCAACCGTCGGAATAACTCGACACGTCCATGTCTCTTGACAGATTATCCGCCGAACGCCACAGATCGAGGATGATGTCGCCCGCTTGGACGTTACCGACAGTGCTTGGGGCTTTGGTGAGATAGACCGCGTCCCACTTCATTCCGCCGAAATAGACGGAAACGTTGTTTGTGCCGCCATTCTGCGCACGGAAATCCGCGGACGTCAGAACTTCTTTGTCTGTGCCTGCGCCGAACTTCTCGCCCAAAGCCTCAATTGTATCCACACCGGCGAGCGCTTGATACAGACTTTTGAGGTTTGCCTCGCTAAAAGCGGAATTGCCTTTGACAATCTCATCTACAACTACCCAATCCGTTGTGCTTCGCTCGGCAAATGCCGTTGTTGCCATAGGCAAACCGACGGCAACCGCCAACAAAAAAGCCAACACCATTGCAACAGCAACGACAACGGACGCGATCCTGTTTTTTCTGTTAAGCATAGTTTTACCTCCTTCGATAAAACATTTTGTGCGCACTGCGCAAGTACGGCACCTACGGCAAATAAAAGCAGACGCCGTTGGTTTAAGACAAAATTTGCGGGAATATTTGCCCTTTCAGACTGTTAGTAAAAGTACACTTTTACTAACAAAAATTATTGACAAACAAAATTTACATGTCTATAATAAAGTCAAGTAAAATTTACGGTGAAAATGCGGTTTTTTCCGCTTTTACGGTCATTTTTGACATTGTCAGACAAAGTGTACTTTTGTTAGATAAAGTGTACTTTTTTTAGATTTTTTTTGACAAAAATCGATAGTAAAATAAATTTTTTTTATCAAACAGTTACAAATATAAAAATTTTCGAATATAAACGCGCGATCGGGGCGGCAAAAACAGTTGTTAAAAAGAGCTTTTTTGCAAATTTTTTTTCAATTTTGCAACAAAAGAAAGTTTCAAACGAAAAAAACCTTTTGTTTTGCGTTGCGGAGTATGCGCGCATAAGGTTTTTCAATACAAATTTACAGAAAATAACATAAAAATTTTGTTAGTAAAAGTCTCTACAAAAATAACGTAAATACTTTTGTTAGTAAATATAGGCAATTAAAATTTATCGAAAATAACATGTACGAAATTTTGTTAGTAAAAGTCGGTAACAAAAAATTAAATATAAGGTTTTGTAACAGTTATTTATATTTATTTAATAACATTACATTAAAACAAACGTACGCAAATCAGAGGGATTTTCAATGCGTAAAAATCAAGAGCGCCCAAAACAAAAGTTTTGAGCGCCCGAATAATGGATTTGCACGGTCAATCCCAATAGCTGTTGACGGCTGTCCACAACTGCTCGTAGGTGGTGAGGTCGTCGTAAGGCTCGGGAGGCGTGTAGCCGCTACCGTGAATGTTGTTGCCTAACGGACTGAAATAGCTTGCACACGTGTAGTAGACTGCCCACGGATATTGTATTGTGTTGCCGAAAATATCCGTTACATCCCCCTCAAACGGCAGCTCTTGCCAAGTTTGAGCTATACCCTTGCCGTAGGTGGTTGTGCCCATTTGCATAGCCGTGCCGTAATCGCGCAGACAACCCGTAAGAAGTTCGCTTGCGCTTGCACTGCTTTCGTTGGTCCATACAACTATGTCGCATTTGTCACCTACTTCGCCGAAATAGTCGGAGTAGGAGCTTGCGTGATATTCGTTTTGTCGGACGTGAGCGGGTTTGGGCATATCGAGGTAGGTTATCAGCAGCTGCCCTTTTGAATCGGTGACGGACGCCTTTTGCTCCGCAGTGAGTCGGGCGTCTGTAACAAGCATTGCGGCGATTTCGCTGACATACTGCACGTTGCCGCCCGGATTGCCGCGAAGGTCCAATACAAGACGCTTTAAGCCAAGCTGCTTGAACAACGTCATTACCTGATGAAATTCTTCCGAAGCAGAGACGGTCTTGCCGCTTGCGTCTACGTAATCCATAAATTCCTTTATGCGAACGTATCCCGCGCCGGCGGGCAATTGATCAAGACAACGGATTTGCTCCGTGGTTGCGCCCTGCGATCTGTTTGCCGAAGTGGATACGTTGGTTACGTTTTTGCCGAAATAGAACTCGACAAACTCAAAATTGTATTCGCTGTTGATGACGGGCACCGCCGCTCTGCGCAAAGGCACGGATAACGTTGTGTAACCGCTTGGACTGTCGTCGGCGCGCAAAACGTGAAACGTCGCCGAATAGGTGGATTGCAAAATCTGAGTGATGGCGTTGGTTGAGTACTCGCCAAGCACCATTCCATTAGACAAATCCACGCCGTCAACGGAAACCGCTTCGCCGCTTTTTGTTTTCATATCGGAAAGTTTGAGTATGATGTCGCCTTCCTGTATCTGACCGAAAGCGGGAGTATCCGCCGTTATCGACGAAACGTACAAGCCGATACCCTCCTCCACCAAATACGACATCCCGAATACATCGTTGCCGGAGGTTACCTTGGCGGCGGGATAACAAAAATCGTAATAAGTTTGTGGCGACATCAACTGACAGAAACGATCGCCCGCATATTGCATAAGCGCCGTTCCCGACGCTTCGATAGCCGTTATCCATTCGTCTTCGGGAATATCGCGATAGTAGTTTTCTTGCATATATTGCACGACTGAACTCAGTATGTTGTCGGCGTCCTGATCCGTCGTGTGCGTGACCGATTGTGTTATCGCGCAAAGCAACCACCCAAAACCTATACAAGCAACCAACGCCAAACACAGTAAAACAATGTACAGGGGCTTGTTGTTGCGTTTGGTACTCTCCGGGGCGGGCGCGTTGTACCAAGTATTGTACTGCTGCGCTTCCGCTTGACGTTGACTTTCGTTTTGCTGTTGCTGTTTTTCGTATTCATCGTCAAAAAAATCTTTTGCCATTAGTCTCTCCCGATTGAATCATTTAGCCATTGCAAACTTTTTGCAATACTCGCGGCGCTTTCCGCGTCGCCTTGATATACTACCTTGCCGCCGTCAAGCACTACCGTGTGCCCTTGCGCGATGTCCGCGTCCGAAGTGAATATAACGTGATTTGCACCTTCGAACAGACATAACGCAGGCTCAATTTGCTCGGCGCTTTGGAAAAAATCGTCCCATAAAACCGTTTTGCGCGGCACCGTCATGCCTCTCGCTATCGCAACACGCTTGCGTTCGTCGGCGGAAAGATTGCGGATTTTTCTTTCAAGATCGGCAATGCCCAATCTTTGAGCGATGTCGTACGCCTCTCGGCGCCGAACGGATTTTGCGACTTTGCGAACTTTGAGAGGATACTCTATATTGTACAGCACGGTGCGATTTTCCCAAAAAACGGGCTTGCTCGGTAAATAAAGTATGTCCAAGTTGGCGTTTGTGATACCGCAAATATCCCTTCCGTCCACAAAAATCTCGCCGCTTGTCGGAATTGTATCCTTCAAAATGAGCCTGCATACCGAGGTTTTGCCGCTTTGCACATCGGCAAGCAGCGTGCTTGTGCCGTCTTTAAGCACAAAATCGACGCCTTTGAGAAGCTCGTACTCGTCGTAGTGATATTGCAGGCGCACATCGCGAAACTCTATCATCCTTCCAACTCGTCAAGAGTGAGCTTGTATGCCCCGATAAAATGTTCGATAAAGTAGTCCACCTCGGGACTGCCGTAGGCGTGAAGCTCGTCCAAAATGGTTTTTTCCGCCTTGGAAAACTCGCAGTTGCCCATCTTGACTTCGTCGATACACTTGATGTAGGCGCAAAGTTTGTCGGCATATTTGACAAATCGATGCTCCACGCTGTCCGCGTCGTTGATTATGCCCGCATAGTAGGAGGATAATTCTTCGGGCAGATAGGTCAACAAACGTTCGTTGCTGTAACGCTCCAATTGCTTGTATGCGTCGCGAATTTCCGGATTGAAATACTTGATGGGTGTGGGCAAATCGCCCGTCAAAACTTCGCTGGTCTCGTGAAAAAGCGCTTTTACCGCTATGCTGTCGGCGTCTAATTTGCCACCGAAATAAACGTTGGAAATAACAGCCAAAGCGTGGGCGATCACCGCTACTTGTTGACTGTGTTCCATTATGTTTTCCGTAATGTTGGAGTGCATAAGTCCCCAACGATTGATATATTTCATTCTGTTGAGATATGCGAAAAATTTGTACATAAAAACTCCTTTTCAAACCTTTGGGGAACCGTTTGACTTGCCGAGCGTCGCACCGACAACCCGACTGCGCGCAACAGCGTGCCGCCGACAAAACGCGCCGACAAAGTTTGATTTGATTGTTTTTTATTTTAGCACAAAATAGGACAAATAACAACAAAAAGAAACCGACTTCGTACAATGAAGTCGGTTTTGTATATATTACCTGTTTAATAGTCGATTGCGCATGCGTTACGCGACCTTGTAACACCGAGAGCGAGGGTGTTCGGTGAAAAATAATCTGCAACGTGCGCAAGCCCGTCAGGGGCGATTGTGTGCGAGTCGTAGACGCGCCCAATCGACACGCGAAGCCTTTTTGCGTGGAATACCCGATACGACACGCCACACGTGTGGTCGGATTATTTAGCTTGTTCGGCTGTTTCGCTTGAAGCGGGAACGTCCTCCGGATGTACGTATTTGATACATTTGCGAGGGCACCCCTCCAAACATTTGTAACAGTGAATACACTTGCCGTAGTCGATAATGGGTACGTTGTTGACTAAATGTATTGCACCCACAGGACAATTGCGCTCACATTTTCCGCAAGCAATGCAGCCCGCTTGACACTTGGTCATAACGTCCTTGCCGCGGCACTGCGTGGAACATGCCACATATACCTTGGCTGAAACGGGTACGCGCTTGATGAGGCTCTTGGGGCAGGTCTGAATACAAAGTCCGCAACTGCGACACAAATCGGGGTCTACGTGAGCGTAACCTTCGCGACACTCTATCGCGTGATAGGGACAAGCGTCAACGCAGCTTCCCGCACCCATACAGCCAACTTCGCATGCCTTTCTGCCGCCGGCAAGCAGGTTTTGACTGATACAGTCGCCGTAGCCTTGATAGGAATATTTATCCGCACATTTTATGCCGCCGCTGCAACCCACTACCGCAATTGTCGGCTCCGTATTGCCGTCCACGGCTATACCCAAAATGTTGCCGATTTCTATGCGCTTGTCGGGAGGGGTTTGTCCGCAAGAATCCAATTTGGCGGTACCGTCCACCAATGCTTTGGCAAAGCCCGCGCAACCCGGATAACCGCAAGCACCGCAATTGGCGCCGGCAAGACAATCCTGAACTTCCTTGATACGAGGGTCTTCCTTGACCTGAGTGAATTTGTTGATAACAAGGATCAAAACACCGAGCACGAGAGAAAATCCAAACGCTATCGCCAACGCGATAAGCACAGTAGTCCACTGAAAGTCGCGTCCTATTTCCAAAAGTAAATTTGTCATGACACCCTCCTCAAATCAACGTGAATACATAGAATGCCATTGCCATAAAGCAAGCGGCAAGCATCGTTATCGGGAAACCTTTCAATGCCTTGGCAACGTGCAATTTGTCCGCTTTGATACGAAGTCCCGCAAGCAAAACTATCGCGAGAGTAAAGCCCAAACCGTAGAACAGTCCCGAAAGTACAGCCTCGCCGTAACCCATAGCCATGTGTATGTTTACAAATTTGCCAAAAATTACATCTAATGTGTAGCCCGCTTCTGCCTCACTTGCCGCGACGGCAGTGACGATCTTGGCAATACCCAAAATTGCGCAGTTGGTCGTTACCAAAGGCAGGTAAATGCCCATTGCGGAATACAGACCGGGGCTGAAACGTTTGAGTACCATTTCGAGTATCTGCACCAAAGCGGCAATTACCAAAATAAATACCAATATGTTTAGATACTGCAAACCGAGCGGCGCAAGCAAAAAGGTGTAGATGGGGTAGCACACCGCGCATGTAATTACCATAACTGCCGTTACGGCAAGACCCATTCCCGCGGCGGAACTTATCTTTTTGGATACTCCCAAGAAGGGACATATTCCCAAAAATTGCGACAGTACAAAGTTGTCTGCAAAAAGTGCAGCAATGATGATTGCAAATACGTCCATATTACGCCTCCTTAGTTATCGCAACTGCCGACTCGGTTTGGTGTTCGGCAACAGCCGCTTTGTGAGCCGCCTTGTGTTTGAGTTTGCGCTCTACCGCGTTGTAGCACACGTTGAAAATGGCAATGAACAACGCATAGGTAAGGAACGCGCCCGCAGGTTTGGCAAAGAACTCTATCTTGAAGTTCCAAAGAGTTGCGCCGAATAACATTCCCTTGCCGAGAACTTCGCGCACGATACCCATAAGCGTGAGTGACAAGGTAAAACCGATACCCATAAACAGTCCGTCACAAACGGAATCCAAAACGGGATTGTGACTTGCAAAACTTTCCGCACGTCCTAAAATGATACAATTGACCACTATCAACGCGAGATACATGCCCAGACTTTCGTACAGCGAAGGCAAAAACGCTTCGATGAACATAGATACAACGGTAACAAACGTCGCGATGATAACGATGAAACAAGGTATACGCACCTTGTCGGGAATGACATTGCGCAAAAGCGATATTATCAGGTTGCTGAATACCAACACGAAGATAACCGCCGCGCCCATGCCCAAACATTTGATCGCAGCAGTTGTAAGCGCCAACGTCGGGCAGGTTCCGAGTACAAGTCGGAAGGTGGGATTTTGACGAACCGTTCCGTCGAGAGCTATTTCTTTAAATCTTTGTAATTTCATTGTCTTTGCCCTCCTCAGTTGCTTGACGCATTGGCTGCGTCAAATGCCGTCAGAGCCGCTTCTACCGCCGCACGTATCAGGTTTGCAGACTGCGTTGCGCCCGTAACCTTGTTGGTGTTGTAGAGCGATTCGATGTTGTCGAGTCTTGCGCCGACAAGCGATGTAAGCAATTTGTCCGTGTCGGTTTGAGCGGGTCCCTGAGGTACGTAACCGTTGGATTTTGCCGTGATTGCGCTCACTTTGCCCTTGCCGTCGGTATCCGCCTCAATCTTGACGGACAGTACGTAGTCTTTGGGAGTGACGCCCACTTTCAAGCCCGCAACGGTATACTCGCCTTCGGCATTGCCCGTTATTATAGCATAGGCGTTGTAATTACCGAAAGTGAATGTGTAAATACGGTTTGCGGCAATATTTGCAACGAATTCGTCCTCATCGGACACACCCTCGCTCTTGGAGAATATCTCTCCATCCTTAACGATGACCATCTTCAACGTTTCCTCGCCGTAGACGTAAGCAAAGAAAACGTCGTTGCCGTTGGTGACGCGGAACAAATAACTGAGCTTATTATCCTCGTCGGAAAGGGCGTCGACGACGCTCTTGGTGCCGTCAACCGTTGCTGTGGATAAGTTTACGTTTGTGAAAGTTGCATTTTCGTAACCTTCGCCCAACAATGTCTTAACTGCTTCTTGTGCGTCGGCTTCGGGATTTTCGCCCAGACCGAGTGCGGAACGCGCATAGTAAGCTGCCATGTTGATGGCATTGTTGATCGCCGTGGAAGTCAGTCTTACGGTGGCGCCCGTCATATCAAGCTCCAAATCGCCGGAAACTTCCTTGCCTACATACCAAGAGGAACCCGCATTGGAGGGGAGATTGTCGATGTAGGATTGATTGACGTTTTCCTTGACCGTCCAACCGCCTATCGTAGCGTCTGCTTTGATAACGACGTACAGCGTGACGCTACCGTCTTGATAACCGCCACCGCCCAAAACTTCGATGATGTAGTCGCCTGTCTTGCCTTTGTAGACATTTTTGACCTGTCCTTTGTAGGCAGCGTTACTTGCAAACTGACTGACGGGAGTTGTGGAAAAACTTGGGTCTTTTTCAAATCCGTAGTATATCTTGCTGAGCGAACGGTCAAATCTTTCATCGTCGCTTATGTACATAAGCTCATTGCACACTGCAAGGAGAGTAACACACACAACGCAGATACATACCAAAACAGCTACTGCTTTTACTGCCGCGATAAGCGCGGGATTTTTGGGCTTTTTTACCTTTTCAGCCATATTACTCACCCTCCTTTGAAATCAGTTTTTCGTCCGGTTCGGACGTTTTGACCTTGGTGGGGCGAGGTTGCTTTTGCGGTTTGACGTACCCGAAAGGTCTGCGACGGAATACCAAATCAAACAACGGAACGAGAATGTTCATTAGCAATATCGCAAAGGACACCGCTTCGCCGCGAACGGCTTTGCGCAGTACCGCAGTCAAAACGCCGAGCAGTACAAAGTAGATGTAGTTACCTAACTTTGTGTTGGGCGTTGTGACGTAGTCCGTTGCCATGAATATTGCGCCGAGAATCAATCCGCCGCTGAGTATCGAGGGCAGGAATATGCCGATTGCGTCTTTGAACGCCTCGCCTATCATTACGGAATTGACATTGGGTAGCGCCTGTACGTTGTCTATCCAAGCAATTATGACGGACACCACTCCCGTGGTCGCAATGTACACCAAGGGCCAGCGGAAATTCAAAACGCCGCGGATAACAAGATATATTCCGCCGACGATGAGAGCAAGTTTGCAGGTTTCGCCTATGCAACCGGCAACGCCCGTACCGAGGAACAAATCCAGGTTGGTAAGGGTGCTTGTGTAGTCGGCGTTAAACAAAGTCTGCAACGGTGTTGCACCTGCCGTGACGCTGCCGCCGTTGCCGATCGGAGAGTCGAGAGCCCAAGTCTTGTCGCCCGGACCCATATAACCCATAACGCCGCCGAATGCCGCGCCAAATGCTATAAACGCGAAAATTCTGCCGGCTATTGCGGGGTTGACAAGGTTTTTGCCCGTGCCACCGAACAACATCTTGACCACTACTATCGCAAATATGCTTGCAAATATGCCCACGTACCACTTGGAAGTGGGATACAGATTCATCCCGATAAGCAAACCCGTAACAAGTGACGTAAAGTCAAATTCGTTGATGATTTGCTTAAAGGATTTTTTGCAACACAAAAGGTAAATCCATTCGGACGCGACCGCCGTTATGCAACAAATAGCGAGGTGCATAAAAGACATCCAACCCAACTCCGGCGTGGCGGGACTTGCGGTACCCATCAAAATACAACCGGCGATACACGCGGGAAGCAATGCAATACACACGTCTATCATTATGCGACGGGTCGTGCGCGGGGATTTGATATGAGGAGAGCTTGAATATACGAAGTTTGACATATTATTTCTCCTTTGCTTTCATTTTTGTCAGGCGTACGCTTTGTACTATCGGACGCTTGGCAGGACAGACGTATGCGCAGGTACCGCACTCAAAGCAGTTGAGCGCGCCGTACTTGACGGCATTTTCCGTATCTCCCACAGTCGTATAGAAATCGATGTACATTGGCATAAGACGCATAGGACAAACGCTTGCGCAACGTCCGCAGTTGATGCAGGGCGTAGGCAGAACAGTAGATGCTTCTTTGTCGGTGAGCGCCAAGAAACCGCTGTCCGTCTTGGTGGTACAAACATCCAAATTCATCAGGCTGAATCCCATCATGGGACCGCCGCTTACCAATTTTACGGTGTTATCGGAAAGTCCGCCGCAAAGTTCCACAACGGAGGACAACGGCGTACCTATCGCCACCTCGACGTTTTTGGGGTTAACTATTCCGCCGCCGCTTACCGTCATAAGACGTTTATACAAAGGCGTGCCGTTGACTACCGCGTCCCACACCGCATAAGCGGTGCCTACATTGTTGACAATGCAACCGACTGCCGCGGGAAGCCCTCCGACGGGAACTTCGCGATTTACGCATGCCTTGATAAGCGTTTTTTCGGCGCCTTGCGGGTACTTCTTTTTGAGCAACACCGCAACAATGTCTCCTTCTTTGCGGTTTTGAAGCGCCTCTTTTGTATCCGCTATCACTCCCTCCTGCGACAAAAGCTTGTTGTAGGCTTCCGTCTTGTTGGATTCGATACCGATGTAAATATCGGATACGCCTATTGCCTTGGCAATCAGTCTGACGCCGGCAAGAAATTGCTCGGTGCGCTCTATCAAAAGACGATTGTCGCAATTGAGATAGGGTTCACACTCGGCGGCATTGATTATGAGACTGTCTACGGGGTCTTTGGGCTGCAACTTTATTGCTGTGGGGAAGCCTGCTCCGCCCATACCCACAATTCCGGCTTGCGCAATACGTTCGACGATTTGCTGCGGAGTGGGATCGGTTAGCTTTTGATACGTAAATTTATCCTGTTTGCCGTTGGACCTGATGTGAATACAGTCCACTTGGGCACCTTGGACATTTTTACGTTTTACCGTTTCAACAACTTGTCCGCATACCGGCGAATGAATATTTGCCGATACGGCAGATGACGCCTGTGCGATAAGTTGCCCCTCCACAACCTCGTCTCCTACGTTTACGACAGGTTGCGCGGGTTTTCCGATGTGCTGCGACAGCGAAACGTAATAGTCGGTTACGGCAGGCATTTGCTCTATCGCCGCATCCGCCGTCAACGCTTTATTGTCCGGCACATGAAAACCACCTTTGAAAGTTTTCATAAAACACTCCTTTGTTGGGATTTTCTCTTGTGGCGCGTTTGCACCATACTCAAACAGTATATCACAACGGTAAATAATTGTAAATAAATATATAAATAAAAATAAACCATATATTTTACGACGGAACAAAAATTTCAAAAACCGACCCGCAAAGACGTAGGTCGGTTTTGAAAAAAGTCGAAAAATTATCTTGCACAGCCGTTTCCTATTGATAAATAAGACGAAAACACGGTTACGCATACACGTCTATCCGTGAAATACGGCGCAAATACTTTATCGCGATACGAAAACTACCAATCTTCACGATCGGAAAGTTTGATGTCGGTGTAAAATTCCTTGTATTTTTCTTTGAATTTTTCCGCGTCGGGACGTTCGTCCCTCAATTCGGCGTCATCTAAATCCATGCCGTCGTCGTCGGCAAGTTCGCTTTGACGCATCAGAGTATACATCGTACTTTTTTTCATGATTTATCGGTTTGGTTTTCGGCGGAATCATCCGATTGAGACGGCAAATCCTGCGAGGCGGGTTCGGACGTAGCAGTTACCGTATTTTCTCCCGCAAACACAGCTGCGGGTTGCTTGTTTCTGCGACGATGCAACATTTCCGGGGCAATTTCACCCGCGCGCGACAACGCCCACTTGGTGAGTACGGGTCCGATAAGCTCATATATCAGCACGGCGCACATCGTAATCGTAACTATGTTTGCGCCGACGTGGCTGATAAGATCGGCAGCGGCTGTATTGGACGGGTCGGCGGCAAGTACCGAGGCGGCTTCCTTGGCAAACTCGGTTTTGCACATAGTTGCCATACCTATTGCCACGCCCGCTTGCGGAAACAGCGTTATACCGAGATAGTTGCGCACTTTTTTGTCGCTTTTGGTGATTGCGGCGCCCGCCATTGTGCCGAAATACTTGCCTGCGCAACGCAAAATGATATAGGCGACGATACATACGATCAACAGCGGGTTTTCGGCGAACATCATCACGTCCAACTCGGCACCCGACAAGATGAAGAACAACATCAACACCACGGGGGTCCAACGATCGGTGCCTTCCATCATGACGCCCGCTTCCTTACGCATATTGACGAAGGTTGCGCCCGCCATCATGCACACGAGCAAATCGGACAGCGCAAAGGGCAACCAACCCTTTTCTTCGAAAATTTCAAACAACTGGCAGATACCGAGAGACAGAAATACGCACGTTATTGCCGCAATGGTACGGTTGTCGCGAGATTTGAAGAAACGGGGAACTATCGAAAGCAATGCGCCCACGCCCACGCCTATCACCAACGAGCAGACGATTTCCAAAATGGGCCATACCACAATGTCCAATGCGGAAATTGCGCCGCCGAGACCCGCCGCATTGTTGGCAAGGGAAAGGGCAATGGAGTTGGAAATGGCAAACACGATGAGACCCACCGCGTCGTCCAACGCCACGACGGGCAACAACGTTCCCGTAACGACGCCCTTTGCTTTGTACTGCCGCACTACCATCAGCGTTGCCGCAGGCGCCGTCGCCGTTGCGATAGCGCCGAGAATGAGCGCCTCGTAAATAGTCATAACTTGGGGCAGGGCGAAACTTATCGCTATCAAACCCACGTCTACGCACAGCGTTGCCGTAAGAGCTTGGAAAAACGTTATCGTGATGGCGCTTTTGCCTATCTCCTTGATGTGGGACAGCTTGAACTCTACGCCGATGCTGAAACCGATAAAGCCCAATGCAACGGTGCTTACTATATCCAGACCGCCCGCTCCGTTTGCGCCCGAAAGCACTTCCTCGCTGATAAGTCCCAAAGCGTGAGGACCGATAATAAGACCTACAAGCAAGTAACCCGTAACATTGGGAAGTCCGATGACTTTCATCAAACGGGTAATGAGTAATCCGAAAATTAGCGCTATTGCAATAGCAAGCAAACTGCCGATATATCCGCCGGGAATCATATTTTTTCCTTCTTTGTAAAAATTTTTTGTCTGATGTTTTTTCTTAACAAAATTTTAGTGAGGCAGACCTCGTTAGTCGCCTCACAATCCTTATATATTTTAGTACCGTTTGCAAAAATTTGTCAAATGATTTGACGATAAATTACAATTTCGCTTGCGCGAGCGCATCGATAACCGCTTTACGTAAATCGGACAAATCGCCGTCGTTTAATATCGTACGCGTAGGATTCGGCTGTTTTTGACGCGAAAGTATCTCGGCAACGCTGTCCGCCGTTACGCCGTCGCGCGCCGCTACGCGGTCAAACAATATTTTGCGGTCGCACTGTATCAACCATATCTCATCCCACGGAAAGTCAAATGCGTCTATAACGGGTATTTCCACAAACACCGTTTCACGCGATTGCGAAACAATGTCGTTCAGACGACTTTTTACTGTGCCGAAAAACAACGCTTGATACTCTTTGAGCAATTCGGGGTCGGAAAATACTTTCAGACGTATTGCCTTACGGTTCAAATGTCCGTTTTGTACATAATCGTCGCCCAACAATTCCTTTACTGCGCAAACTGTATCGGGCTGTTCGGAAATTTGTTTTGCGATTTCGTCGCAATCTACCGTCTTGTAACCCATTTGTCTCAAAAAATTGGAAACCAGACTTTTTCCGCTGCCTATATATCCCGTTATAGCTATAACTTTACGCTTCATACAGCGTCGTACCCTCTTCTGTTTCGACGGTAAGCGGACATTCCAGCGTTACTGCCGATTCCATTTGTTCTTTGACTATGCTTTTTACTCTTTCCGCTTCTTCCGGATAGCAGTCCACTATCAATTCGTCGTGAATTTGCAACACTATTTTGCTTTTAAGTCCTTCGGCGTGTATGGCGCGATCCACTTTGAGCATGGCAATTTTCATAATATCCGCCGCGGTACCCTGTAAAGGCATATTCATCGCCGCCCTTTCACCGAACGAACGAAGATTGTAGTTTCCGCTTTTCAATTCGGGTATCTGCCGACGACGTCCCGTGAGCGTGGTAACGTATCCGTCTTTTTTTGCCTGTTCGACGCAACCGTCAAGATAACTTTTTATGTTGGGGAAACGTTGAAAATACAAATTGATGTAGTCGTGTGCTTTTTTGACGGAAAGATGTATGTTTTGAGACAAGCCGAAATCGGATATACCGTAGATGATTCCGAAATTGACGGCTTTCGCCATACGCCGCATATCGTGATTGACCATTTGCGGAGGGATACCCAACAATTCGGACGCAACCCGCAGGTGTATATCCTCGCCCTTGCGAAAACTATCCAACAAATTTTCGTCCTTGCTGAACGCGGCAAGTAACCGCAGCTCTATCTGCGAATAATCCGCACCTACGAAAACGCCGTATTTGGATACAAACAATCTGCGTATTTCCTTTCCCGCATCGCTGCGAATGGGTATATTCTGCAAATTGGGGTCGCTGCTGCTTAACCGTCCCGTAGAAGTCAGCGTTTGATTGAACGTTGTGTGCACAAGTCCGCGTTTTACAAGAGGTTTCAGCCCGTCCAGATAGGTGGAAAGCAGTTTTGATGTTTGTCGAAAAGACAAAATTTTGCCTGCTATTGGATGACTGTCGGTCAATTTTTCCAATACGTCGTTGCCTGTGGAGTAACCGCGTTGATTCTTTTTGCCGTGCGGCAAGCCCAATTTGTCAAAAAGTATTTTTTGCAATTGCATCGGACTGTTGATATTGAAAGTTTCTCCCGCCAATTGATATATTTCCTGCGTAATATCGTCAAGTTGCGCGTGCAATTCGGTTGACATTTTGTCCAACAACTCCACATCCACCTTTACGCCTTCCTTTTCCATTCTATACAACAACTCGGACAGAGGCAGTTCCACTTCCCAATACAATTTTTCCACCCCGCATTGCGAAATTTGTTCGAGAAGCTTGTTGGCAAGCGCATAGATCGCTGCGCCAAGCGCGGTGTATCCGTTGACGGAAGCAAGCGCTTGCAAATCTTTGTAGGCGCGATATTCCACCAAATACTGCATTAAACTCACGTCGTATTTTACGGCATTGAGCGTTATTCCGCGTTGTTCCAAAATGTGCCTCAGGGCTTTTCCGTCATAGACCGCTTTGGGAATGTCGCCCGATAATAACGGCTCGATACTGTCCCAAACGACGTCAAAACTCAGATCGTCGAGAAAACTGTCCGACGGAATTATCACATATTGCAATACGTCGCTTACTCCGAAATAAATAGCGTCGCCCTCACAGTGGAAAGCAAAATATTCCGACGTACTCACCGTTTCGATAACTTCTCGAAGCTGCGCGGGTGTCTTTATTTCCACCGACTCAACTTCTATTTGATGCGGCTCCCGTTGGTTTTCGTCAAATACTATTCGGTTGATAATAGAACGGAATTGAAGCTGTTCGAATATACGCTTTGCCTCTGCGCCGTATACGGGAAGTCCTGCGGCGCCGAGATCGTACTCTATTGCCGCATCGGTAATAATCGTCGCCAACCGTTTGCTCAAATAAGCAAACTCTTTGCCGGCGACAAGATTATCGTGCAAGACGCCCTTTTCCTTGTCCGCATTGGCATACAACGTGTCAATATCGCCGTATTTTTCCAACAAAGCCATGGCCTTTTTGTCTCCGATGCCCTTTACGCCCGGAATATTGTCCGACGTGTCGCCGCGTAATGCTTTGTATTCTATTACTTGCGCAGGGGTGAGATTGTAGTTGTTTTTCAGTGTTTCGGGGTCTACTACTTCCACTTCGGTAACGCCTTTTTTGGTAAGTAAAACCGTTGTTTTGTCGCTGACAAGTTGCAACATATCCCTATCGCCGGATACTATATAGCTGTCCCCGTCAAACGCAAGAGAAATCGTGCCGATAATGTCGTCCGCTTCCACTCCGGGAGACTCTACTATTTCCACTCGCATTACTCGGAGCAATTCGTGCAATATCGGCAATTGCGCGGCAAGATCGTCGGGCATGCCGTGACGATTGGCTTTGTACTCGGGATACAAATCTTTTCGGAAGTTGTGTCCCCTTTCATCGAATGCAACGATCAGTTTGTCCGGATTCAAATCGGAAAGCACTTTTAACAAAATGTTGATAAATCCGTATACGGCGTTTACATTGCGTCCTTGACCGTCATTCATCATGGGCAATGCAAAATAGGCGCGATTCAAAATGCTGTTTCCGTCTATAAGCAGTAATTTTTGTGTGGACATACTATCCTCTTGCGGCAACGTTTGCCTCTGTTTTTATTTATAATTATTTTACACTATTTGACGGCATTTTACAAGCGAACAAGAGCAAAAGTCCGCGCGGCAAGTCAACCGAGCGTGTTTTCAATTCCAAAATTTTCGAGTAAAACAAAAAGGATCGATGTAATTTCGATCCTTTTGCGAAATAATTCAATGTAAACCCAAAAATCAATGTCTTTGCAATACAGGTTTCAAAAATTCTCCCGTATAACTTGCGGGATTTTCCGCAATTTGTTCGGGCGTACCCTCGGCGACTACGGTACCGCCTCCGTCTCCGCCTTCCGGTCCCAAATCCACGATATAATCCGCCACTTTGATAACATCCAGATTGTGTTCGATTACAATAACGGTATTTCCTCCCGCAACAAGGCGCTGCAATATATTTATGAGTTTGTATACATCGTGAGAGTGCAGTCCCGTTGTGGGTTCATCCAAAATGTACAGCGTTTTTCCCGTGCTGCGCTTGGATAGCTCGGTGGCAAGTTTAACGCGTTGAGCCTCGCCGCCCGAAAGGGTCGTAGCGGGTTGACCGAGTTTCATATAGCCCAAACCCACATCGTAAAGCGTTTGTATTTTGTTTTTGATAGACGTGATGTTGCCGAAAAAATCTACCGCTTCTTCTATCGTCATATCCAGCACGTCGGCTATCGACTTGCCCTTATACTTTACCGCCAGCGTTTCCCGATTGTAGCGTGCGCCGTGACACACTTCGCAGGGCACGTATACGTCGGGAAGAAAATTCATAGATATTTTCAAAATGCCGTCGCCGTCGCAATGATCGCAACGACCGCCCTTGACATTAAAACTGAAACGGCCGCTGCCGTATCCCCTTTCCTTTGCGTCGGGCGTGGCGGCAAATAAATCACGAATCATCGTGAATACTCCCGTATATGTGGCTGGATTGCTGCGCGGAGTGCGCCCGATAGCGCTTTGATCAATGGATATAACCTTGTCGAGGTATTCCAAACCCTCGATACTTTCGCAAAATACGTCGTTGCGGCGAGCGCGATTGAGACGCTGTTCGAGATAGGGCAAAAGAACTTCGTTTACAAGACTGCTCTTGCCGCTGCCCGATACGCCCGTAACAAGGTTGAGACAACCCAAGCGAAAATCCACGTCGATATGTTTCAGGTTGTTTTTGTATGCGCCTTTAACCGTCAATTTGTGTCCGTTGCCGCTACGTCTCTCGGCGGGAATAGGTATGAACAGCTCGCCGCTGAGATACTTGCCCGTTATGGATTCCTTACACTTGATAAGCTCGGGAACCGTTCCCGCGAAAACTATTTCTCCGCCATGAACGCCCGCCCCCGGACCAACGTCTACGACAAAATCGGCGGCACGTATCGTATCTTCGTCGTGTTCTACGACAATAAGGGTATTTCCTATGTCGCGCAGACGCGTCAACGTAGCAATAAGTTTGCTGTTGTCCCTTTGGTGAAGCCCTATCGACGGCTCGTCGAGAATGTACAGCACACCCGTAAGTCCGCTTCCTATCTGTGTGGCAAGGCGTATGCGTTGTGCTTCTCCGCCGGAAAGTGTACCCGCGCTGCGGTTGAGCGTGAGATAGCCCAAACCCACATCCACAAGAAATTTGAGGCGCGCATTTACTTCACGAAGCACCATATAAGCGATTTTTGCACGAGTTTCGTCCAATTGGAGATTGCCGAAAAACTCCAAGGCCTTGCCGATGGAAAGTTCGCCGACCTCCCAAATGTTGAGCCCGCCCACTTTTACCGCAAGTATCTCTTCTTTGAGACGCTTGCCGTGGCAGTGATGACAAGGTTTGTCCACCATAAATTTTTCATATTCCTGCCGGGTCCAATCGCTTTTACATTCGTTATGACGTCGGGTCATCATGGGTATGATACCTTCCCAAGTAGCGTTAAACGTCCTTCCGTCTCTCAATCTGCAAACGAGTTGTTCGTTTCCGTTGCCGTACATAATTACATTATAAGCAGATTTCGGCAAGTCGCGAACGGGCACGTCGCAGCTGAAACCGTATTTTTCCGCAAGCGCGTCAAACAGCGTACGCATCCAACTTGCGGCGCCGAGATTGAATCCGAGAAGTTTTACCGCTCCTTCGTGAAGGGTTTTGGAATCGTCGGGAATAATCAGATTCTCGTCAAATTCCTGCTTGAAACCCAAGCCAAGACACTCGGGACAGGCACCGAAGGGACTGTTGAAAGAAAAGGAACGCGGTTCCAATTCTTCTATCGTAAAACCGCAGTTGGGACAGGCAAATTTATTTGAATAAACGGTTTCTTTGCCGTTTGCCGATACCGTAACCAATCCGTCGGCAAGTTTTAATGCCGTTTCGATACTGTCGGATAAACGTGTGTTCATCTCCGACTTTACCGTGAGCCTATCAACCACAACGCTGATGTTGTGTTTGACGTTCTTTTCCAACTTTATTTCCTCTTCCAAAGTACGCATCTCGCCATCTACGTTGACTCGCACATATCCTTGACGTTTGAGTTGATCGAACAACTTGGCGTATTCGCCTTTTCTGCCCCTGACAACGGGGGCGAGGATCATCAGTTTCGAGCCTTCTTCGAGCGACATTACCCTATCGCATATCTGATCCACGGTCGTTTTGGAAATAGGCAATCCGCAGTGCGGACAATACGCTACGCCTATTCGCGCAAACAGCAAACGCAGGTAGTCGTATATTTCCGTCACGGTACCTACGGTAGAACGCGGATTGGATGACGTGGTCTTTTGATCTATGGAAATTGCGGGGGACAACCCGTCGATACTTTCCACGTCGGGCTTGTCCATTTGCCCGAGAAACTGACGGGCGTAACTGCTGAGACTTTCCACATAACGGCGTTGACCTTCGGCAAAAATAGTGTCGAACGCAAGCGAGGACTTGCCGCTTCCCGACAAACCGGTAAATACCACAAGTTTGTCGCGCGGAATTGTCAAACTTACGCTTTTGAGATTGTTTTCTTTTGCATTTTTTATTACTATATCTTTCATGGGACTGCCATTGCGCATAACGTTAGTATGCGCGGAATAAATATTTTTTCGTATTGCGGGTGGGCGTTTGCAAATTCTTTCACGCGCCGATTTAAGACGCGATTACCCTTTCTATCTCCAATTTGGATTTGCCGTAAACGTAGCCGATAGACAAATACAGACGGTTGCTTACGGGATTGGTTTTGTCCACATGCAAGTAGGGAGTGCGTCCGCATTTGAGTATATCCGCAGTAAACGAAGTAACCGTTTAACGGGCAAAACCTTTGTTGCGGTATTCGGGCAATGTGTACACTTCGCTGATACGGGTCAACCCGTTGCTTTCTTCATGCACCGCCGCAACCGATACCGCCTTGCCGTCTCGCTTTACACACCGATAGGCGGAAATATTCGAGCGCACACGCTGAAAAATCTCTTGCTGATTTGTGATTTGATGCGTTGCGTCAGCCGCAAAACTTACCAAAAGACGCGCGATTTGTTCGGCGTCATCCGGCGTTGCGCATACCACGTCGCTTACGTCGCAAGGTACAACGGAGCTGCAAGTCATCACGTCCATGGAAAAATTTATCTTGTGACTGCCGCCGACAATACTTTCGTATTCTTTCCAAAAAGCAAGAGACACGTCCTCTGCACCGAGCGTTCGACTGAAATTCAGCTTGCGTTGCGCAACGGATAGCGCCAACTCTTGCGCACAAACGGCACTGCCGAAAAGCACCGCGGGATAGTCGCCGACGTGTACACACAACAACAGTTCGCCGTAGGCTTCCGCCCGAGCGGCAAAGTTGGTATCGTCGCAGTGACTTATACTTTGAGCGTTTACTTCGAAAAAAGTTGTTTCCAAAGGACGCTCTCGCAGTATGTCGATATTTTCGTGCAGAAAATCGGCACCGTTCTCGTAAAATTTTACCATAGAATATTGACTGACGTCATCGGCGACCACACAGTTGCCGTAACGCATACATTATTTGTTCTTAGAGACAAATCTGCGGCAATGTCACGGGACAACTTTACCGCGATATTGCGCTTAACAAAAGGGACAATAGGCGGCAAACGCTTGCGGCGCAAAGATCACTGCCGTTTCTTTTTTTTGGCTTTTTCCAATTTTTTGGTAAGCTGCACCACCTGCTCGCGCAAGATGATGGCTTTTTCGAAATCCAATTGATTGGCGGCGGTTTTCATGCGCGCGGTCACGTTGTCTATTTCGCGCTCCAAATCTTTTACGCTCATCGAATCGTCGCCCTTTTGAGTGATTTCGAGAGTGTTTTCCACTTCGTGTTCGATGGTGCGCGGAATAATATTATGCAACGCATTGTATTCGCTTTGAACGCTGCGCCGACGATTTGTTTCGCCTATCGCGCGTTTCATACTGTCCGTGATCACGTCCGCATACATAATAACGCGCCCCTCGGCATTTCGCGCCGCCCTGCCTATCGTCTGTATCAACGCCGTATCGCTGCGTAAAAAGCCTTCTTTGTCCGCGTCAATTATCGCCACTAATTTTACTTGCGGCATATCCAGACCTTCGCGCAACAAGTTTATGCCCACAAGAACGTCAAATTCTCCCTTTTTGAGGGCGGAAACGATTTCCACACGTTCCAATGTGTCTATTTCGCTGTGCATATACCTTACGCGAACGTCCTGCTTGGCAAGAAAGTCGGTCAAACTTTCCGCCATGCGTTTGGTCAGAGTTGTGACAAGTATTCTGCCGCCGCTTGCCACTACTTTGTGGATTTCTCCGAGCAGATCGTCTATTTGCCCTTCAACGGGACGCACTTCAACGGACGGATCCAATAACCCGGTGGGACGGATCAGCTGTTCGACTATGTTGTCGGCGCGTTTCAATTCGTAATCGGCGGGAGTTGCCGAAACGCATATCAGCTGTCCGAGACGCGAGTCAAATTCTTCAAATGTAAGAGGACGGTTGTCATAAGCGGATTTAAGACGAAAACCGTAACCCACCAAATTGAGTTTGCGAGCGCGATCTCCGTTGTACATTCCGCGAATTTGAGGAATAGTCATGTGGCTTTCGTCGATGAATGTGATAAAATCGTCGGGAAAGTAATCCAACAACGTGTAGGGAGGCTGCCCCGCGTCTCTGCCGTCAAAGTAGCGAGAATAATTTTCGATACCGCTGCAATAGCCCATTTCCCGCATCATCTCCATATCGTAGCTGACGCGCTGTTTAAGACGCTGTCCCTCTACGACTTTGTTGACGTCCAAAAAGTCCTGTACCTCCGTTTCCATATCCTCATTTATTTCTTTGAGAGCCTTTTCCATCGTGACGCCTTCCACCACATACTGACTCGCAGGAAAAATTATGGTATGAAGCAGATTTGCCGCAACGTTTCCCGTCAATGCGTCAATCTCTTGTACTTTTTCCACCTCATCACCCCAAAACTGTACGCGTATTGCATGTTCGGAATAACTTGCGGGATAAATTTCCAAAATATCGCCGCGCACTCGGAATGTGCCTCGATGAAAATCCATATCGTTGCGAACGTACTGTATGGAAACGAGTTTTTTTATGACGTCTTCGCGACTTACATTATCGCCGGGACGTAGAGACAAACTCATTTTGTAGTACTCGCCAGGGGCACCCAAACCGTAAATACAACTGACGGAAGCAACCACTATCGTATCTCTGCGTTCAAACAAACTGCATGTGGCGCTGTGCCGCAAACGGTCTATCTCGTCGTTGATGTCGATTTCCTTTTCAATATACAAATCGCGCGAAGGAATGTAACTTTCCGGCATGTAGTAATCATAGTATGAAACAAAAAATTCCACTCTGTTCTCGGGGAAAAACTCTCTGAACTCGTTGCAAAGTTGTGCCGCAAGCGTTTTGTTGTGACATATAACCAGCGCGGGACGGTTGACGTTGGCTATAATGTTCGCCATTGTAAACGTTTTTCCGCTGCCCGTAACACCGCGCAAAACCTGCGTAGCAAGCCCGTCTTTTATGCCCTGCGTCAATTCCGCTATTGCTTGCGGCTGATCTCCGCAAGGTTGAAATTTTGAGTGAAGTTTAAATTCCATACTCGTCGATATTAGAACATTTGTTTTGGTAAAATTGTAGGCTCTTTAACAAGTATTGTCAAGAGTTTTTTTCGTTTTTTCCGATCTCGTATAACCACGATTTATTCCGCATTGATACGGTAGATTTCATAAAGACCTTTCAAAGACAATTCGCGGTCGATATGATCAAAAAGCGGTTCTATGCCGACAAGCAAATTTGCCATACCGCCAGTGGCGATTATTTGAACATTCTTCCAACCCATTTCCGCTTTTGTGCGCTCGGTAATGTACTGTATTTGCCCTACCGCACCGTAAATAACGCCGCTTTGTATAGCTTTACGCGTGGATTGAGCAATGACTTTGGCAGGAGTTTCAAGCTCTACGCTGGGCAGTTTTGCCGTGCAATGCGCAAGACTCTCCATAGTGGCTTTGAGTCCGAGCGTTATTGCGCCGCCCACAAATTCTTTGCGCTCGTTGACAACGTTGAATGTTGTCGCAGTACCGAAATCCACAAGAATAAAGGGCGCGCCGTATTGTTTTTCCGCTGCCACACAAGTTATTATTCGATCACTGCCCAATTCTTTGGGAAATTCGTACCGTATCGCAAGCCCCGTTTTGACGCCTACGCCGACCACGATGGGTTTGACTCCGAAAACATATTGCACAACATTGGTAAAAGTATAATCCAATTGCGGTATGACAGACGACAGTATCGCACCTTTAACGATTTTTGGGTCAATGTTATTGTAGTTTAGCAACTGCAACAGCAACGCCACATATTCGTCCGAAGTACGTTTGATGTCGGTGGACATTTTGAAAGAATTGAGCAATTTGCCAACCCGATTGAATACGCCTATTTTTATATTAGTATTACCTATGTCTATTGCGATAATCATATTTTATCCTCTTTGTTTTGTTCCATTTCAGTTGTTTCCGCGACGGAAACGGACGCCTTTTCCTCGTCATGGTCGGCGGATTCGGTTACGTTGCCTTCTCGAATAAGTTTTGCGGGGTCACCCTCGACGAAAATCTCGGATGTAGACGAAGGCTCATTTTTTGCCAACCGCCAATTATTGCCGTCGATACCCAAATGCAATCCGCGGCGCACACCCAACACAACAAGCGGAGCAATAATAAGCGAACAAAGATATTCCGGCAAAATATTGATAAATACCAAACCTTTTACCGCCGCCACAAAGCCGCTGCCGCCTTTGGACAGGTAACTGAACGGAAGGAGAAAAAAGACGGTGTTGGAAACCAATCCAACCGCGATTGCCGCAATCATTGCAGTGATTTGCGCGATCCTGCGTTGTTTGACTTTCTTAACAGACAAAAGAAACAATCGATAGGCGCCAAAACAGGTACAGCCCGCCAAAATTCGCGGAATAACGTATACCAACGGCTTGAAATACCATGCAATTCCGTCGGGGAAGATAAACGCCTTGATAAAGGACGCTATTCCGAAACATGCAAATGCCGCTATGCCGTCCGCCCAGCTGTTTTGAATAAAACAAAAACTGAAAGTTACCAGCAAAACGCAAATTGCCATAGAAATAGGCAAAGCCGCGCTGATACCCCTGTCTATCATCATTGCAACGAATATTGTTGCAAACATAATTGCGTACTTTGCCAAATTGAAAGCTTTGCTATTGTTTACCATAAAAACTCCTATATCGTCCCAAATAGGGTACGACTATCTTTTTGCGGTAAAAGATATAAAAACATAGTATCGCTCACAAGGATGCGATCCGAGTGTATTGTAGCACAATAAGCGCAAAAATACAAATATATTGTATTATTTTTGACAATTAAATGCCAATTAATAAACAAAATTCAGTAGCGGTTGGCTCGGAATTACTTTTAACGGTTATGACTCCGACTCTTTAATGCTTTACCGCCTGCCGAAACGAAACAATGCTTACAATTATTAAGCAAAAGTATCTTTAATTGACGATTGAAAATAACGATTTGTAAAAAGCAAATCGCCGCAATACAAGGTTGCGGCGATTTAAGTAAGTCAAAACAGTACGATCAATACGGCAAATATCAGCCGATTGCATTAAATGTGCGGTAATTTACGACTGTTACCGTGCAACGGAACCTTAGTTCAATTGTTGATTATCTTCGTGCAACAGGCTCTGATAAAATGCCGCAACTGCCGTTTGTTGATACGGTTGTATCCACAGCGACAGTATACCAAGCGTTAAAATGCACAATATCCACCAGCCTATAAAACTGAATTGCAAACAGAACAAGCGCCACTTGTTGCCTTTCATCAGTTCAACGGACCTTTTGCGTGCTTCGCTTTGCGTAATTTGAGGATTGTCGGCAAGAATGTAAAAGGACATTGAGTAAGAGTATGCTTTGATAATTCCCGGCACAATAAGCAGCAACGACCACAAAAATATAAAAATATTGTTTACAAGCCACAGCGACAATGCGGAGCCGTATTGCTTAAAACCTTCAAACAACGTATGCACGTCCAATTCGTTATCGCGCAAAACAGCAAGCGTTACGTACGCCCAACCCAGGGCTAACGGACCCATTAACAAAATCATCGCAATACCGCCGATGTATATGGCGTTAAGCGCGCCGCATGCCGCATTTATCAACGCCGCTATAAGCGTTATTAAAGCCAGCGTGCCCCACTTGCCGTTTTTCTTTTGCCAGGCGATTTGCCTGAAATATTTTGCGTTTTTATTTTGAGTTTCATCAATTGACATAATTTTTCATCCTCCGTTTTTTGTTGTATTTATTATAGTTCTTACAGTTGTAAGATGTCAATATATTTTCTTACAAATGTGAGAAAATAATTTTGATGGCAAATGTAAATTACGGAGAAAAATTCAGGCAGAACCTTATATATTTACGTACATCTCGCGGTTTGGGACAGGTAAAACTTGCCGAAGAGATCGGCGTAAGCAAAGGCTGCATAAGTTTGTGGGAGAACGGACTGCGCGAACCGAGCATGTCCTGTCTTATTGCGTTGGCAACGTATTTTGACGTGTCGATAGACGAACTTGTTGGAATAATTTAACAACGCGTGCAATAACGAAAACCGCTGCCGCTTTCGGCAATTTTATGCCTCACAAAAAGTTACAGTCTTTACAAATTTGTGCGCACCGTGTTATGCGGCACGCAAATGAAAGAAAATAAAATTTAACGTCGCGCCCCGATAGGCACATTGAACAGTCGGGTGCGGAATACAAAAATAACGCCCGACGGCATATATCGGATGCCGATCGGGCGTATTAAATCTTTGATTTTATCTGTATGTGGTGGAAAAATGCGCTACGTGCGGTAAAATTTGCGCAAAACGCAAGCGTCGGTCAATCGTCAACGCAAGCGGCATTAAAAGAGGCAAGCACTTGTTCGATTTTGTTCAATACCGCGTCTTTGCCCGTTTTGGCAATAGCGGATACAGGCAAAACGTCGTCCTGCCCGAGTTTGAAAAAGTTGGCTATTGCGCGACATCTGTTTTTTACTTGACTTTTGGGCAATTTGTCCGCCTTGGTGGCTATTATCGTAAAAGGCACGTTGTTTGCAAACAGGTAATTATACATTGTGGCGTCGTCCTGCGTGGGTTCGTGCCTTATATCCACCAAAAACAACACCTGCGCCAACTTACTTTCATTTGCAAGATATTTTTCCAACAAATCCGCCCATTTCAATTTTTCGGCGTCTGACACCTTTGCGAAGCCATAACCGGGCAGGTCGGCAAGCAGAAATTCGTTTGCACCGCTCTCGTTTACCAAGAAATAATTTATGAGACGCGTGCGTCCTGGCAGCTTGGAAGTACGCGCCAACCCTCCGTTGCCTACAAGATAATTGATAAAACTACTCTTGCCGACATTGGATTTGCCCGCTACCGCTATTTGCGGCAATTCGGAAACTATACATTGCGAATAGTTTGCCGCTCCTTTGATATATGCTGCGTTTTTTACAATCATAAATTTATTTTACCAATGCGTTGTCGTAGACGGTTTTGATGTCCTCCGCCAAAACAAACTGTATACTGTCTTTTACTTCCTTGGGGATTTCTTCGAGGTCCTTTGCGTTGCCCTTGGGGATAATTACTTTTTTGATTCCGAGACGATATGCCGCAAGCGCTTTTTCGCGCAGTCCGCCGATAGGCAGTACTTTGCCGCGAAGCGTTATTTCACCCGTCATCGCGACTTTACCGCTGACCGGTCTGCCGGAAAACGCCGACATAACCACCGTCGCCATAGTAACGCCAGCGCTGGGACCGTCCTTCGGAATTGCACCTTCCGGCACATGGATGTGAATATCGGTGTGTTCGAACTTGTCTTTGTCTATACCATAATCGTCCGCAAGACTTTTTACAAGAGATATTGCGGTGCGGGCGGATTCTTTCATCACATCGCCGAGATTGCCCGTAAGCTGAACGTCTCCCTTGCCCTGAAACAAGGTTGCGTCCACATTGAGCGTTACTCCGCCGATACGCGTCCAAGCAAGTCCGCGTGCGGTTCCGACAGTGTCGTCCACAAGCTCCATTTCGTCCCTATGGCGCTCCGTGCCCAAAAATTCATGCAAATTGTCGGGAGTGACCGTAACGGTCGTGTCGGGATTCTCCACCAATCTCAACGCCACCTTGCGGCAAATCGCCGCTATCTCGCGTTCCAGACTGCGAACGCCCGACTCACCCGTGTAACGCTCGATAATTTTGCCGTAGGTTTCATCGGAAATTTGAATCGCGCCTTGCGGTATGCCGTGCAATTCCATATTCTTTTTCAACAGATATTTTTTTGCTATGGCTATTTTTTCCAATTCCGTATAGCCGCTCAGTTCTATAATTTCCATACGATCCAAAAGCGGTTCTGGAATATCGTCGGTGGCGTTTGCGGTACACACAAACAATACTTTGGACAGGTCGTAGGGCACTTCGAGATAGTGATCGGTGAAGCTGAAATTCTGCTCCGGATCCAACACTTCGAGCATTGCGCTTGCGGGATCGCCACGATTGTCCTTGCCCATTTTGTCTATCTCGTCGAGCAACAATACGGGATTGACGCACTCCGCCTGTTTCATCATATATATTATTTTCCCGGGAATTGCCCCGACATAAGTCCTGCGATGACCGCGGATTTCAGCCTCGTCTCTGACGCCGCCCAAACTGACTCGCAGATACTTACGTCCGAGCGCGCGCGCTATACTTTTTACAATGGAGGTTTTGCCCACTCCCGGAGGTCCCACGAAACAAAGTATGGGACCGTTCAATTTGCCGGTAAGCTGCATGACGGCAAGATACTCCACTATTCTGTCTTTGATTTTGGTAAGACCGTAGTGATCTTCATCCAAAATTTCACGCGCAAGTTTCAAATCCTTGTTGTCTTCGGTTTCCTTGGACCAAGGCACATCGCACAACCAATCCAGATAATTGCGTATTACCGCTGCGTCGGGAGACGTGCTTGACATTTTCGAAAGTCTGTTAAGTTCTTTCGTGGCTTTTGCGGCAACTTCTTCGGGCATACCGCATGCCTTTATTTTGTCAAGATAATCCTGCTTTTCGTTGGCGTCCTCTCCCAATTCCGCCGATATTGCTTTCATTTGTTCCCGAAGATAATATTCCTTTTGACCGGATTGTACTTGCTGTTTTACACGGTTTGCTATGCGTTTTTCGGCATTGGCGTAATCCAATTCGGCGACAATATACGCGCAAATACGTTCGAGGCGCGTTTCCACGTCGGTTTCTTCCAAGATACGCTGCCGCTCTCCGAGTCTTGTTACTATTTCATTGGCGACAACGTTGGTAAAAGCAAGATAATCTATTTGACCGTTTGTGAAAAATACGTTTACATCCGGCTTGGTGACGTTTTTGTTTATCTCGGATAATTTTTTGATGTGCAAAAGCGTTTGATCGAACAATGCTCGCGTCTCGTTGTCCTGCTTGCAGGTAAAGGAAAGAGTTTCCACGTCGGCGAAAATAATATCGTTACCGAACGTCCAATGAGTAATTTTGCCCACATCGAAAGTGTGAGCTATAACCGTGGTAGCTTCCATGGTTGCACTCTCTACGGAGGCTATTTCGGCAATTACTCCCACCGAGTAAAAATCCGCCAGCTCCGTTGGATTGGATTTAGCCGGATCAATTTGACTGACCATCAAAAATTTGCCGCCGTTTTCCAAAGCATATTTCAACGCATTGCGTGAAATTTCACGAGCAACCTCCACTTTCGCTCGGATATTGGGGAAAAAGAAATTGCCTCTCATTGCCAATACAGGCATATTGTTGTACTGTGTCACTTTGCGCACCTCATCTCGAAGTTTTCTTATAGTGTGTGTAGTTTAAATTTATTTAGTGATAAAATTCAGCCGCGGATCGAATTAGTCCGTAAACGGATTCGCTCAGCCAAATATATCGGGTCAACGCTCGGTTGTTTAATTTAATCAAAATAATTATAGAATAAAATACTTTATTTTGCAACAAAAAACCCGATTAAAATGAACGAGGCTTTACTCGTTTTGTCTTTAATAGAGTTATATCCAACCCAAATTTTATAAAAGATGGCGATTTCGATTTATTTGCAATCCGCAAAGTATCGCCTCGGTTGATACTTATCCGACCCGAATTACCGCAAAACGTTACACCGTTAAATACCGACTTGCGCCGAAAACACATTATCGACGAGCAATTGACGGCAACGCTTTGCTTGCGACAACGTGAAACGCGTCGCAACGTAATCGGCGGTTGTTTCGGCACGCAGAATATCAAGACGTACCGCGATTATTTGCGTGACGTTATTTAACCCGAAGTTTCATCGAATAAAAGTACGCAAAGCAAATCGCTCCCCGGAAAGGGAGCGATCGAATACAGCGATACAAAAATTTAATATGCAATAAATTCGCCGTAAAAATCGGGTTGCGTCGGTCAGCCGGCTTTGCGCGTAACAAGCGGATCGCCGTTGCCCTCCACGCTTTGGCGCGTTATACGCACGCGTTCCACGTCTCCGCGGCTGGGCGCTTCGTACATGCAGTTGAGCATCAAATTTTCCAATACCGAGCGCAAACCGCGAGCGCCTGTTTTTAGCCGCATTGATTTTTCCGCAATTGCAGCAAGCGCGTCATCATCGAATTCCAACTCGATACCGTCCAACTTGAACAGCTTTTTGTATTGTTTGATAAGACAGTTCTTCGGCTCGGTGAGAATTTGCACCAACGCTTTTTCGTTTAACGGGGACAATCCTACCGTTATGGGCAATCTGCCCACAAATTCGGGAATAAGTCCGTATTTGATAAAATCCTGCGGTTGCAAATTTTTTACCAACTCGGAGTGGTCGATCTCCTCGGTACTCTTGATTTGATTGCCGAAACCCAATCCCGCACCTTGTTGACGCTTTTCGGCGATTTTTTCCAAACCGACAAATGCTCCTCCGCAAATGAAGAGAATATTGGTAGTATCGATAGGAATGCTTTCCGCTTGCGGATGCTTCCTTCCCCCTTGCGGCGGCACGTTGGCAACGGTACTTTCTATAATTTTGAGCAATGCCTGTTGCACGCCTTCGCCCGATACGTCTCGCGTTATGGAAACATTTTCCGTTTTTTTGGCAATTTTGTCTATCTCGTCAATGTAAATAATGCCGTGTTCTGCGCGTGCCACGTCATAATCCGCAGCCTGAATGAGTTTGAGAAGTATATTTTCCACATCTTCTCCCACGTAACCCGCTTCCGTCAAAGTCGTCGCGTCGGCGACGGCAAACGGCACGTCGAGAATCTTGGCAAGAGTTTTGGCAAGCAACGTTTTGCCGCAACCCGTAGGTCCCAACATCAGAATGTTGCTCTTTTCCAACTCCACGTCGTCATTGCTTTTGTCGGAATAAAGCACGCGTTTGTAATGATTGTACACAGCCACCGCGAGCGTCTTTTTCGCATCGTCCTGACCCACTACATATTTGTCCAATTCCGCCTTTATTTCATCCGGCTTGGGCAAATGCATACCTTCGAAAAAATCCGGAGTGCTGTCGCTGTCGAGAATACTTTGACAGGTGGCTATACACGCGTCGCAAATACACACGCCGTTTGGTGCGGACAAAAGCCGCCTAACTTCATTTTCTTTTTTCCCGCAAAAGGAACAAACTTGCATATTTTCTCCTTTTTACTGATAGGGTGTAAAAATATGTTTTTATATGTTTTACACCGAAACTTTTTTTCGGCATTGCAGCCTCAACGGCATGCAATTTGCCCGTTACGCTTTACGCGTGTAAAAAACCTTGTCTACAATACCGTAGTTCAACGCTTCTTCGGCAGTCAAATAATTGTCGCGATCGGTGTCGCGTTCCACTTCTTCGACGGATTTGCCGACGTTTTCGGCAAGAATAGAGTTGATTTTATTTTTGATTTTCAACAGTTGCTTTGTCTGTATCTCAACATCCGAAGCCTGTCCCTGACTGCCTCCCAATACCTGATGAATCATTATTTCGCTATTGGGTAATGCAAAACGCTTACCTTTGGCGCCTGCCGCCAGCAAAAATGCGCCCATACTCGCCGCCATACCTATACATATTGTGGAAACATCGCAGCGAATATATTTCATTGTATCGTAAATGGCAAGCCCCGCGGTAACTTCGCCGCCGGGACTGTTGATATACAAAGAAATGTCCTTGGTGGGATCTTTGGATTCGAGATAAATCAACTGCGCCACCACCAGATTGGACAGTTCGCTTGTGATTTGACCGCTCAAAAATACGACTCGATCCTCCAAAAGGCGCGAGTAGATGTCATAGCTTCTTTCACCGCTGTCAGTGCGGTCTACTACCATGGGTATCAATGTCATACTGTTTCTCCATGCTTATCAGGCAATTGTATTTTCCTTTTTGAGCAACTCTATAAGTGACTCGGTGATTGCCTGATTTTCGAAATAATATCTGTCTGTCGGATTGAGCTGTTGGGTAAATTCTTCGTAAGTAGTACCGATACGCTGCGTATATTCCCTGATTTTTTCATCTATTTGCTCATCTGTGGCAGTTATATTTTCCTCTTTGACGATGGTCTCGAATACCAAACGAGTGTGTACGGCTTTTTCCGCACGTTCGCGATACTCTTTACGCAGCTGTTCCATTGTCATTCCCGAATATTTAAAATAATTTTCCAGATTCATTCCGCTGTTTTGCAACTGATAACGGAAATCGTCGATATACCGATCTATCTGTTCTTCGATCATTACCTCGGGTATATCTATTTGCGTACCGTTGACTATTGTCTCGATGAGTTTGTTTTCGTCTTCACGTTCGGCTTCTTGGGCATAACGCTCGGCAATAATTCTGCTTATGTCCTGCTTGTACTCCTGCAAAGTACCAAACTCGCTGACATCCTTGGCAAATTCGTCGTCGATTTCGGGCAGTTCTTTCACGGTGATGCTGTTGACGGTAACGGTAAACACCGCTTGCTTGCCTTTGAGCTCTTCTGCGTGATATTCCTCGGGGAAGGTGACGTTTATATCGCGAGTTTCGCCTATCGTCATTCCCACAAGTTGTTCTTCAAAACCTGGAATAAAACTGTGAGAACCGATTGTAAGCGTATATTTCTCGGCGGTGCCGCCTTTGAACGCCACTCCGTCCACCTTGCCGCAGTAATCGAGATTGACTTGATCGCCCTCTTGCACGGGACGGTCGGAAATCTCGATGAAACGCGCGTTACGTTCGCGCACTCTTTCTATTTCCGCGTTGACATCTTCTTCTTTGACGGTTTGCGGAACGGTCTTTTCGATAGTCAAACCTTTGTATTGACCGAGAGTAAATTCCGGTTGCAAGGTAACGACGATTGCGAATGTCAAGCCTTTATCGTCCAGCTTGATGGATTTTTCGTCTATGGATGGACGCACAACGGGTACCACTTCTTTATTTTTATCCAAAAAGTTGCCGTAATATTCTTGCGCGCACATATAAAGCGCATCTTCAAAGAACAATCCTTTCCCATATCGGTTTTCCAATACATTTTTGGGAACGTGTCCTTTGCGGAAACCGGGCACATTGTACTTTCCCTTGCTTTGCTCATAGGCGCGGCGATCGAATTCCGCCCATTCCTCGGCATTGACCTTAAAGGTGACGGTCAAAGTGTGTTTTTCTCTCTTTTGCGTGTATTTCATGTTAGTCCTCCGACAATAAGTTCAATTGGGCGGATTGCTCCGACGGTTTTATATTTTATCATATATATCTAATTTTAGCAATCGAATTTCAAGGCAAAAATTTGTCCTAAGTTGCAGTATATTACCAAAACTCCGCAAAGCGACGCATTGCCTTGCGATTGCCAAGCGACGATGGCATTTTGCGTTGCAAGACTTGAAAAGCTGTGATATAATTTGTTTGCCGTGAAAAAAATAAATTCATTCGGCTGAAATCGGGAGATACAATGGCATTTGACGCGCTTACTTTGTCGGTGATCGAAAAAGAACTCGAAGAAACGATCGTCGGCGGCAAAATTACTAAAATTTATCAACCGGAACGAGACGAAATCGTTCTGTTTATATTCAACAAGCAGACCTACAAGTTGGTTATTTCGGCAAATGCAAATGTCAACAGAATACACATAACGGAAATGCCTACGGACAACCCCAAGGTTGCGCCCGCGTTTTGTATGCTGTTGAGAAAATATCTTACCAACGCCGCAGTTACCGCGATAAAACAAATGCCGTTTGAGCGCGTGTTGGAATTTTCTTTGAGCGTAAACGACGAATTGGGTTACAAAAAGGAAATGAAACTCATTTTCGAATTGACGGGCAAAACATCCAACATAATTTTGACGGATGAAAATTATACGGTATTGGACAGCATAAAACATCTTCCGCAGGATTTGAATACGTCGAGATTGATAATGACAGGCGTGAAATACCGCTTTTTCGCCCCTCAGGACAAGATAGAACCGTTTGATTTTTTTCGGGTGGCGGAATATCTGAACGAATGTAATCTCCCGTTGAGAAAAACATTGCCTGATGTTCTATTGGGAGTTTCTCAATCCACAGTGAACGAGATTCTTTGCGGAATTGACGAAAACGATCACTCCGCAACCAACAATGCGCGAGTATTAGACAGGCTTGCACAATACAAGAGCAATCTCGAAAATAAAAAACCCAACGTCGTGCTTAACAACGGCACGCCCGTAGATACTTGCCCGTTCGACTATATTTCTCAAAAGGGAGAAAAGCTGTTTTTCGACACACTGAACAAAGCTCACGACAACTACTTCTATCTGTTGGACAAAAGACAACGCTTTGCAGACAAGGCAAGAGCCGTAACGACGACGGTAAAAAACGCCGTCTCGCGCACGGAGAAAAAATTGGCTGCGCAACGCCAGACGCTGTTGGACGCGGAAAACAGAGAAACTTTCAAATTGTACGGCGATCTGATACTTTCCAATCTGTGGAATATCAAAGACAAAGAAAAGTTGACCTGTACAAACTTTATCGACGGAAATACCGTTACAATCCCGCTGGACAGACAGTTGTCTCCGCAACAAAATGCACAAGCATACTACAAGAAATACCGCAAACTGAAATCCTCGTTTGAACACAACGTGAAACTCGTGGAAGAGAACAGCGAATTGTTAAACTATTTGCTGACAATCAAAGAAAATTTACGCTTTTGCACAGACCCGGATGATTTGCAACAGATACGCGATGAATTGACCGCGCTCGGACTTATAAAAGAGTCGAAAGCCGTCAAAAAGACGGAAACGCCTATCAAACCCCTCAAATATAACTTGCACGGATACACCGTTTACGTAGGCAAAAACAACATCCAAAACAACTTTGTCACGTTCAAGTTGGCGCACGCCGACGATTTGTGGTTGCACACTCAAAAAATTCATTCGTCTCACGTGGTTATTGTGCGCCAAACGGAAGAAATACCGAACAACGTGATACAAGAAGCCGCGGAAATATGCGCATACTACTCTCAAGCAAAAAGCGGAAGCAAAATTCCCGTGGACTTTACGCCGCGTACAAACGTCAAAAAACCCACCAAGGCGCCGCCGGGATTTGTTGTATACAACGAATATCAAACGATAATCGTCAATCCTGACAGACATTTCAACCAATTGACATAAACCGTCGGCATTAAAACCCATTACGCCCATATCTTTCGACCGAGAACAAAAGTACGGTCTGATAATTGACGGAACATTAAAATTTATTTACGGAAACACTTTTAAGCAAAACAAAGAGACCTTGAAACATTTCTCGGTCTTTTCGTTGTTTATTTATATTGTTTGATTTTCTTTAATTTTTGTGTTTTCTTATTTTTTTAACGGCAATTACAATCATATATATCCCGATAGCCGCCGTCAAGCCGCAGACAATTGCACCTGTTACGGCGTTCATCCTTGCGATGTTGACAAAATCGCCCGCCGTGTCAAACTCCCGAAACATTGCCGTCTGCAAAGCGAGAATGGACACCATCGCGTCGGCAAGGTTGATATTCTTCGCCGCCCGCACGGTCATTTCGCTCGACTGCCTTGTCTTGACGAAGTTATAGATTGACACGATGATTTTATAAAAGGCGTAAATCGCATAGGCATAGATCGTAATGCCCGTATGGACAAACGAATCGTTTGCCCGCACCATTTGTAAAATGGCGAAAGAAAGCGCGATCGGCAGAAGCAATAAGACGATCCCGCAAATGCGGTAAATGCGCATATCTTTCCGCTTGGTTATATCTTCCGTTTGCCCTGCTTTGACGGCTTTATTCCGCTTTGCGTAATATACGAGGATCATTCCACGAAGCACAATCAAAAGAATGTAGTATGCTGCGAGCGCACCGAACCAAATCGAGCGGATAACAATGGCGACCGAGCCGTTATAGACGGCGAACGCAAGATTGATCGCAAACGAGCCGATAGAAAACAAGATCGTGCGGAAGCCGTATTCGGTGAAAACTCTGTTCCAAAATGGCTTATTTTCAGACCATTTCAAAATTCGCTCGTTCAAAGCGGGGAATGTCTTGATAAAGCCGTAAATGCAGTAGCCGACGGAAACGCACATCACGCCGAGGAAGGCATAGCCCACCATAACGTATGCGGACAGGCTTTCTTGCGTGAGAAAGAGCGTTCCGCCCACCGCTCCGCCGATTGCGATGACTGCAAGGACGAACAAAAACCACAACGGCGGCGTTTTGAAAAATTCGAGGATCTTCTTCATGTTCTTTTAATTCAATGACACTTTCATCGAGGGGCGCACGCAAATGGAAATGACTTCGCAGATGAACAGAATATCGTCCTCACACCCGCGCTTCACCCATTCCATTGTAATCGCGGTGACGCCGCTGATGAAATAGTGCGACATATACTCCACGATTTTTTTGTCCGTAACGCCGTTTTTCGCATAGATCGGGACAAAGATGTTTTCAAT
>CANQGD010000015.1 GCA_947601445.1 uncultured Clostridia bacterium | reverse complement strand
TCCACAAAGAGGCGCACCCCGCGGGTCGGTTGTTTTCTGTCCGACTTGTGAGGTGCGCTTCGGTTTTACACAAGGCTCTGCGACGGGAGTTGCGGCGTGCCGTTTTACGACGATCGGCAGCGGTGCGTCTGTTCGGCAAGCGGTTTGCTGCGTTTGCCGTCGGCGAAGCTCGCTATTTTGTGTACCAATTGTCGTAAAACCAATACAGTTTGTGTTTTATGTCCGTATCCGCAATATCGTCTATCGGGCGGAAAAACTCCCGAGAATCGGGCGACGGCGTTTCAAATCGGTACCCTTCGCTGTTGACGTCGGGGTCGTTGACCTCGGCGCTTTTTTGCGGCGCCGCGTCGGCAGCGGAACCGGTTCCCATATTGCCGAAAAGAGTGCTTGCGATATTCTGCAACGTGGGGTTTGACATTATCTCGAAAATGGCGCCCGCCCTATCCTCTTGCGAGCAGGAGCCGTCCGATAATTTTTGTGCGCTATGTATAATATTTTTGACGTTGTCGGACAAAATTTCGCCGAGTCCCAACCGAGGCGGCTCACGACGCGTCTGCTTTTTGTCCGAACTCAGCAGTTGCCACGCCAGCAATATCAGCGCAACGGTAGACAAATTCATGCAGCCACCCCTTTTTGGTAATCATTACATTATATGCCGTCATATAATTTATAGTAACAACTAAATTTCAAGGAGAACAACTATGCTCAATGACAACGACCCTCGCAATATATTCGTAAACAGGCGAAACGAGTACAGTGAAAAACAGCCTCAACAGGAAACTACTCGGCAAAATTCTCGGCAAACGCCGCCGCAGGACGCGCAAAACGACTATCAAAGCAAAGTGGAGGAGATGAAGCGACTTGCCGCCAAGTACGAGCGCGAGGGCGAAGGGCAGCTTGTAAGGGATATTGTAAACAACGTAATAGAACAAAAGGCGCGCGGACAGCTGAGCAATGAACAACTCATTGCGTTTGCCAACCGCGTGCGCCCCCTTCTGAACGGCGATCAACGTCAACGTCTTGACGGATTGCTTGAACAGTTGCTAAAAATTTGATATATTGCTTACGTGAAACAGATCGTTTGGCGTAATTTCAAACAAATCGCACAAAAAAAGTATTTTGTCGTAGTCCAACTGAATGAGTCCCCGCTCATAGTCGCTGTAATCCGACTGATATTTGTTCATAGCTTCCGCCACTTTTTGTTGCGTCATTCCTTTGGCTTTTCGTGCCGAACGAAGATTTTCACCCACTTGCTGTGCTACGGTCATTGCTTTCATCCCCCTGTTTTTGACAGTAGAATGTGCAATTAAAAGAAAATTATCACCGTTATTGAAAATAAAAGGGAGCGAAAATTTTTCGCTCCCCATTGCTTTTTAGCTGTTTTAATCAAAAATTGGCAAAGATTTTTTCCTCTTCGTCGTCGAAATCCGTTTCGCTCTCGTTGCTCTCCTCGCGGATCGGCGTTTGTTCCGAATTGTATTCGCCCTCGTAGTCCTCGTCCTCCGCCGTCTGTCTGGAAATCTCCAACTGCGTATCGGTGGGGGTGTATTTCTTGGAAAGTTTGACCACGTCGAAATTGATCGCGTTGAATTTCAATCCGAGCGATTCCGCAAAACTTTGCACCAGCAAATTTTTAAGCTGCGGCAAATAGTTGTTTATGTCCTCCGCGACAACCGATTCCAACGATATGTTGGCGACCAAACCCATTTTGTCGTCTACGCGAAACACCGTTCGTCTGATCTTGAATTGCGGAAATTCCTTTGCGCAGCCGCGAATTATGTTTTTTACCACTTTGTGGCTTGCGCGGGTTGTCATTTCCGCGTCATAAAACAGCAATATGCGTTTTACGTTGAACACTTCGGAAAAGTTGAGCAGCAGCAAATATACCGACAAACCGATATACATTGCCGCCAATACCGACAACACGACGATCGTGGCGCCGCTGTCCGCCGCTGCCTTTTGCGGTATCACGTCGGAGGCGTAGAGTACGGCAAGCAACACAAACATAAAAGTAATGCAGATCAACGCGACCAATGCAATTTTTTCGGCAATTTTTTTCATAAAAACCTCTTTTGCCGTCAGGCAATAACGTTTTGATACTAAATTATATCATTTATTGCGAACACCGTCAACAATTGACGTCAAATTGATGTGCTTTTTGACGTTTCGGCGCGATTTTTGCTGTTTTATATTATTTTTTTGCCGCCCGAATATGCTTTTTTCGACATAAATAACTTTTTTCGAAAAAATCGTTTTCGCTACTTGACATCGCGGTATACAAATGCTAAAATAACAATTGTTATCAATAACGCTTGTTATTTTTGAGGGGGGGGGATTGATGGCAAAGCAACAAATTACTGCCGAGAAAATAGTGGCGGAAGCGTTGAATCTCGTTGCGGAACGCGGTATGGACGCTCTCAATGCGCGCAGTGTTGCGGCGAGGTGCGGTTGTTCCACACAGCCGATATATTTGCGTTTCGCCAACCTGGCAGAACTGAAAAATGCGGTTATCGAGGAAATTGGCAAGTGTTATGACGGATATGTTTTGCGTGAGATTTCCTCCGGCAAATATCCCGAGTACAAAGCGAGCGGAATGGGATACATACGTTTTGCAAAGGAGCGCCCCAACCTTTTCAAATGTCTGTTTATGTGCAACAGAGAGGGAAGCGCGGACTTGCAGCCGTCGGATAACACGTTTCATCGCGAGGCTATGCGTGTGACGCAGTACGGTTTTGACGATACGGCTGCGGAAAAAATTCACACGCATATGTGGATATACGTGCACGGCATTGCGACGATGTATGCAACGGGCTTTCTCGATTGGGAGTGGGAGACCGTCGGCAATTTGTTGTCGGAGGAATTTTTTGCGATCAAAGAAAAACTTTTCGGAGGAAAAAATGGTAATTGAAATAAACAATTTGTACAAATCTTTCAAGAACGTAAAAGCGGTAAACGACCTGTCTTTTTGCGTAAAAAAGGGAGAATTGTTTGCTTTTTTGGGCGTAAACGGCGCGGGAAAATCCACAACGATAAATATTATCAGCGGAATTTTGCCCAAAGACAGCGGTACGGTGGTCGTATGCGGCGAGGACGTCGATAAACATGCGGACGACGTAAAGGCAAAATTGGGCATTGTTTTTCAATCCTCTGTGTTGGACAAGCGCCTTTCCGTATATGACAATCTTAAAAGTCGTGCGGCGCTTTACGGCATTTTCGGGGCGCAGTTCAAAGCGCGGCTGGATGAGTTGGACGAGTTGTTGGAACTGAAAGATATTCTGAAACGTCCTCTCGTCAAACTGTCCGGCGGACAGCGCCGCCGCGCGGATATTGCAAGAGCGTTGATCCACGAGCCGGAACTGCTTATTTTGGACGAACCCACAACCGGGCTCGACCCGCAGACAAGACAAACGGTATGGAAAGTTATCGACGGTTTGCGTCAAAAAAACGGGTTGACGGTGTTTTTAACCACTCATTATATGGAAGAAGCGGCGATCGCTGACTATGTAGTTATTCTCGACGCGGGCAAAAAAGTCGCGGAGGGCACGCCGCACGAACTGAAAACGGTATTTGCCACAGACATCGTTCGTTTGTATCGTCATATTGACGAGGCGTCGAAATTGTTTTTGTCGCAGGGCTTTCACGTCAAGCGCGAACGCGATTACGTTGACGTCGAAGTGGAGAATACCGCGGCGGCAACAAAATTGATAACCGCTCATTCCGAGCTGTTCGACGACTACGAAGTACTGAAAGGCAATATGGACAGCGTATTTTTACGCGTAACGGGCAAAGACATTAGGGAGGCATAGTATGTGTGAATTAAAAAAACTGTGGGCGCTTACCGTGCGCAATATGAAATGTTATTTCAAAGATAAATTTTTGTTTTTCGTGTCGCTCATTACGCCTATGATACTGTTGGTGCTGTTTGTGACGTTTTTGCGTACTGTCTATCTCGATTCGTTTCGCTCCATATTGCAGGCTTTTCAATTTGTTGCGGACGACAAAATTTTGAACGGTCTTGCAGGCAGTTGGTTGTTGTCCTCTGTTATGGCTGTTTGTTCGGTAACGGTGGCTATTTGTTCAAATGCCGTGATGGTTCAGGATAAAATAGAAGGTTCTCTGAGCGATCTGCGCACCTCTCCCGTCAAGGGTACCACGCTGTCGTTAAGCTATTTTATGGCAAATTTTTTGGTGACGCTGATCGTTATGCTTTGCGTTTTGGCAGTCGGATTTGTGTATTTGGCAGTAGTCGGTTGGTATATTCCCGTGGGGGACGTGTTTATGGTTTTGGCGGATACGTTGTGTTGCGTGCTGTTCGGAACGTTGCTTGCGGGAGTAATCGAAAGTTATGTTTCCACGCAGGGCGCGCTTTCCGCCGTTTCCACGTTGGTAAGCAGTCTTTACGGTTTTATATGCGGCGCTTATATGCCGCTGTCTCAGTTCGCCGAGGGCGTAAGAAACATTTTGTGCGTTCTTCCGGGAACCTACGGCGTCGGCATCATGCGTTCGCACCTTATGCGCGGATACGTAGAGGAATTGGGCAGAACGGGTTTGTCGAGCGAAGGGAAGACTGCGCTGTTGGACGCATTTGACGGCAATTTGTATGTCGGCGAAACGCAAATGCCGTTGTGGAGTATGTATGTCATTTTACTCGGCACATGCGCCTTGTTGCTTGCAGCATATATCACGATAGTGGTTTTACAAAACAAAAAACACGCAAAACGCAAATAAATAATTGTTGAAACACGGCGGTATATCGTCATTGCAAATACGTATCGCGTAAATATAGAATAAAAACGTCGTATCGGGCACGCAATGTTGCGGATATTTCACAAAATAATATCTTTTTTTGGCAATAACGCGTATTTAATGTCGCAACTATTGCATTGTAGCGTACGGTGTGTTACAATATCGCTGACTCGGAGGTAGTTATGAAACGTGAAGAATTACTTTTGAAATATGCCGAAATATCGGTGCAAATATACCATAAATTGCTCGATAAGGTACTTGCCGACTCGGCAATCGTGAGTTTTGACGGAGGCAACGCCCTTTTCGATTTTCGCGGAGAACACACTCTGCCGCTAAACGGATTGTATGTTATGTTGGACAAGAGCGTCCAACCGAAACGAATCGTGCGCGTAGGCACGCACGAGCCTACAAGTATCAACGGATTGTTGCCGCGAGTGTTCAATCACCTTGTAAACAGCAAAAATCGCAGTATATTGCGCAAACATATAGGAAGCTCGATTTTGAACGGCAATCCGAAAAAACTTTCCAAATGGTTGCTTAAGAAGGAAAAAGGCGACGCCGCTACGGAAAATGCCGTCACCGATTATATCGAAAAACACATCGAGGTGGCTTTTTTACCCGTCGGCGAGTTGAAAGCGTTGAGCGATCTGGAAAAATATTTGGTTTCGGCGGTGGCAACGGCAACCGTAACCGATGTCGGACTTATTGCGTCTCGCGCCGATTGGTTGGGCAACGTATGCGACGATCCGACGGTATCCGAATACGGCGTTTGGAACGACGATTATGTCAAGTGGCACCCCAAAGACGAGGCAGAGTTGAAAAAAATGGTACGCACTGTAGAAAAATATATTTGAACGTGCTTTATTTGTTTGACACATATCTCGTTGAGTGATACAATAATTACATAATTGATAGAGGTTGTGGCTTCCATGACAAACCGACTCGGTCAGACAAACGGTCGGCGGAAAAGGGGAAGCAACCGAAGTACAGACGCTTTGTCTGAAAGGCGGCTGTGCTGGGACGGCGTACAATATGCGCCGTACTGTCACGCAAGTGGAGCGCTATCGTATATTGTTGATTTTTTCCGCAATATAGCTTCGCTTGTTGCGGATTTTTTAATAGCAAATCTTTTCGCCTCGGTTTGTTTTTGATTGCCGTTTCTCTACGGAATGTCTGGTCTGTTGCAGTCACAAATAAACTTGTCGCACCGGCATGCAAGCGCTTGTCGCGTCTGTAACGCTGAAAAGTATCGAAAAGATTTTGTCGTTTGATTTATCCGTAACGGCGACCGTCGCTCGCTTGTTGCGGTTTTTTTTTCGCTTCAAGCAGTTGTAAAGTCTTTTTCGATTAAATAAATTTTCAGGAGAATCCAAATGAGAAAAACAACCGGAATAATGTGTATTTTGGCAGTGGCGGTACTTGCGGCTTCATTTTTGTTTATGTTTGCCGCATGTTCAGGCAAAGATGACAACAAGCTGTATGTGGGCTTGGAGTGCGCCTATTCGCCATTCAACTATACTCAGCGTGATGATAGCGACGGTGCCGTGCAAATATACAACACCAACTATTCGCCGCTGCACAACAGCTATGCCAACGGCTACGACGTTATGATCGCGAAAAAAATCGCAGAAGCTCTCGGCAAAGAGCTCGTTGTAGTCAAAATGGAATGGGATTCGCTTATTCCCGCACTGAACGCGGGCACCGTCGATTTGGTAATCGCGGGTATGTCTCCGACGGAAGAACGCAAGCAGCAAATCGATTTTTCCGAACCGTACTATCAGAGCAATCTTGTTTTGGTTGTGCGCAGCGACGGTAATTTTGCGCACGCGACAAGTTTGGAGGATTTCAGCGGAGCAAAAGTCGCTGCTCAAAAGGGCACATTCCACGACGACGCTTTGCAGTCGCAAGGACCGAAATACGGTATTCTGCCGCAAACGCCCCTTGCGGATTTCCCCGCGCTGATCAATGCGTTAAACGTCAAAGCAATAGACGCCTATGTCGCGGAAGAACCGGGCGCGATCGAAAATTGCGCATCCAATCCCGATTTTACTTATATTCATCTTGTAAACAATAGCACGGGATTCAGCGCGACCGATGCGGATACCGCAATAGCCGTAGGCGTAAAAAAAGGCAGCGATCTCACCGCGAAGGTAAACGAGATTTTGAAAAACATCCAACAAACGGAACGCGACGAACTTATGCGGAAGGCTATAACCTTGTCCGGCGGTGAAAACATTGTGGAGTAACTTTGAATAAATGATAGAAATTCTTTGCGAATACATTACCGACATCTTGATTGGCGTGGGCTATACCATGCTTGTGGCGCTTATCGGTACGATTGTCGGATTGATTATCGGTGTACTCATCGGAGTGTATCGTACAATACCCGATCCCAAAAACAAATTCGTAAAAGTTCTGAAAAAAATCGGCGATTACATTCTGACCGCTTATGTGGAAATTTTTCGCGGTACGCCGATGATGGTTCAGGCTATGGTGATTTTTTGGGGATTTGCAAAACTAAACAACGGACAAACCCTGGACGTTACCGTCAGCGGATTAATAATCGTATCGATAAATACGGGCGCTTATATGGCGGAAATAGTGCGAGGAGGCATTATATCCATCGACAAGGGGCAATTCGAGGGCGCGCATGCGTTGGGATTGACTCACTCGCAGACCATGTTTCAAGTGGTATTGCCGCAGGCTCTGCGCAATATTTTGCCGTCGGTCAGTAACGAATTTGTAATCAACATCAAGGACACGTCGGTATTGAACGTAATAGGTTTTACCGAACTGTTTTTTGTTGCCAAGGATATTGTTACACAAACATACAAGACCTTTGAAACATATTTGTTGGTGGCAATAGTGTACTTTATTCTTACGTTCTCTATCAGTATGCTGCTGCGATTTATCGAACGTAAGATGGACGGAAACAAAAACTACAAAGTACTCGGCTCGCAAAATATGGATGCGGAGTCCTACGTTAAAGAGGTGAACAATGGCTGAAAAACTTACCCCGTCCGCACAAATCGGACAAACAAATTCGGCACAGGATTCGTCCGTCATCATACGCGTTGAACATCTCGGCAAAAATTTCGGCGAGAATGAGGTTCTCAAAGATATAGATTTTTATGTCAACAAGGGCGATGTAACTTGTATTATCGGTCCTTCGGGCAGCGGCAAAAGTACGTTGTTGCGGTGTATAAATTTATTTGAAAAACCGACTTCGGGACGTATACTGTTTCACGGCGAGGACGTTACCGCAATGCGTAAGCCGCCTTTACTCCGTCAAAAAGTTGGAATGGTATTTCAATCCTTTAATCTTTTCAACAATCTCAATGTGTTGCACAATTGTATGTTGGGACCGCGCAAAGTACTCAAACTTAACAAAGCCGATGCGGAAAAAACGGCTATGAAATATCTCGAATCGGTGGGAATGGCTGCGTTTGTAAATGCCAAACCGCGCCAATTGTCGGGCGGACAAAAACAACGCGTGGCAATAGCGCGAGCATTGTGTATGAATCCCGAAGTATTGCTGTTTGACGAACCTACAAGCGCGCTTGATCCCGAAATGGTGGGCGAGGTGCTTTCGACAATGAAAACTCTTGCCGAACAAGGTCTTACCATGTTGGTGGTGACGCATGAAATGGGTTTTGCAAAAGACGTTGCCAATCATATTGTATTTATGGACGGCGGCGTAATCGTCGAAGAGGGGACGCCGGAACAGATTTTTACCCATCCGCAACAAGAACGCACAAAGGAATTTTTGTCCAAAAGCTGATTTTATTTTTAACGATAATCGGCAGATACCGATTTAATTGTTTTCGCGGTAAAAAGTTGCAAGTTTTGTCTTACCTCCTTTTTAATATTTCTTGCGATTTTTTACATCTCAAAAGGAAGCGCAACAGCGCTTCCTTTTGTATGATTTTTGTTTGTGTTAAGTTTTCGTTATATGACAAAACTTATTGAACGGTTCGACATGATTTTATGCGGTTAAAAACTTGTTTCAAAGCACATTAACCTGTCTTAATAGAAATTTTAGATAAAAATTACGGCTGTTTTATACAAAACGATTATGTTATTGAGATGGCGGGATTTGTCTCGCAGCGTGCACTTGTTAAGCGAGCCGCGCAATATTAGGGTAGCAGGATTTGTCGCAAGCGAAGCGCAGGGTAAGCGGAGCGATTGAAATATAATCTACTACGCACCTACTGCGACAACAAATGCGGTATGCTGCGAGAGATTAAGTCGATTGAGAGGAGCGCTACATTATTTCAAACTGTCCCGACTACACGGTAGAATAGGGCAACAAGCAAAAAGGCAGCAACGGAACTGAGCGCAAAAAAGCAACAATAAAAAAGAACACACGTAGTGCGCTCTTTTCCATTGCAACTCAAAGCGTAGTTGCCCGTTTGGCTAGGGTAGCAGGATTTGAACCTGCGAAATGACGGAGTCAGAATCCGTTGCCTTACCGCTTGGCTATACCCCAATAACGTATATAGTATATATCTTTTGCGGTGGGTTGTCAAACGCTTGGCAAAATAATTTTTTATTTGATATGTTTTTAGGCAATAACTTCATATCTTACAATCCATTTTGCAACCGCAATACGAAAAAACATCGCTCCGAAAAAAGGAAGACATATAAATAACTTGCGGAACCGATTTATCGCAAACGGCGCAAAAATACGGCTATACAAAGTACGTATTTTGTATAGCCGCAATAATATTGTTAAAATGAGTCGAAACAGCATTATCGAGACAGGCTTATAATTCGGAAAGTAACGGTTATCTTTTAAGACTCTGCTTTTGTCAAAATAATAACCGACTGCCGCAAATGCGTTGTCAGCTGTTTGTCGAGTCGGTTTGCTGTGCGGCGGGTTGTTCGGTATCCGATTCGGTCGACGGTTGTTCGCCGTCGGTTGTCTGTTCGGCATTTTGAATGCCGTCAACGGAGGATTTTGCCTTTTTCTTGGCGATAAAATCCTTTGTCAAAAAGACTATATGCACGATTGCAAGCGCCGCATTCATAAATGCGGTAGAGTAGGACGGGGTGGGCAAAAACAGTAATGCGTAGATAACAAATATAATACAACCCACAAAATTTATCAGACGGGTTATTACCTGTTTGGAGAACAAAAACGACACCAAAATAAATGCCGAAGCAAGCAGTCCCAAACCTTCCACTTGTAAAAAATCCCAAACCTTTTCCCAAAATCCGGGTGCGGTTTCGGTAGCGTTTTCAAAAAAAGCAAGTAAATTCATATTGTCTCCTCTTATTTGGATTGTCGTTTGTAAAAATTCATCTTTTCAATGCTGTTCGATCCCCGAAAACAGTACAAATTCAACATTCGACGTATTGTGGCAATTGTTTAATACGACGCAAAACGTGCAAACGCTTTCTTTTGATGAAAAGAATTTTGTCATTTTTCGGTTTTACACACCGTATACTTAGCGGCATCATTTTTCAAAGCGAAAGTAGTCCGCGCGCTTTACACGTTCGAGATTGTATTTTGCTGCGAGATTGAGCGACGCGGTATTGTCCGTCACAATATAAGCGAACGGCACGTCTCCTTTCGCGATAATCTTTTTGCAAAGCGCGGTCATCACTTCCAACGCGTAGCCTTTGCGGCGATATTCCGGCAAGGTATACAACATTCCGAGGCTTTTTTCGAGATGACACAAACACCAACAGATGGGCTTATCGTCACGATAAATTGCCGCCGACGGATGTAGGTTGATACATTGTTTTATTTCTTCGGTGTCCGCGTGATAATGAGTGCCGTCGGATACCATTTGGGCGAATTGCGGAGATATGGGTTGAATTTTTTCCGAACAAACGTAAGAAAGGGGTGTTTTATTCCACTCGCACAGATAGCATTTCGTAAGGTACTCGAAATTGTAAACGTTCATCAAACCTTCCGTTATGTTCGGGTCAACTCCGCAAAGTTCCACCTTGCCTTTGAGAGGAGCAAGCGTTTGCGTTACAAGTTCATTGTCGCAACCGGAAAAACAACACTTGAATGTATCGCCTACTTTTACGACCAAGGCAAAAGAATCCCCGTCTTGATATAATTCCGCTTCTTTCGAATAGCGGCAATAACCCTCGAATATCAGCGTGTCCGGACGGGATTTGAAGTATTGTAAAAGTTCTTGTGTGGGATAAATTCGTTGCATATCGTTTTGAATATTTTTATAATTATAACAGAAACGGGGCGGATAAGCAATAGCATTTTGCAAAATTGAGCCAAGCGTAAAAAATTGCCGTCGCAATGCAATTTCTTGCGATTGCCTTATATGACGGCGGGAGTTGACACAATTTGTAAAATTTGGTATATTTAACGTATGAAATGTGATTTGCACTTACATTCCAATATGTCGGACGGCATTTTCACGCCCGAAGCGCTTGTAGACATGGCAGCGGAGCGCGGATTGGATTGCATATCCGTTACCGATCACGATAATTTCGAAGGCACGCGCAGGGCACGGGAACACGCCAACGCCGTAAGCATAAAGTACGTTATAGGCGCGGAACTTTCCACCGTACACAACGGCATGGAAGTACATATTTTGGCGTACAATGTGGATATTGACAGTCCCGATTTGGCTCTCTTTATGGAGCGTATTGCCGATTTGCGTCGCATACGCAACGAATCTATTGCCGAAAGTCTCGCCAGGAACGGAATGAGCATAGACATCGACGCGCTAAGCCAACGCGGTTTTGTGGGACGTCCCGTCATTGCACGCGAAATGGTGCGGCTGGGTTATTGCAAAGATGTTGCCGAGGCTTTCGAACTGTATATCGGAGCGGGAAAATGCTGTTATGTTCAAACCGAACGTCTCACTCCCGAAGAGGCGATACGGTTTACGTTGCGTTTCGGAGGCATACCCGTATTGGCGCATCCCAAGCAATTGCATCTCGACGAACGCGAATTTGAAAAATTTCTCCGACCGCTTGTTTCGGCGGGTCTGTCCGGTATCGAAGCCAACTATTTTGCACACAATACCGCTGAGCGTAACTTTTACAACCGCATAGCGAAAAAATACAAACTTATCTCAACGGGCGGAAGCGATTTTCACGATTTTGTACACGGGGTGGAGATCGGTTCCAAAAGTTTTTCGCCCGGCGGTTACACTCGCAAGGTATTGGGAATATGAAAAAAATTTTAACGATAATTTTTGCGCTCGCTTTATTTGCGAGCCTTTTTATTTGTGTAAATGCGTTCGCAGAGGAATACAATCCTTGGAACGTCTGTTTCGAAGTGAATTTCGGCGGCGATATATATCGTTATGATCTGAGTCAATCTATGCAACCCTGTCGAAACGAGGCGGAAGAGCGCGGTTTTTATCTCGGGGGAAACGCCAAACGGGCGTTTGCTGTCAAGCTGCTTGGCGACGGTTTGCCCGAACGCGCCGTATACAATTACATTTTGCCCGATTTCGACAAAGTGCTGAAACACTACGATTATGTAAAAAAAGACCGTGCGAATTCTTCGGTTACATTCAACCAAAACGGTTTTTCTTATCGAGAAGGTCAGGATGGGGTAGAAATAAACGCCGCCGAATTGTTTGCCGCCGCGTTGCGTTCGCACGGCAGAACAGTAAAAATCTCGCTCCCGCTGATAATTAGCAAGGCGACAACGGTAAACGAACTCAAACGAAATACCGTGCTTCGAGGCACGTTTACCACGTCATTTGCTGCCAGCGGAGCCAACCGTTGTCACAATATTGCGCAAGCGGTCAAATCCCTAAACGGTACGACTGTCGGGGTGGGAGAAACGTTTTCTTTTAACCGTGCCGTGGGAGAACGTACCGAGGCAAACGGATACAAAATGGGAAAAGTAATTTTGGACGGAGTCTATACCGACGGCGTAGGCGGCGGGGTTTGTCAAGTGTCCACAACTTTGTACAATGCGTTGTTGCTATCGGGTTTTGTGCCCAAGGCGGTGCAGCACAGTCTCGTTTCCTCTTACGTCAAAGCCGGGTTTGACGCAATGGTGAGCTACGGAAGCGCCGATTTGACTTTTGTCAACGATACCGAAAATCCGATCTATATTGCCGCACGCGTAGCGGATAAAAAGGTGACTTTTACAATATACGGACAGCCGAACCCGTTTGAAATCGTTCGCGAAAACGCGGAAATACGCGATAAATTTACCACAAAATACGTGGTTGACGCCGAAAAATATCCCGACTTGATTTACACCGATCAAACCAAAGTAATAGTGAGCGGCTCGGACGGCGTAAAAACAAAATCCTATCTCAAATACTATCGCGACGGCAAATTGGTGGAAACAAAACAAATACGCAGCAACTCTTATACGCGTGTAGACGCGGTAATAGCGCGCGGTTATTTGGAACGCGATGCAAATTAACGGCAAAAATTCGATTTATTTTACCGCGGCGCGCTTTGCTATCGGAACTTTGCTTAAATTTTAGTTTAATATTATTGCTTTATGGCATTAAATCGGGTATAATTAAAATACCAAAAGTGGGCGCAAAACAAACAATGCTTTTGCGCCGCATACCAAGGAGTGCGCAATGCCTATCAAAAAAGAACAAACAAGTTTGCCCGTTACAATGCCCAACAGCGTAGAGGCGGAGCAAAGCATACTGTGCTGCATAATGCGCGACGAGGCGTTTCAGGCGGAAATAATTGCCAAGCTCAAACAGGAGGATTTCTATCAGAGCAATCACGCGACCATATTTGCCGCAATGAAGGAAATCAACGAGCAAACTCATCGTTCGGGAGAGGAAAGCAAGGCGAATACTGTAAACATAGCTTCCGTTATAGACCACCTGAGGCGTAACGGTAAATTGGCTGACGTGGGAGACATAGACTATATAACCCGTCTGAACGACTACTTGCCCGGCACCGCCAATTATGAGGAGTACCTTTCGATAGTGATACGCGCATCCAAGATGAGGCAGCTTATTCGCATTTGCGACGACGTCACTCAAAAAGCGCGCAGTTATGCCAATGCGGAGGATGCGATCACTTATGCCGAAGAAGAGATTTTCAACCTGTCGCAAGGCGGAACCAACGGCGGACTTGTATCTTTGTCCGATGAAACGGGCAAGGCGTTGTGGCAGATAAACGAGCGTTTCAAAAATCCCGGTCAATTTCGCGGTATCCAAACGGGATTCCGTCGTTTCGACCGTCTCACAAACGGATTGCACGGCGGCGAACTTATCGTATTGGCGGCGCGCCCCGGCGTAGGTAAATCGGCGCTTGCCATGAATATTGTCGAACACGTTGCAAAACAGGGAAAGACGGTAGCGGTATTCAGCTTGGAAATGTCCAATCAACAGCTGATCGAGCGCTTGCTCAGCAGCATGTCTACCGTGCCTTTGGAGTTTATCAAGAGCGGACAGCTTCCCGGAGGCGTTTCGGATATATCCAAACTGCGTGTTGCACAAGATACGATTTGCGCGACAATGAGTCTTTACGGCAACGACTATGCCAATATCAAACCGTCCGAAATCGCGTCTCAATGCCGCAGGCTAAAAGCGCAAAAAGGGCTTGATCTGATAGTAATAGACTACATACAGCTTATGGGAGACAACGGCGGCAGCCGTGACGTCAACCGTCAGCAGGAAGTCGCAAATATCTCACGTTCTTTGAAGTTGCTTGCAAAAGAACTGAACGTGCCCGTGATTGCGCTTAGCCAGCTTAAACGCGACGCGGAAATAAGAAATATCAAAGGCAAGGAATCGGGCGGCGGAGAACCCGTATTAAGCGATTTGAGAGAGTCGGGAGCAATAGAGCAGGACGCCGATATAGTGTTGTTTATTCATAAGGAAGCAGAGTCTGCGGGTACGGGCAAATTCAATCTCATCATTGCCAAACACCGCAACGGCGAAACGGGCAGCATTCCTATTTATTGGATGGGCAAAATCGTGCGTTTCGTGGATGAAGATTACTTTGCGCAGCACGGAATAAACGTTTCTTCCGTTTCACAACCTCAATCGCAGTCTCAAACGCAAAACGAAAGTCAATTCGAAGGTGCCGATGTGGCGCCCGAATACGCCGAGTCGGAAGACGAGGGCGCGTTTATTGCGGAAGACAAACCTACCGAGTGATATATCAAAGGTGAAATATGACAGAATCCAAAAATTTTATTGAAGACATCATCGACGGCGATCTTGCAAGCGGCAAGGTAACAACGGTATGCACCCGTTTTCCGCCGGAGCCCAACGGATATTTGCACATAGGACACGCCAAGAGTCTTTGCATAAACTTCGGAATAAAAAGCAAATACGGCGGCAAGTGCAATTTGCGTTTTGACGATACAAACCCGAGTAAGGAAGATACGGAATACGTCGAGTCCATAAAATCGGACATCGAGTGGTTGGGCTTTACGTGGGATAAAATGTTGTTTGCCAGCGACTATTTCGACGTGATGTTCGATTGCGCGGTAAAACTTATCAAAAAAGGTTTGGCGTATGTAAGCGACGAAACAGCGGAGGAAATCCGCGAACGCAGAGGAACGCTTTATCAACCGGGTGTTGAAAGCCCCGACCGAAATCGCAGTATCGAGGAAAATTTGCGTTTGTTCTACGAAATGCGTGACGGAGTATACCCTGACGGCGCCAAAGTATTGCGTGCCAAAATAGATATGGCTTCTCCCAATCTCAACATGCGCGATCCCGTAATATATCGCGTATTACACGCAACGCACCACAACACGGGCAACAAATGGTGCATTTATCCAATGTATGATTTTGCGCATCCCATCGAGGACGCTTACGAAGGCATCACACACTCCATTTGCACGTTGGAGTTCGAAGATCACCGTCCCCTTTACGATTGGGTCGTGCGCGAGTGCGAATTTCCGCAGCCGCTTCCGCAACAGATAGAGTTTGCGCGCCTCAACATAACAAACACGATAATGTCCAAGCGCTATTTGAAAAAATTGGTGGACGAAGGCAAGGTTATGGGTTGGGATGATCCTCGTATGCCCACGCTTTCTGGAATACGGCGCAGGGGTTATCCTGCGGAGGCGATCCGTGATTTTTGCGAGCGTATAGGGGTATCGAAAGCCAACAGCGAAGTGCAGGAAAGTTATTTGCAATCCTGCGTCCGCGACTGCCTCAATCAAACGGCAAATCGCGTAATGGCGGTTTTCGACCCGTTAAAAGTGGTTTTGACCAACTACGAAGGAAGCGAAGAATTGTCGGTGGAAAACAACGGCAATGCCGAGGTTCTCACTTACAGATCGGTTCCGTTTTCTCGCGAGATATACATAGATCGCAGCGACTTTGCGCTTGTGCCGCCGCCAAAATATTATAGATTGAAAAAGGACGGTTATGTGCGTTTGAAGGGCGCCTACATAATTCACTGCGATGAAGCGGTAACGGATGACGACGGAGAAGTTGTCGAATTGCATTGTTCGGTAGTACCCAACTCCAAGTCGGGCGAAGACACAAGCGGCGTCAAAGTAAAGGGCGTTATCCAATGGGTGGACGCCGCAACTTGCGTGGACGCCACGGTTCGTAAATTGCAAAGTCTGTTGACGGACGTTGTGGACGGAGTGACGGATTTCAACGAGCGTTTCAATGCCGACAGTATGAAACTCGTAAATGCCAAGGTGGAACGCAGTCTGCTTTCCGCAAAAATCGAGGATCGCTTCCAATTTATGCGTGTCGGTTACTACGTCTTGGATCGCGACAGCACTCCCGACAAACTCGTATTCAACGAAATAGTCGGACTCAAAGACAGCTTTAATCCGACAAAATGAAACAAGCGTCAACTTGTTTTAATCTTGACAATTTCTACGGAATAGTATATATTTATAAGAAGTACCTAACGAGGATTTGCAATTATGAAAGTATGCAAAAACTGCGGTGAAGTCAACGTAAACGATTCGGCGTACTGTTGCAACTGCGGTCAATCCAATTTCATAACCCGTGAAGAAACAGTGTGTCCGAGCTGCGGCGCGATAAACGACAACACCTATTCGCATTGCACAAATTGCGGCGCGGCGCTTGTTTCCTCGGCGGAAGGTTATACGCCCGTTGCCGTAAATCTCAAAGACGAGCTCTCGAAGGGTTATGCGACGGGAGCCATGTCCATTCCTTCGGAAATGGCGCGGTGTCCTCATTGCGGAGCCTTGGTGCCGATCACCGCCATATTTTGCGACAAGTGCGGTGTAAGCGTAGCCAATTTGCACAGTCATCGAGTGGTGGAACGCAAAATTTGTCCGCATTGCGGCAGATTCAACAAGTTGGAGGCAGATTTGTGTACATACTGCTTCGGGTCGCTTATCAATGCCGAAACCGAGCAGCTGCAAGTCACGCACGAGGCGCACAATTTAGGCGAGCTTACTGTTCGTCAGGCGTATCTCGAAGGCGTCAAGGGCAAAAACGTAATATGTCCCAACTGCGGTACTCTCAATCCCGACGACGAAGCGTTTTGCGTCAATTGCGGTTTGAAGTTGGAAATCGAGGAGGTAAAGAGGTACTGTCCGAATTGCGGAGCCGAAAATGCCGCAGACAGCGCTTTCTGTTTCAAATGCCGTTACAGCTTTGAAGGAGAAGCGCCGGATACGCAAGAAAAATGGACGTGTCCCAATTGCGAACACTCCAACGAAAAAGACGACCTCTTTTGTACCAACTGCGGACAAAAAAGGAATAAATAGGAGGTGCCTATGAACGGCGCTAACAGCTACAATATATGTCCGCGTTGCGGCAACAGCAACTCTTTGAGCGCCAAATACTGTTCGCGATGCGGCGGTCAGTTAAAGGTTCCCGAAGAGCCGATAGTTTGTCACAAGTGTCACGCGCACAACAGTCCTATGGCAAATTTTTGTCGAAATTGCGGCACGGAGCTTAAAGTAGGTTACGAGAGTAAAATTTGTCCTCGGTGTGGCAAAGAAGTCGCCGCTCACGACAATGTGTGCAGTTGCGGATATTCCTTTGTTACCTATCAACAAACCGCTCCCGCCAAGAAGCCTCTGTCTGCTTCTCGCACGGCGGTTCCCTTGGGCAAAGAATCCAAATCGAAAAAAGTGTACAATACCCGCGGCGGCAGAGGATGGGCTATCGCGACGTTGGTACTTTTGTTGTTGTTCGCTTATTTCCTTATTGCTCCCTCGGCGGCTCGTCCGACATTTTTAACGAATTTCGACAAAGGACTTACTTTCGACGGCAAGGCATACTACTTTTTTGATTATATCGGAAAAAGCATAACGTTGTTGACGGGCGGAAGTATGAGTGTTGGCGAAGCGATAAACAGCTACGGTATAGCCAATGTAATCATTGACGCATTTGTATTTGCAACGGTATTGACTATGTTGGTTCAAATGATTGTGTGTATTGTGCGTATTTTCACTAAAAAACGCAGTAAGCACGCAGGGTGGTACTATTTCGTTATGGCATTGCTGTCGTTGATTGCGATTACGCTGATAACGTTGTCGTCTACGTATATATCCACGGTAAACTTTTTCGAAACGATAGCAACGGTATTCCGTTTGCCGGCAGGCATTAAACCGGGGATTGCGCTTTGGTTCATTCCCGCGTATTATTTGTTTTTCTTTCTGCTTTCGTTTGGCTCGCGCGCCAAGGCGCTCAAAGAAAAACGTTAAATAGAGAAAATTTTTCAACCGACAAATTCGAAAGACCATCACGCGGTTGCAGTTGTGGTCTTTCGTAATGTTTGGACAGTATGAGGTAACAAATGAATATAACGTCACAATTTTTGAGAGAAAAATTTCTCGGCTTTTTCAAGGAACGCGGACATGCCGTAATTCAATCCGCAAGTCTCATTCCCGAAAACGACCCCAGCGTATTGTTTACCACTGCGGGTATGCACCCGCTCATTCCCTATTTGCTCGGACAAAAACATCCGGCAGGACGCCGTCTTACGGATGTGCAGAAATGCGTGCGTACCGGCGATATAGAGGAAGTGGGAGACGACAGTCACTTGACCTTTTTCGAAATGTTGGGCAATTGGTCGTTGGGAGATTATTTCAACCACGAGTCTATTGCTTGGAGTTACGAGTTTCTCACAAGCAAAAAATATCTCGGATTGGACCCGAACCGTATTTCCGTAACCGTATTTGCGGGTGACGAAGACGCTCCTCGCGACGAAGACTCCGCCAAGGTTTGGGAGCAGTGCGGAATCCCCCGAGAACGTATATTTTACTTGCCCAAAAAGAACAATTGGTGGATTGCCGGCACAACGGGGCCGTGCGGTCCCGATACGGAAATCTTTTGGGATACGGGCAAACCCGCCTGTTCCGATCATTGCGATCCGAGTTGCGATTGCGGCAAATATCTGGAAATATGGAACAACGTCTTTATGCAATTCAATCGTCAAGCGGACGGGTCCTATTTGCCTCTTGAACAAAAAAACGTCGATACGGGTATGGGTTTGGAGCGAACCGTATGCGTGTTGAACGGAATGAAATCCGTTTACGATATAGATTTGTTCCAAGGCGCATTGGAAAAGATTCGTCAATTGAGCGGCAAAGATTATGGCAGCGACGTCAAAATTACCAAGGCAATGCGCGTTATTGCCGATCACGTGAGGACGGCGACGTTCCTTTTGGGCGACCCCGTTGGAGTGGTGCCTTCCAATGTGGATCAAGGCTATGTTTTGAGACGTCTTATTCGCAGAGCTGTGCGCATGGCAAATACTTTGGAAATGCCCAAAGGCAGCATATCCGAGATTGCCAAGGTTTATATTGACGTGTATCGCGACGCGTATCCAGAACTTTCGGAGAACGCCGCAAAAATTACCGACGAATTGGACAAAGAAGAAGAACGCTTTACCAAAACGTTGGTTGCCGGCGAAAAGGAGTTTTTCAAGGTTATTTCTCACATTCCGGGCAACGTAGTACCGGGCGGCACCGCGTTCAAACTTTACGATACTTTCGGTTTTCCTGTGGAAATGACGGTGGAACTTGCTGCGGAAAACGGATATACGGTAGACGTGGAAGGATTCAAACAAAAATTTGCCGAACATCAAGCGAAATCTCATGCGGGCAGCGAACAACGTTTCAAAGGCGGCATGGCAGAGGGCGGCGGTATAGAAACAACCTATTTGCACACAGCCACTCACTTGTTGCAAGCGGCTTTGCGCCGTGTTTTGGGAGACGAAGTCAAACAAAAGGGCAGCAATATCACTCCCGAGCGTCTACGGTTCGATTTCAGTTTTTCGCGTCCCATGACGGCGGAAGAAATTGCCGAAACGGAACGGCTTGTAAACGAAGCGATAGAACGCAAGTTGGTTATCACCTGTGAAGAAATGCCGATAGAGGACGCACGAAAGACGGGCGCTATCGGATTGTTCGGGGACCGTTACGGCGAAATCGTCAAAGTTTACACGATTGGCGATTTCAGCAAAGAAATTTGCGGAGGTCCGCACGCGAGCAATACGGGAGATTTGGGACATTTCACCATCACAAAGGAGCAATCGTCCTCGGCGGGTGTTCGCCGTATCAAAGCGGAATTGCACAAATAACGTTTTTATTAAAAATAAAAGGGATTTCTTTGTTCGGTAAATACCGCGGAGAAATCCCTTTTTCAGCGTCAATTTACGTCAAACAACAGCTGTCCGTAAGTGGGTAACGGCCATACGTCTTTGGGACAAAGCGTTTCCAATTTATCTATGGGAATACGTAGCGAATCGAGAGCCGGCAGAACCGCTTCCTTGCAATAGCATGCTTGTTCGTACAAACTTTTGTCCGACGGGATCGATTCGAGTCGTTTTTTCAGCTTTCGCATGCGGTTCTCTGCAATGCGCACAAGCATGGACAGCGTCTCGGCAAGCGCGTTTTCCGTACGGCAATCCATATCCGAGGCGCCTTTGTTCCGAGCGGTGCAAGTAAGCGTATTTATGTAATCTTCCGCTGCGTAAAAAATCTTTTGTTTGTAAATGTTTATCGCGACGTTGCCCTCGACTCTGACGGTATTTACGTAATTTTCAAGCATTATTTTTTGTCCGGCAAGCAATTCTTTGTGCGTCAATACTCCATGACGTTCCATCAAATTGATATTGTGCGCGTTGGGAAGTGCCTCCGCGGCGTCAATGGCGCCGAAGTTTTTCAGATTGCGCATTTTTGCTTCGGCTCCCCATTCTTCGGAGTAATTATCCCCGTCGAATATCACCTTTTTGTGTTTTGCAAATGTCTCGGATACTATTTTGGCCGCGCCGCTCATCACGTTGGGCGAGCGTTCCAATCTGTCCGCAAATTGTTTAAGACTTTCGGCAACAGCCGTATGCAATGCGGTGTTTACGTCCGCGACAGAAGCGGACGCTCCCATGGATCGAAATTCGAATTTGTTGCCGGTATATGCAAAGGGCGATGTGCGGTTTCTGTCGGTGTTTTGCGGCAGTTTGGGCAAAATATCCACCCCGTATCGCCATTTTCCGCTTGTGGCAAATGCAATCGCGTCGTTAAGGGGTTTGCCCAAAAAGACGGTCAGTACGTTTTTCGGCGCCTCGAATCCGCCCAAACGGCAGTCGTTGGCGCGAGAAGAAATGGCGCACATCAACAGTTCCGAATACTCGTCTACGGCTTTTACAACGGCAGCCAACATCAGCAGAAATCGCACGTTCTGTCGAGGCGTTTTTCCCGGTTCGAGCAAGTTTTCGTCTTTATCCGAAAGCATCGACCAATTGTTGTGCTTTCCGCTGCCGTTGAAACAGACGAACGGTTTTTCGTGCAGCAAGCAGGTCAATCCGTACTTGTTCGCCGTTCTTTTCAATATTTCCATTACCAACTGATTTTGATCGGCTGCGATATTGGCGCGAGTATAGCACAGCGCAAGTTCGTATTGCCGAGGAGCGACTTCGTTGTGTTCGGTTTTGGCAAGTATCCCCAATTTCCACAGTTCGTTATCTACCTCTTGCATAAAATCAACTATTTTATCGTTGGGCGGACAGAAGTAGTGATCGTCAAATTCCTGACCTTTTGGCGGTTTTTCGCCGAAAAGGGTTCGTCCCGTATACACGAGGTCTTCCCTTTGGGCAAACAGCGATTTGTCCACGAGAAAATATTCCTGTTCCACGCCTACCGCGCCGTATACGTGTTTTACGTTTTCGCCCAATGCTTTCAGTACTCTTACCGCTTGAACATCCAACGCTTTGCAACTTTTTATCAAGGGCGTTTTTTTGTCCAATGCTTCGCCGTGCGCGCCCGCGAACGTACACGGTATAAAAAGACAGCCGTCTTTTACAAATGGGTAAGAAGTGTAGTCCCATTTTGTCAATCCGCGCGCTTCGAAAGTCGTGCGCATACCGCCGCTGGGAAAACTGCTTGCGTCGCCCTCTCCCTTTTCCAATTCCTTTCCGCGAAATTTCAGTACGGCAGAGTAGCGGTTGTCTATCGAATACAAACTTTCCCGCTTGCCTGCGGTGCGGTTGTTCAAGGGCTGAAACCAATGCGTATAGCGCGTCGCGCCCTTTTTCAGCGCCCAACGGCACAATATTTTAGCGTACGCGTTGCGATCGCGTTCTGGCACTTCTGTAAGATTTTCCCGCGCGGAGACAATGGCTTTGTATGTACGGCGCGGAAGGTATTTTTTCATTTTTCGGTCGTCGAAAAGGTTGATTGCGAACATCCTTTCGGATTTGCGATATTTCATGGTTTTTCCCCGTATACAATATGATATAAAATGCAAATATGCAACAAACTCGCCGTTTTTGCATTGTTATTTGCTTGACAATAATCCACTCTGTTTGTATAATAAGAAGGCTGTGAATAATTCGGCGCGGTATTTTAAGCTCTGTCGCGTCTAAACTGTATTCCACTGACAGTAATTGTTCAACCGTGAACAGCAACTATCTTAAATTTTCAGGAGTAAAACAATGGTAAAGACTTTTATGGCTAAGAAAGAAGCCGTTGAAAGAAAATGGTACGTAGTAGACGCTGCCGACAAGCCGCTCGGACGTGTGGCAAGTCAGGTTGCGGCAATCCTGCGCGGAAAACATAAGCCCACCTACACCCCGCATGTAGATTGCGGCGATCACGTTATCGTCATCAATTGCGACAAAGCCGTTCTGACAGGCAACAAACTCACGCAAAAGATGTACGTTCGCCGTTCTCCCAGACCCGGTCATCTCAAACAAACCCAATACGCAAAGCTCATGGCGGAAAGAAGCGATTTCGCAATGATGCACGCAATCAAGGGGATGTTGCCTCACAACAGTTTGGGAAGAAAGATGCTCACCAAACTTCGCGTATACAAGGGCGCAGAACACAAGCACGAAGCACAACAACCCGAAGTGCTTACGCTTGACTAAGGAGGGTAGGACAAATGGCAAAAATCAAAGCAACCAAGAAAGTTCAATTTTGGGGAACGGGCAGGAGAAAGAAATCCATCGCTCGCGTAAGACTTATACCCGGCGGAAACGGAACCATCACAATCAACGACCGTGACATCGACCAATATTTCGGTCTTGACACTTTGAAATATATCGTACGTCAACCTTTGAACGCAACGGAAACCATCGGCAAATACGATGTAATTGTCAACGTAAAAGGCGGCGGTTACACCGGTCAGGCAGGTGCAATTCGTCACGGCATTTCCCGCGCGCTTGTCATTGCCGGCGAAGACAAGGCAATTCTCAAAAAGAGCGGCTTTTTGACTCGCGATCCGCGCATGAAGGAACGTAAGAAGTACGGATTGAAGAAAGCTCGTAAAGCTCCGCAATTCAGCAAGCGCTGATTTACAAAGCCGACCCATTCAAGAACCTCGAACAATTTTCGGGGTTCTTTTTTTCGGTACATTATATTTTTGTGACACGCGAATTATCAAAATATCCTATTTATAGTATATTTGTTTTTTTTCTTGACATCTTAAATGGGGGGGGGTATAATGGTTATAGTGAAAATGGGGTTAAATGCCCAAATAATCGATTTATACAATTGAATGTGTATTTTGTTTTCGAAATTGCTGTTCGTATTGTAAAATTGTTTTATATAACCAAAGAACTATGGAGAGTGAAAATGTTAGAAGTAAAAAATTTTTCCAAAAAGTATGCAAAAAATAAAAATTATTCCGCGCATAATATAAACTTTTCCGTTTCCGAAGGTGAGGTCGTCGGTTTGGTGGGTAGCAACGGTGCGGGCAAATCCACAATTATCAAGAGCATCATAGGCGTGTTGCCATTCGACGAGGGTACCATCGAGATAGGCGGTTACGACATAAACCGACAGCCCGAACAGGCAAAAAAACTCGTTGGGTATGTTCCGGACGATCACTCCGTATACGAAAAACTTACGGGAAAGGAATACGTAAATTATATAGGCAGTCTGTATGGCGCCACTAAGGAGCAAAAACAGTACGTCCTCGATGAATTGGCAAAACAATTCGAATTGCAATATGCTTTGGATACGCAAATCGCCAACTATTCTCACGGCATGAGACAAAAAATATGTATTTTGGGCGCGTTGGTACACAATCCCAAGTTGTGGATATTGGACGAACCCATGGTAGGGTTGGACCCGCAAACAATGGTGTTTTTAAGTGAGTTCATACGCGGCTATGCCGATGCGGAGCATGCGGTATTGTTTTCTTCGCACAATCTCGAAGTCGTGCGTAAAACCTGCGACAAGGTTGTGTTCATAAAAAAAGGCGAATTGGTCGGCATTGTCAATCTTCTCGAAGAAAAAGATTTCGATCTCGACAAATACTATATGGAATTGAACGAGGTTGGCAAGGATGAGTGATTTTATTCGTTTGCAGCTCAAATTGAAGTGGGGGCTCAACCGCAACAATAACAAAAAAAGCGCCGTAATGACCGCAATAGCCGCAATTTTTGCGGTTGCGGTGGCTTTGGCATTGGTAGGCGTTCTGACATATGTACTGAAATTCAATCTCAACATCACTGCCAAAAAGCTTTCGCAATTATATCTTACGTTGGTGATGTTTGCGCTCACCGTGTATGCTACGGGATTGCAGCTCGGCAGACTTTATCGTCCGGGCGATATTCATATCACGGCGCGTTTTCCGCTCAGTCCGTTCAAACTTTTTGTAAGTTATCTGATAATCAACTACATCGAATTGAGTGTCTATTCCGTGGTGCTGCTCGTGCCGATAATGCTTGTATTCGGTTACGTTATGAGCTGTCTATCGGTCGTTTACATTTTGGGTATTTTGATCGGCGCCTTGTTGATGCCGATATTACCCTTTGCTCTCTCCATTTTTATCGCCATACCGGTGATGTATGCTGTGTCCTTTTTGGAGAGAAATCCCATTGTGCGTTTGATACTGTTCGTAGTCTTTTTGGCGGGCTGTTTTGTTCTGTACAATTACATTCTCACCGTATTGGCTCAATTTTTCATTCATCGCAATTGGGAAACGGGCACTTTGGAAATTTGGGACAAAATTCTTGCCGCATTGGACAGCTACTATAATCCCGCGTATTATCTCGGCAACACCATCTTTTTCGAGGAGTTTTGGCTGGGGCTGGGCGTGATCGTCGGTGCCGGCGTTCTTCTCGGTGCGGGAGGAATATTCCTTGCCAAATTCGTTTATTCGGGCGTACGCAAAAAGGTGCTCGAAGGCGGCGAAACGCACGAAAAAACTTCCTCCACGGACGAATACGGCAGCACGAGAGCAATGCTGCGTTACAGTTTCAGAGAAATTTTGCGCACAAAAACCTCCTCGTATTTCTATTTGGGCGTGGCAATTTCCACACCCGTAATGGTGTTTTTCTGCAATAGGTTGGTAACGATAGTGGGAGAAGCGCAAATAGGCACGGGTATCAACTTTGGCGCGTCCATGTTGGTAATTTCCGTGTTTATGGCAATGATATGTTCCTTTACGGGTACGATACTCAGCATCGAAGGCAAAAACTTTTACATCACGAAATTGGTGCCCGTACCTTACCGCAAACAACTGTTGATAAAAGGTTTGCTCAACGTGTGCGTCGGTTTGATGGCGTTGGCGATAAGCGTGGCGGTGCTTTGCGCATTGCAATTTCTCAATCCGCAAGAGATGGCAACGCTTGTCGTAACGCAAATCATGCTTGTCGTGGGTTTGGTGTTCAACGGAATCAATCTCAATTTGAGCAACCCCAATCTCAAACCCAAGGCGAACGGAGAAGCGGAGGAAATAAACATAACCTATATGTTTATCATCGGCTTGGCAGTGTCCGCGGTATTGGGCGCAAGCAGTCTGGTATTCCCTCGTGTCATTTCGGACGGCGGTTTCGGAACCTATTCGATTTGTATAGCAGTAACATTTGTGTATCAATGGATAAATGTCCTGGTATATTGGTTTACCGTGGACAAAAAGTACCGCAAAATAGAAGCATAAGGAAGTAATTCAAGATGAAAAAACTAATGATTTCCACAATTATTTTATTGCCGTTGATTATTTTGGCAATTCTGCTTGTCAGCGGCGCAATCATCGGCATGGTTACGCACATTTATGTAGAGCAAGTGGAGTTTGTTGACAACGGGACGATAAAGCTCGTTATGGACGACGAACAAACGCCGCCCACACATTCTTTATCCGTCAATGTATTCCCTCTCAAAGCGGTAAATCGCGATCTCGTGTTTTCTACCGACGACAGCAATATCGTCTCGGTTGACGACAGGGGAACGGTCACCGCAAGATTCTACGGAAAAACAAAAGTACGCGTCAGAAGCGTAGAAAACAACGCCGCCTACGACGAGGTGGAAGTGTGGGTTACGGACAATTCCGCGCACGTGATAAATATGTTGGATTACACCGAGGAAATGTATCTTGGCGAAACTCAGAAATTTACGGCGCAGATACTGCCTCAGGAAGCCAACAACAAAAACGTAATCTGGCAATCGGACAACCCCGATATACTTTCCGTAACTGCCGGCGGCGACGCCGTTTGCAAGGGCGCGGGGACAGTAACCGTTACCGTTACTTCCGAAGACAATCCCGCTCTTACCGATACGGCAACGATACATTGTCACTTGCCGTTGGAAGGCATAGATTTGGAAGGCAATCGTTCTTCCTTCATAACCGCTTTGAAAAAGGCGCAATTCCCGCAAATCAAATTTTATCCGCAAAGTGACGACTCCTACAAAGTGGAGTACTCTTCTTCCGACGAAAACATCGCTCACGTTGACGGTAACGGCGCCATAACTTTCTTCGGCGCAGGCAAAGTAATCGTCAGGGTTACGGTGTCGGACGACAGGGGTCACAGCTACCAAAAGGAAGCGACTTACAATTGTACGGACGGCTATTTTAACGGTTCGTTGTTCTCTCAAACGCGTTATTCGTTCGATTACGACGAGCTTTTGGACGGCAACGACTTCGTTCAATTGCCCATAACTCTGAAAAAAGACCCCGAAGGTTCGTATCGTCAGATAGTAAACGTCGAAGTTTCCAATCCGATCATAACCTTCGACGGCAATGCGGAGAAATTTGTTCTTCACGACAGCGACGAAACTCCGCTCGGTCAGGTCACGCTCACTATCCACGCCAGAAAGTACAACATCGGCAGTGAAAAGATAGAAGACGTCACCGACGTATGTTACCTTACTTTGACGCGCAACACGCGTTCGCTCTCCTTTGAGTCGGACGGCGCTGCCATTTTCGAAAAGACCATCACCGAAAGCAGCATAAACATTCGCGAAATCACGGGTGCGGCTTCCGGCGTAATCGGCTGCGTGGCATATCCCCAAAACCACACCGACAAATTGGTATTTCAGGTGATCGAGGGCAACGAAATCGCCACATTGAGCAACGGCGTACTTCGGTTTTCGCAAGAAGGCTTTGCCGTAGTTCAGGCAAGTATAGAGGGTAACACGCTTGTTGAGCCCGCAACGGTAAAAATTACCCGCGTTTTGCCCAAACCGGAAGAGTCCGAAGTGGAAATCAACGAAGAAACTCGCGAAGTGGAATCTTTCCCGCTCAATTACTACAACGAGCAATCCAAGGATACCGCGTTTTTGAATATACAAACTTCCGAAGGCAAAGTGGCTGTTATTACCACCGATAAGCCGGACATTGTCGCCATAGACGAAGTTACCCGTCGTATCACGCCGCTCAAAGGCGGATTTGTGCGCGTTACCGTCACTTTTGAAACCGTCCACGAATCGGAAATAGCTACACTTGCCGTCTCGGACAGCATTTCGTTCACTATTTACGTGGATAAGCCCATCGAGGCGAAAGATATAACTTTCGATATTGACGACGACTATCAAATCTCCACAAACACGTTGGAAATGACGGTTTTCCTCAATGTCGCCGCTGACGTAATGGAAGGCAAGGAGTTGTATTTCGACGGCAGCAAGGTCGATTGGGCACAAGGTGAAGATTCCCTTGTTTACCACGCCGTTTACAACTTTGCCGAGGGCGAACAAGACAAGACGCTTGTAACCCAAGTGGTGTATTCCGACGAGGCAAAGCAATTGGTCGAAGACCCGAACAAAACTACCGAAGCGTCGCTCAATGTTCACACGTCTCGCGGAGTTTTGTTGGAAGGCAGTCAAATCACCGTCACTTGCGACGGCGAGCAACTGCAAAAGGAAGGAAACGAAATCGTTTTCAAAGATATTTATGAAAATGTCCAAGAGTTGACTCCTGCCAAAAAAGTCATCACCGTCACAGTCGACAAGCCCGTTCCTGCGGATTTTGTGTTTGACGAGCAGCGGATAGCGGAGCAAATCCTCTTTGACGAGTCGGACTTCTACACTGTTTCCGTCCTTTGGAAGAGCGACAACTCGGCGGAAGTCACCCTGATCGTCACAAACGGCGGGCAAGTAAGCAACAGACCTCTTACGATTGCGGGACAAGATTACACCGTCAGCGTAAAAGCCGAGCTGCCCGCGCACACGATTTCCGTGGCATACAGCGGACGTCGGCTCGAACAAGGTACCGAATATTCAACTTTCCAAGCGGAGCTTACGCTTTTTGTAAGTTTGCTGCGCAATGACGGCAAGACTGTCACCATTTTCGATTACGCTTTCAATGGCGAAACAAATAGCGACAACACCGAACCTTCTTTCAACATTACCGTTAATCCCACGGCGGACAGCGATTTCACCCTGACAAGCGGTAGCGCGGCGGTAACCGTCACAATTCACAAAAAACAGTTGAAAGACTTCGAGTTTGAGTATTATCTCGGCTATACCAATAACGGACAAGTCACCAACGAAACATTCTCCTTTGACGCAAAACAACCCGACAACAACCAAAAAACCTTGTCGTTCAGTTCTGCGGTGCAGGGCAACTTTACCGTCGGTATAGAGGGCAAATCCCTTTCGAACCTGCTCGGCGGCTTTGTTTTGCAGGATATGAAGGACGCATTTTCCGTAACAACGGACGTGACCTTTACTGCGGAATTCAATGAAGACGCCGCCCACATTACTCCCGATGGCAACACTCCCGTTCTGTTGTTTACCGTCAAATTCAACGACCCCTATTTCTTCAACGCAACATTCGATTTCGAGTTCGGGGGCAACACGTTTAAGTTTACGTTCAACTGCTCCTCTCTCCAATCGGTAAGTTTCGGCGAGGGCTTCAACAGCGCCCTTTCGTCGGATATATATCACGGATACCAGCAAGTGCGCGTTTTCGCCAAACACAGCTTCTACGGAAAACTCGTAGATTATTTCAGCGTGCCCATTTCAGCCACGGACGACGTGGTGACGGGTGAAAACAATTTGGCGGCAATCACCTGGACGCTCACCAAACGTCAATGGGACAAGGACGGCACGGAAAAGGAACCGTATGTCATATCCGAACAGCGCGGCACCAAAGTCATATATCTCGGAGAAGAATACAGAGTTGTTCCGCAAGAGAGCGGCGGACCTTCCAAACTTGTCAGGATCGACTACAACGAAGCAGACGGAACCCACACCGAAACGACCGTTGTCGAAAACGGTATGTATCTCGATGGACAGACTCATGTCACTTGGGTAGACGTCTATGCGGAAGACGGCAAAGCGCACATTTATTTCGGTGACTTCGGCGGACTTTCCGAAACGGATGTGCGCAACGACTATTTCGGCAACTTCGGCGACGTTGAAGAAGGTTGGAAGCCGACTCCCGACCATGCAAACAACTATGACAACAGCGGCAGAGACTTCGCCGCGTCGGAAAACGCCTATTCGTTCCTGTTGGTAAATGCCGGTGACGGCAGCACCGATTCGAACGGCGTCAGCGCTCACTTCAATTTCAACGTTATGCAGGACGAAGCACTTGTTAATGTTTTTGACGCTACGGGATTTTGTTCAAGTGAGCGTAGAAAAGTTGTTTTGCATAACAATTTGTATGGCGTAGGTGAACTTGAAGGCATTACAAACGAACAAGCCGTCGCAGCTGATTTGATTTTGAATCCGTCGAATGTTGCAAATCAAAATGACAATAGTATTACGAAAGAAATTATTTTCGGTAACGGCTATCAAGTGAATTTGAAAGCGTTGAGTGACAAGGTCACAGATGAGATGTTGCAAAGCGGAAAGGAAAACACGGGAAAATCAACCGCTTTCGGGACTTTATATAATGTTACACTTAAAGGAACTAATCCTCATTCTGAGATAACGCCTAAAAATGATCGAATGTTATTTGTACTGAGTGGTGCGTATTATTCGAACCTTGAATATTACAGCAAACTTAATCCTAGCGGCGGGACAGTATATCTGAAAAATACGGTTTTGAGATATGTTGCCAATGCTGCGATACAGCTTTATACAAGTGGCGGTAATATATACTTTGAAAATGTCGTTATCGCGGAGTGTATGAGAGCTGTTTCCCTTGAAGGCGGACAACAAAAAAACAATCTGTATTTCAGAGGTTTCTTTGAACTATTGAATTACGGCAGTGCTGCCGGAATACAAAGTAAATTCAAAGCTATCAATGGATCTGATTTGTATGCAGGCGCTATTACCGAAGAAGGCGGAGGGGTTATTTTAGGGGAAAGTATGCCGGGTATAAAAGAGTTGGCGAAGAGTATTCTCGAATGGTTTGGAAGTGATGGTAGCCAAGCACAAAAGGAATATCGTTATTACGTCAATATGGGAATTACTGAATACATGGCGAAAAAAACTGTTTATTTTTGGAACGATTCGCCCACCGAGCCTGGTTATACTTTGGATGCGGAGTCTGTTTCTAATCCTATCAAATTTGCGAATTTGGAATTTAGTGCGATGGGACTAGGTATAACAATTAGTACCTTTGACATATTAAATACGATAGACGGCGGCAGCCCGGATTTCACGAGTCGTGATACGAATTTACTGTTCACCGAGGATAGAAACATTCGACTTCTTTGTGAATACAAAACTTTGAACGACACGGTGTTGGTCAAGAATACGGATCACATAATGTGGCATATAAATCAAGTTCATCGTGATACGAAACTTGCAGGTGTGGCTGATACCCACATTGAAAATCTCAAAGCATCGTTAGACGATCCCTCTATCGTATGGCCCGACGGTACCAAACCGTATGATATTTTGCACCCGTAAAACGGTTGACAACACAGCAAAGCCTTCGTCCTTTACGGGAACCGAAGGCTTTGTGATTTTTGAGGTTTGTGTTCGGTTTTTCCGAAAAGCGCTCGCGGCAAGACATATCCCCTTGCCGCGTCGCGGTATATTTCTCTTGCGATACGGGCACACAAGGAGCATTTATGACGTTGAAAGTCGGCAACGAATTTTATTTTATGTACATCGGCATAGCAATCGTTTATATAGCGGTGCTGTGGCTTGTGTTGCGTAAAAGGAGTCGCAAAACGGTTCATACCGTGTTGTTGATCCTTTTGTTTCTCAATTTTTCGTTGCATTTCATCAAACAGGCGTTTGTGCCCTATGTCAACAATCATCCCGAGTCTTGGCGGCGTTCCACCGTGGAAAATATCTGCGCCGTATCGACCGTCTTTTTCCCCTTTATTTACTTGATAAACAAACAAAATGTTTTGCATGACTTTGTGTTTTTTATCGGTGTGTGCGGAGGATTGGCGGCTATCGGGTATCCCACCGAGGCAATAGGAAAATCGCCTTTTGTTTTTGACGTTATCCGTTTTTATATTTGTCACATCAATCTGATTTCCATTCCCCTTTTGGCGGCGATATTGGGTGTTTACCGTCCGCGTCTTTCGCGTTTTTGGGCGATACCTTTGTTGTTTTTGGTGTGGGAAACATTGATTTGTCTCAATGAGTTTTTCCTGATAAGCGTGGGCGCGGTAAAGGCGCAGTATTCCGATCTTCTCGACGCGGGGTTCCGCAACAGCAGTTTTGTTTTCGGCGTGCGTCCGGATTTTGTTTGGGCGGCGAAACTTTTCGATCCGCTGGTGCCGGAATTTTTGCGCACGGACGCCTTTGGAATCAACGGCGGCGTACCGTTCTATTTCCCCGTGCTGTGGCTCGTTGTTCCCGCGTTTGTGTACTTGATACCCGTATATGTTTTTTTGTCATCGCCGTTTTGGATAAGCAAACTTGTCAAAAAAAGTCGAAAAACTGTTTGTTGAAGGCGTTTTAACAAAAATTTTCCAAACGCTTCCCGCGCGATTTTTAGCGTATATTGTGTTGACGAAAATATTTTAATGTTGTATAAAATATATATAATACAAAGTATTCGCGCTCGATCGAGGAGGACGCTTGTTCAGTAAAAATTTTTGGTATATAGGTGTATTGACGGCGATACTTATTGCCAGCGAAGTATTTGCGGTACTGTTTTTGGCGCGGCACAAGTGGTTGTCCCGCATTGTGTTGTGGCTTTTGACGTTGTATATGTTTGTAACGCAGTTGCAAAGCGCCGTTCGCTCCGCAAAATTTTATATGGCATTTTCCACAATAGCTTATTGGCTGTTTGTGTTGGGCGTGTTGATACCTTGGCGTCCCTTCAAAAGCATTTCTGCGGCGTTCAGTCTGATTGCCGGTTCCGTTTACCTGACAGGATTTTTGATATACCCCGAGATGATGTCGCACCAGGGCGAATTTGGCATAGCTTATATGAACGGCTACGTCACGCACGACGTTTTGATATTTGGCGCGTTGTTGATGTACACTCAGTTTAAGGTAAAAAAGTACGACGCGGCAATTATCGGCGGCGCCATTGCCGTTGTGGCGGTCGTCACCGAGATAGGCATACACGTATACGGTTGGCAAAACGTAAATGCGTTTTTGGTGGGTATCATCGAAGGGTCCGTTTTGCAACGGGAGTTTTTCCCCGATATGCAGCTTGGCTGGTGGTGGTACTTGTTGTGGTATGCGTTTATTTTGAGCGCGTTTTGGGGAATTTGGGAGTTGATCCGCTTGATAAACAGACGTTTGCTGAAATACGGCAACGCAATGCCCGGACGTATTGTGTGGTAAGTGCGTCAATATAGCCGTTGTTTGTGCAAAAAAATACATTTTGCGCGTGGAAAATTTGATACAATATTCAAATACAAAGGAGATTTATGAAAAAAATTGCCATTATCGGCGGCGGAGTCGCAGGATTATCCGCAGCGATCTATGCTTTACGCAGCGGAGCCGAAGTAGTCCTTTTTGAACAATTCGGTTTGGGCGGTTTGGTAGCCACGATAGACAAAATAGAAAACTTTCCTTCCTATTCCTCCGTGGAGGGTTGGAAACTTGCAAGCGATATGAGCGCCCAAGCCAAAGCGCTCGGACTGAAAACGTTGCGCCAACGCGTGCTTTCTCTCAAAAAGGACGGTTCGCATTTCACGGTGATCACCGACAAGGACGCCTATTCTTTCCCTGCTGTGGTGGTGGCAACGGGAACAAGTCACAACAAGTTGGGTATAGAAGGCGACTTTGTGGGGCACGGCGTAAGTTATTGCGCAACCTGTGACGGGGCGTTTTTCCGAGGCAAATCGGTGGCGGTCGCGGGCGGCGGTCGCGCTGCAGTCAGCGAAGCGACATACCTTGCGGATGTGTGCGGCACGGTATATGTCGTTACAACGCAAAGCGAGTTCGATGCCGAAGAAGCCGCGCTCAACGGTTTGTTGTCTCGCACAAACGTCGTTCCTGTCTACAACGCCGATATTTCGCAGATCATCGGCAATGACGGCGACGTTGCCGGCATAAATATTTACCAAGACGGCAAAACACGCACATTGGATGTCTCCGCGTTGTTTGTCGCTACGGGCGCGCGACCCGTTACCGATTTTGTAAACGTTGACGGTGTGGAAACGGCGCGCGGCTACCTTGTCGTGGACGGCAGAGGCGAAACCGCTGTCAAGGGACTGTTTGCGGCGGGAGACGTCACAAACGGCAGCTTGAAACAAATCGTAACGGCATGTTCCGACGGCGCCAAAGCCGGTTCGTTTGCGGCGGCATATTCCGCAACGGTCAAAGAAGACTGAACACAACAAAACATCCTACCAAAGAAAAAAAAATTTAGTTTCGGGAGTAAAACAATGAATTTCTTCGGTACGGACGGAATACGCGGAACGTATGGCAGTACCCTAAAAGACAGTACTGCCTTTTTGCTTGGCAAAAGTCTTGCTCTGTTGGGCGATTGCCCGATAATTGTCATTGCACGGGATACCCGCTTGTCTGGGGACGCGCTTTTTACGGCGCTCACGCAGGGCGTATATTCGGGCGGCGGCAACGTTATCAATCTCGGAATTCTCCCCACCAACGCCGTGGGGCATTTCGTGCGCAAGTTGGGCGGCGACTACGGGGTGATGATCACCGCAAGTCACAACAAGCCGCAGGACAACGGACTCAAAGTTTTCGATCGTTACGGCGTAAAGCTGTGTTTGTCCAAACAGCTTGTCGTGTCTCGCATGATGGCAAGCCTCACCAACGAACGCGCCGCGGATTCGCGAATTTACGAACCCGTATTCTACGATATAGAAAACATCTATTGCGACGATGTGCTGCGGGCTGTCAATGTCAAACTGCCCTATATTCGTATTGCGTTGGATTGCTGTTACGGGGCGGCATATAGGGTTGCGCCTCTTGTGTTTACCAAAGCGGGAGCAAATGTAGTGGCATATTGCAATCAAAATGCAGGCGCGGAAATAAACGTAAATTGCGGCGCAACGCACACGGAGTATTTGACGGAGCGTATGAAAACAAACGATTGCATGCTCGGGTTTTCATTTGACGGAGACGCCGACCGCCTTGCGGTATTCGAGGGCTCCGAACAGGTGCCCAACAACAGAATTTTTTATGCCTTTGCCAAGTATCTCAACGAAATAGGCAAGTTACATTCCGACACGGTGTGCGGGACGGTGCTTACCAACGGGGGAGTGGAGCAGGCTCTCAAAAAATTGGGCGTCAATTTGGTTCGTTCGGCAGTGGGAGACGCCAACGTTTTCGACAAAATGGTGGAGCTTTCTCTCGGTTTCGGCGGAGAAGAAAGCGGACATTATCTGATTGCCGACTATGCGACAAGCAGCGACGCCATTATCAACGCATTGTTGGTGTGCCGTATCTATGCGGAAAAGGGCAGTATTCTCAACTACACCGTGGAATGTGTTGACAAACCTTGTGCCTCGCTCAGCATACCGATCACGCGTTCCAACAGCAAGCTTGCCACCGAATACAGTCTTGCTTCAACCGCAAATCGCATTTCCGCCCTCTATCCGACGTGTCGTGTGATCTTGCGGCGCAGCGGTACCGAAAACGCCGTTCGCGCCTATTTGGAGGGAGAACAAGCTGCCGACGCAATGCGCGAAGTTGTGGCGACATTTGCCGTTCCCAACGACAAATAAAATTGCTTGAAAAGTTTTATGCTATATTTTTGATCGCGCGCCGTTTGAAAATATTTCTGAAAACAAGAAAAAACGCGTGTGCGCGCATATTCGATTCTGACAATCGTTTGCATTTTCGATGTCGAATTGCAACCGTTCGGCATTTCAAAAGCGCACAAATAATATATTATTTTTTTATTGCTTGCCGCCGCTCAATCGTTTGACGGGCGGTTTTTCATTTGGTAGAATATTTTTATATTTCGGAGATAATCATATGAGCAAAGCTGATCGAATTTTTGTGCAAAATGTAACGGAAATTCTCGATAGAGGCACAACGGACGCAGGCACGTCCGTACGACCGCATTGGGCGGACGGAACGCCCGCTTATACCCGCAAATGTTTCTGCGTTGTCAATCGATACGTTTTGCAGGAGGAATTTCCCATATTGACGCTGCGCCGAACCGCGTTCAAATCGGCAATAGACGAATTGTTGTGGATATGGCAAAAAAAATCCAACAACGTTCACGATCTCAAAAGTCACATTTGGGATAGTTGGGCAGACGAAACGGGCAGTATCGGCAAAGCCTACGGTTATCAATTGGGAGTAAAAAGCCTTTATCCGGAGGGAGAGTTCGATCAAGTGGACAGAGTTCTTTACGACCTCAAACACAATCCGCTTTCCCGTCGCATTATTACAAATATTTATGTACACAGCGACCTGCACGAAATGCACCTTTATCCGTGCGCATATTCGGTAACATTCAACGTATCCGGCAACAAGCTCAATGCGATACTCAATCAACGTTCCAACGATATGGCGGTTGCAAACAATTGGAATGTAGTGCAGTATGCCGTCTTGGTACACATGTTGGCGCAGGTAAGCGGTCTGGAAGTCGGCGAGCTTGTGCATGTGATAGCCGACGCGCACGTGTACGACAGACACGAAGACTCGGTTCGCCGTTTGATAGCAGGCAAACAGCATCCCGCGCCCAAGTTTGTGATCAACAAGTCCGTAGATGATTTCTACAAATTTTGTTTGGACGACTTCGAACTCGAAGGGTACGAGTACGAGCCTTTTTCGGAAAAATTTGAAGTGGCTATCTGATTTTAACTCGCTTGCATTTATGACGCTCGTTTGTTTGTCGCACGGTTCGTCTTTTCAACGGGTTTTGCGCGCATTGAGGCTGTCGGACAGGCACACAACGAGCATTTATATCGACGATCGGCAATTTTACGGTTTTTGCCGAATACGCATTAACTTACAATATATTTTCGGGTGAAATATGAAAGCAATTGTAGCGGTAGACAACAATTGGGGGATAGGACTTAGCGGCGGTTTGCTTTTCCGTCTCAAAGAAGATATGGCGTTTTTTCGCCGTACAACTCTCGGCAAGGTGGTGGTGATGGGCGCGAAAACCTATCAAAGTTTTCCTCACGGCGCGCTGCCCGATCGAATAAATATCGTGTTGGACGACAGCGGAAAGTCCTATTCCGACGCTTTAAGCGTCTCCGACATTCCGTCGTTGTTGCAGTCGATCGGACAATACAACGCCGACGACGTATTTGTAATAGGCGGCGCAAGCGTTTACAAGCAATTGCTTGACTTGTGCGACGAAGCGTTTGTTACCAAAGTGGACGCCTGCGGCAACGCGGATGTGTTTTTCCCCGATCTCGACGCTAATTCCCATTGGCGTCTTGCGGAACAAAGCGATCCCGTTCCGGACAGCGGCTACACCGTGCGTTTTTGCAGATACGTAAACGAAAACAGATAGTCTTTTCAATGCGAATAAGTTGATCTGTTGTCGGCATTGCGGCAGCGTTTGAGCCTCTTGTTTGTGCGCGCTGTACGGCGAAATTTTTTCGTAAAAAACTTCAAACATTTGAACGTTAAGCTGTTGCAATTCGGTTGTATATATAAATGTTTTGTGCTACAATATTTACGGTTGTCGGAAACGGCAACCGTTTATTTGTGTTATGGAAGAAAACATTCAAGAAAAAACAAATGTAGAAACGGACGAAGTTTCCGCGCTACAATCGGACAAAATGCGCAATACGCGTATCGGCAAGCTGTTGCTTTCAATGAGTTTGCCTGCCATTATATCGATGTTGGTACAGTCTATGTACAACATTGTGGACTCGCTCTTTTTGACGGGTATAACCTACCAACCGAACGGATACATCGGTACTGCGATAGGTCAGGACAGTTTCAATGCCGTCAGTATCGTTATGCCTATGACTATGGTCGTGGTGGCGTTGGGTATCGGCATAGGAGTAGGCGCCAACGCGTATATCGCGCGCAAATTGGGAGAGGGCAATCGCGCGCATGCCGACAAGGCTGCAAAAACCGCGATAATAATGGTCTTGGCGAGTTGGCTTGTCATGGTTGCATTGGCGTTTGTCATCTCCAAACCCTTTATGCGCGCCTTTGTCAACAGTGACAACGCCTCCGACAAGGAATACGTTATCAATCAAGGCGCACTGTATCTGGAAATCTACATGTTGGGCAGTATTGGCGTGATAATGGATATTACCTGCGCGAGAATGTTGCAAGCAACGGGCAATATGAAGATTCCCATGATCACGCAGTTGGTCGGTGCGGTAACAAACATTGTATTGGACGCAGCGTTCATTGTCGGTTGCAAATGGGGCGTTTTGGGCGCGATACTTGCCACCGTTATCGGGCAATGGGCTGCCGCAGCGATAGACCTTATGGCGTTTTTTGCAAAAAAGCAAGACGTATCAATCTCCCTCAAAGGCTACCGCCCGCAAAAGAAATACTTTTTCCGTATTTTCAAGATAGGTTTGCCAGCGTTCGTTATGAATGCCATGAACTCCGTTGTAACGATTATCCTTAACATTATGTTGCGCAACTATGCAAACGGCATAACGGTGCTTTCCGCCTACTTCAAGGTTCAGTCCTTTATATTTATGCCCATATTCGGACTTATGCAGGGTGCAATGCCCATTATGAGCTACAACTACGGCGCCAACGAGAAAAAACGGTTCAACGACACATTCAAATTGGGCTTGTATATCGCCTTGGGCGTAATGGTGGTGGGTACGTTGCTGTTCCAGATATTCCCCGACGCGCTGATGTCTATTTTCAAGAGCAATGCTTTGGCAAACGGTCAAACGCAGGAACAGTTGGATGAAGCAAATCGCATTCTGGTGGAAGAAGGCGCTTATGCGTTCCGTGCAATAAGTATCGCGTTTATTCCCGCGGCGTTCAGTATCCTCGTTATCAACATGCTGCAATCTATCAATTGCCCCGTTTCCAGCTTGCTGATGAGTTTGTCGCGGCAGTTGCTGTTTCTCATTCCGTCTGCAATTTTGTTCAATTATTTGTGGCAGCAACAGGGAATTTGGTATTGCTATCCCGTTGCCGAAGTGATGTCGCTTGTGGTGTATATCCCCTTTGCAATACATGATTATCGAAAGCAATTTCGTTACAAAGCCAAGCAGTACGAACAAAACGCGGTTCACGCAAAAGACTGAAAGCTCTATCGATGTATTCGATTGTCGCGCGTGACAAAAACTTCGTCGATCCAATAATCAAATATATTCACAAACCGAGTCCGCACAGCGCGGGCTCTTTTTTATTGCCGGCATTTCTTTCCGATGTGATATATCTGCAAATTTTCTGTTTTGGCGTCTGCTTCGCTAAACCCGGTCGGGCGGCATTTGCGTTGCTTATACCGAATAAAGTCCTTTGTCCATTGTCGGCGCTGCATTTTGCAAAGTATGCGGCATGGCAGCGCGGCAACGCGATAAACATTTTTCTGTTCTGCTGCTGTGCAAAAAATCGGTGTCGCAGCGCAGCGTTTTCATACGCTTTTGTTTTCCAAACTGTGTGCAGATCAACTCAAAAAAATATGTTGATTTTTCCTCAATGTAATAATTAAAATGGGCAAAAATAAAAAAAATTACAACGATTTTTCTTTTGTATTATTGACATTTGGACTGGGGGGGGG
>CANQGD010000014.1 GCA_947601445.1 uncultured Clostridia bacterium | reverse complement strand
TATTCGTATTCCAAATCCTCAAAGACAACGGTATCACGGATATTCGTTCCACACGCGGATACGAATATCCGTGATACCGTTGTCTTTGAGGATTTGGAATACGTCCTCAACTTCGCCTTCGAAGTTTTTGTAGTGAAGGTCGTTTGTTGCGCGTGCCGCTTCCAATGCGGGTACCGCCGAGGCGTCCATACCCATGATGAAGTCGCTTTTGCGGGTTGTAAGGCTTTCTACTTTGCTGACAAGCAATGTATCGGATTTGATAACTACCGTAACGACACATTCGGCTGAGTAATTGCCGTCGTTGGTGGTTACTTTGATTGTTGCTTGACCCGCTTTGTGCGCGGTGACCATGCCTTGACCGTCCACGCTTGCTATTTCGTCGGCAGTGCTGCTCCACGAAAGAGTTTTGTCGGTTGCGGAAGCGGGCGTAACAGTGGCTTGAAGCTGCTGTTTTTGAGTAATGCTCAATTCCAATTTGTCGTAATTGAGAGAAACGCCCGTAACCTTGGTGATTACGTGAACCGTGCAGGTGACTGTGTATTGTCCGTCATTGGTGGTGACGGTGATAGTTGTGTCTCCCGTGCTGCGCGCCATAACTTTGCCGGTTTGTGTCACGCGGGCGACGGATGGGGTGCTTGACGACCACACAACCGTCTTGTCGGCGGCGTTTTCGGGAAGAACCGTCGCGGTGAGTTGTCTTTCTTCGTTGGGGGACAGGGTTATTTCCTCTTCATCGAGAGTAACGCTCGATACGGGGATATTGCCGTCTTCGCCCAAAACCGTGACGGTGCAAGTTGCCGTGTGTTGTCCGTCGTTGGTGGTAACGGTGATGATTGCCGTGCCTTTGCTTACTGCCGTGACCAATCCTTGTTGATCTACGCGGGCAACGGATGGGATGTTTGACGACCACGAAACCGTCTTGTCGGTGGCGTCTTCGGGAAGAACCGTCGCATGAAGCTGCATTGTCGCTTCGGGTTCGAGTTCTATTTGATCTTTGTCAAGCGTCACGCTTTCAACGGGGTGTCCGCCCTGCTGCGCTTGACTTACCGTGACATTGCACTCGGCGGTAAACTTGCCGTCTACCGTAACGGTGATTGTTGCGGAGCCTTCGCTTACCGCGGTTACAATACCGTTGTCGTTTACGGAAGCAACGCCTTCGTTGTCGCTTTGATACTCAATCGTTTGAGCAACCGCGCCCGTCGGATACAAAATTACGCTGAACTGACGAGGTGCGCCGCCCAATGTGAGAGCCATTTCCTTGGGTTCGCCCTCGATACGATCTACGGCTATTGTTTGTTTGCCGATTACCGTGACTTGGCACTCGGCGGTAAATTTGCCGTCTACCGTAACAGTGATTGTTGCGGAACCTTCGCTTACCGCACTAACCATACCGTTTTCGTCTACGGTGGCAACGTCCTCATCGTCGCTTTGGAACTCAGTCGTTTTGGCAACTGCGCCAGTCGGATTCAAAATTACGCTGAACTGACGGGGTGCGCCGCCCAACGTGAGGGTCATTTCCGTGGGTTCGCCTTCGATACTCTCCACGGCGACGTCGCTTACCGTTATCGTGCAGGTTGCGCTGTGTGTTCCGTCCGCCGCAGTTGCGGTGATCGTAGCCGTGCCCTTGTCTTGTGCGGTAACCAATCCTTCGGTGTCAACCGTGGCAACCGTTTGATCGCTTGTTGTCCAGCTGAGCGATTGATCGGCGTCTGCCGGCTGTACGCTCGCTTGCAGTTTGACGGTCTTTCCAACGGAAAGTTCCGCAGCGGACGGGTCGATCGTTACACCGCTGATGACAGCGCCCGCTCCGCACGTAACAATGCATTGCGCATATACGCCGTTGCTTGCGCTTGCGGTGATTATCGCAACTCCATTTGCCAACGCCGTTACCGTTCCGCTATTGACACTTGCAATATCGGGACGGTTGGAGGACCAAGTTATCGTCTGGTTTGCTCTGATAGGCAAAACACTTGCCGTAAGCGTCGCCACACTGTTTAACGGAAGCGTAAGCGATGTCTGCGAAAGAACAACGCTCTCTGCCTCGATTTCCTTGTTGGGGTCTACTACCGTTACGGTACATTCTGCCCTTTTGGTACCCGCCGTAGCGCGTATCAGCGCGGTACCCTCGGCAATACCCTTGACTTTGCCGCTATCTACGGTTGCAATCGAATTGTTGGAAGATTGCCAACCGAGCAGTGACGCAGCGCTGTCGGGTATGACCATTGCGCTGAGTGTTTGTTCCTCTCCCACATTGATGGTGAGGGTGGCTCTGTCCAGCTCTATGCTTTGCACATCCTGCTGAGTGCAGGCGGCAAAAGGCAAAAGCATACACACTACGAGCAAGAGAGAAACCACAGTCAAAAATCTTTTTTGTTTCATACTGTCTCCTTGTTAGAATTGTGCGGTTTGTCCGCAAAAATTGGTGAGATGAAAGAATCTTTCATCTAATTGTGATACCATTGTGAATGTGAGTCGGATTCGCTTTTGACCGACTGCGAGGTTTGTTCCGACAACAAATTGAATTGCGTTTCTTTGTGGAAGAAATGCATTACTTTGCCGCGGAATGTGACGTAAATGCGTGCGCCCGCCACAAGACCGGCTACCTGTTGTGTCGTGAGTTGAACCGTGGGTACGCGTACAATCAAAGGCGTGCCGTCGGGAGCAAGCACGTGCAAGTGCAATTCGCTGCCCATCATTTCAATGACCTGAATGGTACACGGAATGGCGCACGGATTGCTGCGATTGGTCAGAGTCATGTGTTCGGGACGTACTCCCAACAATATTTTTTGCTCTTCCGCCTGTTTATTGCAAAGCGCTTCGCCCTTTTCTCCGTCTACGGGCAGTTTTACTCCGAATACGGTAACAAAGTAGTTTTCCCCTTCTCGGGTAAGCTCCGCTTCGACTATGTTCATTTTGGGAGCGCCGATAAACTCCGCCACAAACAAGTTGGAGGGCATATCGAATACCTCGGCGGGTGTGCCCACCTGCTGAATATAGCCGTCCTTCATGATGACAATTCTGTCGCCCAGCGTCATTGCCTCGGTTTGATCGTGAGTGACGTAAATAAAGGTTGTGTCTATCTTTTTGCGCAACAGAATGATTTCCGCACGCATTTGATTGCGCAACTTGGCGTCCAGGTTGGATAGCGGTTCGTCCATAAGAAATACCTGACTGTCGCGAACCATAGCGCGGCCTATTGCCACACGCTGACGCTGTCCGCCGCTCAATTCGCGAGGACGACGCAACAATAAATCGCTTATGCCGAGAATTTCAGCCGCTTCGGTGACGCGTTTGTAAATTTCGTCCTGCGACAGCTTGGAATACACGGTTTTGACGGATCCGTCCTTTTGCTCGATTTGCTGCGGCACGCGCAAAAGCCTCAAAGCAAAAGCCATATTTTCGTATACGGTCAGGTGCGGATAAAGCGCATAGTTTTGAAACACCATGGCGATGTTTCTGTCTTTGGGCTGTAAATCGTTGACAACTTTGTCGCCGATTTCCACGGTGCCCTCGGTTATGTCTTCCAATCCCGCTATCATGCGCAGCGTAGTGGATTTACCGCAACCGGACGGTCCCACAAAAACGACAAATTCCTTGTCGGCTATTTCCAGATTGAAATCATTGACGGCAACCACGTTTTTGCCGTATATCTTTTTTACATTGGTAAGTTTGACCGTTGCCATAAATTCTCCTTATCCTTTTACAGCGCCGCCGGTTACGCCGGCAACGTAGTATTTTTGAAGCAACATAAACAGTACGGTAATCGGTATTGCAACCAACACTCCGCCCGCGCAGAAAGTTGTATAATATTCGTTTATCATACTGTCCGTAAGCAGCCATTGCAAACCCGCAGCCACATTGTAACCCGCGTTTGTGTTGTTCGCCATGAACGTCGCCATTACAAAATCTCCCCAAGGAGCCATAAATCCCATCAATATCGTGTATATGATAATGGGTTTGCTGAGCGGCAATATAATTTTGAAAAATATCTGAATTTGCGTCGCACCGTCCACTCGCGCCGCCTCGTCGAGACTGTGCGAGATTGTGTCGAAAAATCCTTTTGCAATGTAGTATCCCATTCCGCTGCCGGCAATGTAGATTACTATCAATCCCCAAGGCGCGTTTTCCATTGTCAATCCCCAATCGCTCATCCAGGTGTAGAGCAATATCAATGTGAGAAATCCGGGGAACATACCGAATACCAACATCAAATTCATCAACAGCTTGCGTCCCTTGAAACGGTTGCGGGAAAGAGCGTAACTGACAGCCATAACAAACACCGTTTGTACCACCGAAGTGATAAGACCCATCATCAAAGTGTTGCCGAACCATTTCAAAAAGTTGGAATTTTCATCGGTAAACAGCCGTACGTAGTTGTCAAAGCCCCATTTCTTTGGGAATATGTATCCCGCCAAACCCGTGCTTTCACAACGGAAAGATTCGAATACAATCCCGAAGAAGGGCAGCAACCACACCACGCATATTGCGGATAGCACGATATATATTACCGTGTTGGCAATACGGTTTTTTGCCGTTTGTCCCATGTGTTTTTTAGCGGGAACGGGTTGATCGCTTGCAATACGTTTGCGATATTCGATTTTTTCGGCAACGGCGGCGCTTTCCGGCGCGTCTATTTCAATGGAAAGCGCTTCCGCGTCCAAATCGACGTCAAATTCGACAGCCTGTTCATATTGAAGTTTTTCCGTCATGAGTAATCATCCTCCCTTCTGTTGGAGGGCATAACCGTAAACACGATAAGCGACAACACGGATACCACAATAAATATCAATATACCGATGACGGACGCCATCTTGTAGTTTGCCTCGGCGCCCGTTGTAATGCCGAACAGCCAAGTAATAAGTATCGTGGTGTCGCCGGCTATGTAGCCGCCCATATCTCCCCAATCGGCGCGAGCAGGTCCGCCGCCGGACAGCAGGTAGATAACGTTGAAATTGTTGATGTTGCTTATAAAACTGTTCAGCAGATACGGTCCCGTTACAAACAACATGTACGGAAGGGTGATTTTGGCAAATTGCTGAAATCCGTTGGCGCCGTCGATACGCGACGATTCGTAAAGGTCCTCGGGGATGTTCATCAATATACCCGTCGTTATCAACATCAGATAGGGAATACCTACCCATATATTGATAACCAAAACCATAATCTTGGCAAGGGTGCCGTCCGTCCAAAAATGTATCGGACTGCTCACGATGCCCCACTTGATCAGATAGGCGTTTACTATCCCGTTATCCGCAAACAAATTGCTTACATACAACAGCGAAATAAATTGAGGAATGGCAATCGTCATGACAAGGATCGTGCGCCAAAATTTTTTTATTTTGATACCCTTCTTGTTGATCATCATGGCAACGAACATTCCGAGGAAGTAATTGCTGAACGTGGCGAAAAACGCCCAAATAAGCGTCCAAGCGAGAATTTCGCCGAATGCCACCGACAATCCCGAACCAAATGACAGCATCGTGTTGAAATTTTGCAATCCGACCCAAGTAAACAAATTGTTGTATCCGTCATGCTGATAGTCGTAGTTGGTAAATGCAACCAATATCATAAAGATAATGGGCAAAATGGTAAACATAACTATGCCGAATACCGGCAAAGAAAGCAAAGTTTTGTGAAATTGATCGTCGATAACGGATTTGAGGTCCTCTTTTGCCGATTTGACCTTTTTGCCGCTGCGAGTAATTTCGTCGCATATACGACATTGTTTCACATTCAAACGCCAAGTGTATGCAAAAGCAAATATAAAGAATATGGTTATTATGCCGTACAATAAAATCTTGAAAGAATTGTCTATATGCTCCGTCGTAGTGATGTCCAACACGGAGTCATATACTTCTTTGGTAGCAACTTCGCCCAAACTGCCGAACAACGACAGCCAATGCGCGCCCGAAAGCACCATATAAACGATAAACGCACCCTGCATCAACAGGAACAGCGCTCCTCTCAGCCATTGTCCGTGAACGAAATTTCCGAATCCCATAACAAGGAAAGATACTCGTGTGGACCAACTGCCGTTTTTGAAAGTGTTGAACAAATCTACGGCATTGTCTGCTATTTTGAGTCCGACATTTTTGAAAAATTTTCCGATTTTTTTGAAAAATGACGCAAACCACGCGGGAACTGCGCGGAAAAACTGTTTGAGTCTGTACACAAAACGTTGCCATTTGCCGAGTTTGAGATACTCCGCCGCTTGCATTTCCCTGCGTTGTTTTTCCTGTTGACGCAATTCGTACAAACGACAAAATTCATCGAATACCCGATCTTGTTCCTCTCCCCGAGGCAGTTGTTCCCAATACGATACGACTTGTTTTCCTACCTCTGTTTCGGCATCGTCTGCGCTCGGTTTGACCCTGTGGCAGAGAATAATTTCCCTTGCGTTGTTGTCCGTATGCGTTCGGGGAGCGGAAGCGCAATACGAATTACCTTCAATTTCAAACAGAAGTACCTGTTCGTTTACGCTTTCGCTTCCGTCCCGCAATACGACTTTTACAAGAGGAGAAGTTTGTTTCTTTTCCATGTCTTTTCCCTCGGTTGAAATGTTTGACGGACGTTCCTATTTAATCAAATCGGGCAATGTTGCCGAATAAGTTTGCAACAATCCTTTGAGAACGTTGTCAAGATCGCTGGACGTACGCGCGCTTTGCGTCATAACATCCATTTTTGCCCACCAGTTTGTCGGATACTGTCCCTGGTTGACTTTCTTTGTGGCTTCCAAAGCTTTAAGCGCCTCGGAAGTAACCGTTTCGTCCGCTTTCAATTCTTTGTTAGACGGTCCCCAACCGACTTCTTCGAAACGTTGTTTTTGACATTCTTTGCCGGTGAGATACATTGCGAGTTTTTGCAGATAGTAAGCTTTGTGAGCGTCGCTTTGCGGCTTTACGCCCATAAACTTGTGTCCGAGGAAGGATGTGAGTTGATAACTTTGTCCGTCCACGGTGAAAGATGGCAGAGGCGCTATACCGAGGTTGTCCCCGAGAATTTTCTTTGCCGCCTCGTAGTCCCAAATACCGCTTATGACAACGCCGGAGGGCGTACCCGCATTGAAGTCGGAAACCTTGTCTTTTTCTACATAGTTGTCTCCCAAGCCGAAAATCTTTTTCATTCCTTTGAGAGCAATTATGCCGGCGTCGGAATCAAACGTATCGTCGTAGTCAACAAAGGCTCCGTTTTCATCGGTGTCCCAGTTGCTGTGACAGCCCGTTGCATAAAAGAACGACGCCGCATACCAGCCGCCGTCCGAAGTCAGATTCATAGAGAAATTGACTCCTTCGGCTCTGCAATCCGCGATGATGGAATCCAAATCCCCGATACTGCTTTGTTTGATTTTCGTTTTGTCGTAGTACATAAAGTATCCGTTGTCCGCCGTCATCGGAAACGCGCGAACGGAATTGCCAACCGTTGCCGCTTCCACTGCGTCGGCGTCGCTGTTTTGACTGATAAACTCGACGGACGCGGTGTTGAGTCCCGCAAGCAAGTTGGACTGTACCGCTCTTGCCAATTGGTCCTGTGCAAAGCAGAAAAGGTCTGCGCTGTCGGCAGGTTTGCTGACTGCGTCTCCCACGGCTTTGGACTCGCTGACGATTTCCACCGTGGCGTTGAATTTGACGCCCCATTCGTTGGTTTCGTTGAAAGCGGCGATTTGTTGCTCGGTGAGCGTCTTTGTACCTTCTCCCACCCAAACGGTGATTTCATAGTCTGTCTCATCTTTTTTGTCGCAAGCTGCAAGCACGCAGAACGTTGCGGCAATCAAAACCAGACACAATGCCAATGAAAGTAATTTTCTCTTCATAACATTCTCCTTTTTTATTCAACGCATAGCGCCGAAAATTTTTTTAGAGTTTAAACACATCGAAAGCGGGAAGTTTGCGCCCCTCGTAATCAAACAGACATTGATTTGCCCATTCGTTGCGATTGGAGGGGTTGTCGCTGTGTATGTATTTTTTCCCCGCGTCCGACGCCCAACATATACCATCTCCCGGTATCCACAGCGGTTCCCACCAAATGGCGGCTTCAATGCCGTGTTGTTGAGCCAAATTCAAAAAGTCCTTGGTAAACGCAAGTTGTCCCTCTTTTGTGAGAGGATAGCGCCGCACAAATTCATCCGAACCCTGCGACTCCGCATTTATGAGAAGCGCTGCTCCGCCGTGTTCGTGATGTATGTAGTCCTCAGTGGTAAAGGCATATCCCAATTCCACCACCATCATGCGCTTGCCGAATTTTTTGCAATTTTCCACATTGGCGAAAAATTGTTCAAAAGTACCGTGCCAATAAGGATAATAAGAAAAGCCTATTATGTCGTAATCCACCTGCGCGTCAGCCATTTTACCGAGAAATTCGTTGTAGATAGTCTGATCGTAGCTTTTTTCGAGGTGTAGCACAATGCCCGCGCTCGGAACGCTTTCCCTGCACGCCTTGATGCCCGCTTTGAGTAACTTGATAAGATTTCCGTAGTTTTCGCGAGAACCGTCGGGTTGTTCTTCGAGATGTCCGAGCGGCCAAAGCATACCGTTGGTTATTTCATTGCCTACCTGCACAAATTTAACGGTAATGCCATGCGCCTTTGCGGCTTCGAGCACGTCCGAAGTATAGCTGTACACGCGATTCTCCAATCCGGCAAGGTCCAAGTCTCGCCAGCCCTTAGGCACGCACTGCTTTGCTGGGTCCGCCCAAAAATCGGAATAATGCAAATCCAACATTACGGAATAACCTTTTTCTTGCGCAAGCGTTGCAAGACGGATGAAGTTGTCCAAATCGCAAGTGCCGGCAAGATACGGTTCGCTCTTTTCGCTGTAAGGGTCTACCCACAGACGTATACGCATTATATCCACGCCGTTGGCACGGAATGTTTCGAGGGGACTAATTTCTCTGTCTCCGTCAAAATACCTTGCTTTGTGCTTTTCCATTTCAAAATATGTCGATGCGTCAATACCCAATCTCATATATAATCTCCTATTGTTCGCCGCCGCGATGCGGTCTGAATACTATCGGTTCATTGTCCTTGCCGAAATCCTCAACGCGCATACGCAAAGAACCGTATTTTTGTTTGAACTGCTCGTTCAGACGTAAAACGTCCTCTTCGGAACCTCGATAACAACAGCGCAGACAGTAATATTCTTTTTTTTCACTGTCGTAAAACATATCCATGTCAATATCCCGCATAAAACAACGCGGACAACGGTAATTTAATTTGCCTTTTCCAGCTTGAGCCATGATTTGACCGCTCCTTTGCTAATTTTTTTTGTAAGTTCGATATGATATACGGGCGAAAAAGCAATACCCTCGTGTACGCACAGAGTATCCGCATCTCCTCCCATTTGCACCTCGGTCATAACGTTGGGAATGGTTACGAATGCAAATTCACCCTCGCTGCCGACGTGCGTGATTTTTCTGTCGCGATAAGCAAATTGCATCGTTTCTTCTCCCACGCCCAAAGTAATCTCGGACATATCCGATTGATACTCGGTTGTACCGAAAGCGCCCGTAAAATACTCTTGAAAAACAACGTCTTCTTTCGGATCGTTGAGAATTTTGCGTTCGGTTGCAATTATGCCGCCTTTTTCAAATGTAAAAGAGGATTCTATAACCACATCCACCCCGCCGAGATTTAGGGTAACGGGGTTGCATATTACCTTTACCCCTTTTTCCGTTTGTTCGAATCGTGCCAACGTACGGCAAAGACACAAATCGGCGCTTTGACCGCGACAGCTCACTTTGCAGGAACGAACCGTGCCTGCGCCGGCGTAGTGAGTGAAATATCCCGCGCGATAGTTTGCCTGGATAAGATACGGATAGGACGCGTCATACACGTTGGGTGTGCCTATTCCCACCTGTTGAGGAATACGCGCAACATATGGGCGCAAATCCACCATCGCGCCGCCCTGACTGAAATCCAGACAGGTTCTCAGATAAGGGTCGGCATACCAAAAATATTGCTTGTCGCTTCCGTACAGAATATCCTTCCACAAAGCGCACTCGCCCCGTTGATAATCCGGGTGACGCTCTCGATAGTAATCGGCGAATTGGCTCATCGTCAAATCCGCACAAAGACCTTTGCGTTTAAGTTCGCCGTAGTATTTCATACAATCGGTGTAGGATTTGGCAAGAACTTCGTAGGGACTTTCCCAACGACCTGCGCGATTGAGCCATCCCGGCCCGACGAACACCATATTGTAACAGTATCCGTCGTTATAATTTGCCAAATGACGATATTGGTCGATAAGATTGTATAGATAGGGATATTCGACCTGCCCGTTTTCCTTGTAATAAATCATACCGCGCAAAACGTTTTGCGGATGCGTACCGAAATTACTGCCGTTTCCGTCAAAACACGCAATTAAATCCCGCGACAAATGGGGTATGGCAACTATGCCGCTGTCGTCATCCGCGTCTTTGGCGGGACAATGAGAATTTACTTTGGAAGGTATCCAGGGATTCCAGGGTCCGCCGTCCAAAAACGTGTACCAACTGTTGTTGCACGTGTGATACGCTTTGGGACCTTCTTCCCAACAAGCGGCAACCGCTGCTTTTACGGACGGATAACGGGACTTGATATAATTTATCGTGTAAGCGTCCAAAAAGTAACTGCCCGTGGACTCGGGATAAAAACCGAATTTGTCGTAAAACATTCCGAAAACATCATCTACGATTTCTCTTTTTCGGTCTTCGTCAAACATCCATATACAAAAATCTTCCGTTTGATATTTCTCACGGAATTGTTTGCACGGAAGTCCCAATAGCGAAAGCGCTATTTCGTCTCCGTATTTTTTGTGATGTTCCTTGGCAAGCGCAACTATTTCTTCCGAAAACAGCGACGCATAGGTGATTTGGATCGTGGTTTTCAGTCCTTCGTCATGCGCAGCCTTTTGCTGAAACTTAAATATTTCCAAAGATTCGTCGCGAACATTGTTTTTTGTGCCCATTGCACGCTCGGCATACTCCGGACTGAGCTCGGGACGATGAATAATATTGAGTGCAAGAACGCTCATAAATACTCCTTATCTTATTTGAATTTTACGTAAAAAAATTGTAAAATTTTACAAAATTGTCCAATTTTCAAATAAAGTGTAGCATACGAAAAATGCCAAATCAATTGTCAATCGTAACTTCACTCGTAGGAATCAACACTTTTTGCTAAATATAGTAGAAATATATATAAGACATAAAAATAAGGGTATCTCCGAACGATACCCTTGAAATTCCGCCACAATTAAGCAGAAAACGCCGTTTTAAGAAAGATAATTAAAAGCGAATTTTATAAAATAACTTTTCCTTTCGCCGGCTTTGAGAAACGGCGACGCAAAATTACGTTGGTTTGCCGCATTGGGGAAAAATTGCGGTTCCAATGCGAAACCCTGTCGTTTTGTAAACGGACATAATTCATTTTTTTCGAAAAAGTTTCCGGAATAAAACTGCAAGCCGGGGAAATCGGTTTCCACTGACATCATTTCCGAACCGTAGCGAATTTGAGCGGCGGGAGAACCGTTCAGCACAAAATTGTGATCGTAACCGTGAGCCGCGAGAATCTGTGCATGAGGAGAATCTATTTCCGCGCCGATTTCTTTGAACGACGTAAAGTCAAAGGGCGTTTCGAAAACAGAGACTGTTTCGCCCGTCGGTATGCCTTGTTCGTCAATGGGGGTAAAATGATCTGCGGATATTTTAAGTTCCGTTCGCAACGTATCACCGAAGCAAAAATAAGGGTGAATGGTAGGCGCAAACAAAGTATCTTGGTCGGAAATAGCGCTGAATTTTATTGTAAGCGATTTCTTCTCCGCCAAAAACGACACGGAAAAATGCAACGTACCGGGAAATCCCTGATCTCCGTCGGGGCTGACAAGCGACAATTTCAGATAATTCTTTTCATGTCGCACGCACCTGAAAACCTGCGAATCGAACCCCTCCTTACCTCCGTGAAGAGTGTTTGCTCCGTCGTTTGCCGACAAACGATATATTTTATTGTTAAGTTCGAAACGCGCTCCCGCTATCCGATTGGCAACCCTACCCACAGTAGCGCCGCTGTACGTTCCGCTTGCAACGCGTTTCGACGGACGGTCGAACGTGAGACATACATCTTTTTTACCGCCGTCTGGCGACGTTACGCGAATAGATTCTATTGCGGCGCCGAGATTGGATATTGCAACCTCTATTCCTTCGGCGCTTATCGTGTAACTGTATATATTTTGTTCCTTGTAACGTTCTATATATTTTTTTGTACCCATATATTCTTTTTCAAACTGTTCAAAGTGCATTAAACACCGTTACGCCCCAACGGACAACCGTGTGCGTGAAAATTTTGTAACCGATTGACGGGAAAAACCGAAACTCGATTATACGTTTTTCCGAATAAATTTCTTTTTGTCTTGTACCCCAAAGGATTTTTTGTTTGCCATTTCCACAACGATTTACACATTTCGTCTATTCCGTATTCCGCTTTCCAACCCAATTCTTTGTAGGCTTTCTCGCTCGTTGCGTAACAACATGCTATATCCCCTTCGCGCCTGCCCGTTATCCCGTACGGCAGTTTGCGCCCGCATGCCTTTTCAAATGCTTTTATTACCTCTAACACGCTGTATCCTTTGCCTGTTCCGAGATTGTATGTATATACCCCCGGCTGAGTCAGCTTGTCTATTGCGGATATGTGACCTCTTGCCAAGTCCACTACGTGTATGTAATCCCTTACTCCCGTTATGCCTGTGACTAAGACTTTAATTATCCTCTTCTTGATAAAAGTGTACGATACTAATGTACACTCAAAATAACGAAAGGTCAACCGTTTTTTTTCATATTGATTTTTGCATCCAAAGACACAAAAACACTTTGGCGTGACGGCGCATACAATGTTGAGACAAAAAATAAAAGGAGCATTATTTTGGCAACTTACTATATAGGCGGCAATGACGAACACGGACAAAACCCGTTTACTGCGGGCAAACGCACGCCCGTAATGCCTTATTTGAACGTACCTTTCTACGAAAATCAATTCAACCGTCCCGCAAAAATAAAATTTTTGGAGGCATGCCTCAGAAATAACTTTGCGGTATTTGACGTAAAACCGGAATTGACGGATACGCCCGTTTCCACACGCGTACGCAGAATAAACGCGCAAAATCTGACTTTGTTGGTTACTTTCGGCTACAATGCGTTCGGCAGCGGCAACAGTTTCAATTCGGCGAAAGGAATATCCACATTTTATTCGCAACAAAATCCGCAGTCGTCGCGCAGTCGCGCGCTTGCGGAAGAAATATATGAGCAGCTTGTGACCGGCACAAATCAACCGGGCAGAGGCGTATCCTCGCTTTCCGACGTGGGCGTACTGCAAAGCGTCAATTGCCCATCCGCATTGGCGGAACCGGGGTTCATGACAAACTTTGACGAAGCCAAACTGATGATAGACCCCGATTATCAAACGGAAACGGCGGAAGAGAGTTGCAAAGGAGTGACCGAATACCTCGGAGAAAGATACCTCGAACGAAACAATCTCAACAATTATCCCGTTTTGCGCGGCGGCGCAACAGGCAACTTTGTGTACTTGTTGCAATACATACTTTCTCACAACGGATACTCCGTAAGCGTAGACGGAGTGTTCGGTCCCGAAACACAACGCTCGGTAACGGAATTTCAAACTTCAAACGGTCTTACCGCAGACGGGATCGTGGGCGTAAATACATGGCGAACCTTGCTTACTTTGCCTCCGCGTCCCACCGTGCGGCAGGGCGACGCAAACGTTTACGTGCGCTATCTGCAACAAAAACTGACGAGCAAATTGTATCCGCTCGGCAACATTGACGGAATATTCGGAAACGCCACACGCGAAGCAGTCGTCGCTTTTCAACGGGAAAACGGATTGGAAACGGACGGCATCGTGGGACCGCTGACTTGGGAATCGGTATCGCGTATTGGCGGAGGACGTCCGCGTCCTTAACGGTAATTACCGCCGAAAAAACAATTCAAACGCTATACAGCACGAAATCATTGTGGTAAAATAAGAAAAAAAGGAGCGGAGCCGCAATGAAACCTAAACGTATATTGACAATGCAGGATTTATCTTGCGTGGGACAATGCTCGCTGACGGTAGCCCTGCCGATACTTTCCCGTTTCGGCATTGAAACATGCGTATTGCCCACCGCAGTGCTCTCCAACCACACGCAATTTCGCAGTTGGAGTTATCACGATTTGACCGATGAAATAAACGACATTTTCGCCCATTGGGAGGATAGCGGAATATTATTCGACGGTTTTTTGCTGGGTTATCTCGGGAAAAAATCGTTGATGAGCCTCGCCGTAGAGTGCTTTGATAGGTTCGGAATGCCGGACAGTCCCAAAATAATCGACCCCGTTTTTGCCGATAACGGTAAACTGTACAGCGGATTCGATATGGAATACGTAAAATCGATGACGGAACTGATCGCTCGTGCGGACATAATAGACCCCAATATTTCAGAGGCATGTTTCTTGACAAACACACCCTATACGTCCGATTACGACAAAGAATTGGCGGAAGAACTGGCGCACAAATTGTCTCGTCTGACAAATGCCGACATAGTAATTACCGGAGTGGAATTTGACGGTAAAATAGGCGAATTGATTTTCTCAAAAGGAAAACAGGAATACGTTATGTTGCCTAAAATACCCGCCGCTTATCATGGAACGGGGGATATTTTCTCCTCTGTAATGACCGCATGCTATCTCGGCGGCAAGAGTTTGAACGAAAGTTGTCTGACGGCAGGCAAATTTGTTGCCGATTGTATGCGCGCGACTCCCGCCGATCACTTTTACGGCGTGTGTTTCGAAACCTGCCTTAACAAACGCTAGAATTTATTTGTTTTACATAAAGCTGTCGCAAGTTAATTTCTTGCGACAGCTTTTTTCGTATCACGCAACTTTATCAATCATATTATTACAAATTCGGCATTGAGCTTCGAGATTTTTGCAACGGCCAAAACGAATATCATAATCCCGACCGTTGACTATACAAAATAAAAAATTCAATGAACAAGAAGAGCGATTAAAACTGCTGATTTTAACGCTTAAATCGGCTTTTTTAACATATTATCGGCGTTATACATAAAAACAGACAAAACAGAATTCTTTCAAAAATCCGTTTTGTCTGTTTGATGTTACGGTAAAAACTACATTTTATCGGGAGATTGAATACCCAGCAACGACAAACCGCGTTTTAATACCGCTGCGGTTGCCTCCACTACCTGCAAACGAGCGTTTTGCTCCGCAATGTTATCGGAGAGAACGCGGTGTTCGATGTAGAAACGATTGAATGCCTGCGCTATATCTATAAGCAAAGCGGAAATAACGCTGGGTTCATATTTGGCGGCGGCGTCCCTTACTGCCTGCGGAAAACTGCCTATCAATTTTACGAGACGAAGCGTTTCGGGATTGTCCAAAGAACGGTAATCGCCGGACTCTTTACTGTTCTTGTAGTCGCCCGCTTTTTCCAGAATGGAATTGCACCGCGCACAAGTATATTGCAAATAGGGGGACGTTTCTCCGTCGAAATTAAGTATTCTATCGTAACTGAACACTATATCCTTAATACGGCTGTTTTCCAATGCGGAAAACAAAACCGCACCTACCCCCACTTGTTCGGCAATTTTTTCACGATCGGCAAGATCGGGATTCTTGTCGCGAATGATTTCTCCCGCCTTGGCAACGGCTTTGTCGATAACATCTTTCAAAAGCACGACATTGCCTTTGCGTGTGGACATGGCTCCGTCCTCCAAACTTACCATACCAAACGCCACATGTACCAAATCTTTTACCCAAGGCAGCCCTGCCAATTCCAACACTTTGAAAATTTGCTTGAAATGTAAATTTTGCTGATATGCCACCACATACAGGCATTTGTCGAAGTCGTACTCTTGCTTGCGCCAGATTGCCGCTGCAATATCCCGCGTCGCATACAGACTGCTGCCGTCCGACTTGACAAGCAAACACGGCGGCATGCCGTAATCCGTCAACTCTACCACTTGGGCGCCTTGACTTTCGGTGATAAGCCCCTTGTCCCGAAGCATTTGCAAAGGCTTGTCCATTTTGTCGTTGAAGAAACTTTCACCGTTCCAACTGTCGAATTTGACGTTCAATCTGTCGTAAATCTTTTTCACTTCGCAGAGAGTAATGCGTTTGAAAAATTCAAACAATTCTTGCGCTTCGGCGTCACCTTTTTCTATTCGCACAAACCACTCCCGCGCCTGTTCGGTAAGTTCGGGATGAACGACTTCTTCTTGGTGAAATTTTACGTATAGCCGTTGCAGCTCCGTTACGCCCTCTCTTTCCGCAACTTCACGGTTTCCCCACAATTTGAAAGCGACTATCATTTTGCCGAACTGCGTACCGTAATCTCCGAGGTGGTTTATACCTACTACCTTGTATCCCAACGCGGAATAGATTTTATAAAGCGCGCTGCCGATTGCCGTCGTGGAAAGATGCCCGATATGAAACGATTTGCAAATGTTTACGGAGCTGTAATCGATACAAACCGTTTTTCCCGCACCAACGTCGCTGTCGCCGTATTTTCCGCGAGCGGCAAACACATCGGAAATCACATCCCAGATCAACTCTATTCTGTTGACGAAAAAGTTCAGATACCCATTTACGGCTTGTACTTTCACGATATGCTCGTCAAGTTCCGTTTCCCGTGCCAACTTTTCCGCTATCTGAACGGGAGACATATGCATTGTACGCGCCAACTTAAAACACGGAAACGCATAATCTCCGAATGCGTCGTCGGCGGTTTCGGTGATCATACTCAACAGTTCTTTTTGTTCCAAGGGCACATTTATTTTGGCTGCGATGATTTTTTTGTAGTCTATCATATTCTATCAATCCTCGGTGTTCGGCGAACTTTCATCGTTCTCATCCAACTCGTCGGATACCGGGCTTTCGGATACGCACACCACGTGAGCGTCGCCTTTGAATTTCATTACACGAACACCCATTGTGTCTCTTCCGATTTTGCTGATGTCCTTGGCACGTATACGAATAACGATACCGTTATCGGCAATCAACATCACATCGTTATCGGGATTGATAAGTTTGAGATTGACGAGTTTGCCCGTTTTTTCGTTGAAAACTCCGGCTTTAATGCCCTTGCCTGCACGGGATTGCAAGCGGTAGTCGGTAAGTTCGCTGCGTTTTCCGAAACCGTTTTCGGAAACGGTGAGTACTTCTACTCCGTTGCGGGCGATAGCCATATCCACAACGTAATCATTCTCGCCGAGGTTGATAGAACGCACGCCTTGCGCTTCGCGACCCATAGCGCGCACGTCTTCTTCGGCAAAACGAATACATTTACCCTCATGACTTGCCATAATCACTTCGTCATAACCCGTAGTCATATCCACGCCTATGAGTTCGTCGTCGTTTAACAGCGAAATAGCTATTTTTCCCGTCTTGCGAATGGATTCGAATTCATTGAGATTGGTCTTTTTGATCAATCCGTACTTGGTTGCCATAATAAGATTGCCGCGACTGTTTTCTTTGCGCGGAATGACTGCGGTAACCTTTTCGTCCTGCATAAGCTGCAATATGTTGACGATGGCTCTTCCGCGTGCGGCACGTTCCGCTTCGGGTACTTCGTAGCCCTTGATGCAATACACCTTGCCCTTGTTTGTAAAGAACAGCAAGTCGTCGTGGGTGTTGGTTATGAACATCTTTTCCACAAAGTCCTCTTCGCGAGGTTTGTGCGCGGTTACTCCCTTGCCGCCGCGTCTTTGCGTACGATATTCCGTAACGGGCAGCCTCTTGATATAGCCGAGGTGCGTCATGGAAATAACCACGTCCTCTTTTTCTATCAGATCGCCGATATCTATTTCGGAATAGTCGGTGCAAATTTCCGTTTTGCGCGGTTCTCCGTACTTGTCGCGTATTTCGGAAAGTTCTTTTTCGATAATTTCAGATACGCGCGCCGGCTTTGCCAAAATATCTTTCAGATCGGCAATAAGCGTTTCCAACTGGGCGAGTTCTTCTTTCAGACTTTCCACTTCCAATTGGGTAAGTCTGCTAAGCCGCATATCGAGAATAGCGTTTGTCTGTCTGTCGGAAAGGTCGAATTCCGTCATCAATTGTTGCGCGGCTGTCTGACGGTCGCGGCTTTCTTTGATTATCTGAATGACTCTGTCGATATTGTCCAGAGCAATAACCAATCCTTTGATTATATGATGACGCTCTTCCGCCTTTTCGAGATCGAATTTGGTACGGCGAGTAACCACTTCACGTTGATGAGCTATGTAGTAGGTAAGTATTTCTTTTAGGTTGAGTATCTTTGGTTCGCCGTCGGCAAGCGCAAGCAAAATTATTCCGTCCGAAACCTGCAATTGCGTGTGTTTGAACATTGTGTTAAGCACGACCTGTGCGTTGGCGTCGCGTTTCAGGTCGAATACTATGCGCATACCGTGACGGTCGCTTTCTTCGCGAATATCCGCAATGCCTTCCAATCGCTTGTCCTTTACCATACCGGCGATTGTTTCCACCAATTTGGCTTTGTTCACCTGATAGGGTAATTCCGTAACGATAATGCGTTGTCTGCCGTTGTGATCTTCTATCTCCGTCTTTGCGCGAACAAGTATCGTACCCTTGCCCGTTTTGTAAGCGCTGCGTATTCCCACACGTCCCATGATAATGCCTCCGGTGGGGAAGTCCGGCGAAGGAATGATTTTCATCAACTCATCAATGGTGATGTCGGGATTTTTCAACACAGCAATGGCGCCGTTGATAACCTCGCCGAGGTTGTGAGGCGGAATGTTGGTCGCCATGCCTACGGCAATTCCGTCGGCGCCGTTTACCAACAAATTGGGAAAACGGCTGGGCAACACTGTGGGCTGCATCAGAGTATTGTCGAAGTTGGGATAAAAATCAACGGTATTCTTGTCAATATCGCGCAGCATTTCCGAAGCGATTTTGGACAGTTTTGCCTCGGTATAACGCTGTGCCGCCGGAGGATCGCCGTCTACGCTGCCGAAGTTGCCCTGTCCGTCCACCAAAGGGCAGCGAATGGAGAAATCCTGCGCAAGGCGCACCAACGCCTCGTAAACGGCGCTGTCTCCGTGCGGATGGTATTTACCCAACACATCGCCGACTATACGCGCGGATTTACGGGTGGGCTTGTCATTGAACAAATTGAGTTCGCCCATGGCATAGAGTATACGTCTGTGTACGGGTTTCAAACCGTCGCGCACATCCGGTATTGCACGGGACACATTTACCGCCATTGCATAGGCGATGAAGGATTTTTTCATTTCCTCCTCCATCTTTACCGTCTTGACGGTAGTTTTGTCCAATGCGTTTACATAATCGAAATTTTGAATGTCGTTTTTGTTTGCCATAATGCTCTCCTTATACATCCAATTCATCTACGAGCTTGGCGTTTTCCACTATAAACTCGCGTCTGAGTTCCGGTTGATCTCCCATCAGAAGGCTGACTATTTCATCTGCTTCGTATGCGTCCTCCATTGTGACCTGCAACATTATGCGGCTTTCGGGATTCATCGTGGTAGTCCACAATTGTTCGGCGTTCATTTCGCCGAGACCTTTGTAACGGCTGACTTCCGTTCCTTTGCTGCCCAACTGTGCCAATTTTCTGTCCCGTTCTTCGTCGGTGAACGCGTAGTACTCTTGCTTGTTTTTCGTAATTTTGTACAAGGGCGGTTGTGCGATATACACGTGCCCCTGTTCGATAAGCGGACGCATGAAGCGGAAAAAGAATGTTATGAGAAGTATTCTTATGTGACTGCCGTCCACGTCGGCATCGGTCATACAGATTATACGATCGTAACGCAATTTGCTTTCGTCAAAGTCGTCGGATATTCCGCAACCGAAAGCCGTTATCATGGCTTTTATTTCCTCGTTTTCCAACGCGCGCGAAAGACGAGCTTTTTCCACATTGAGGATTTTTCCGCGCAAAGGCAAAATCGCTTGGAAACGACGGTCTCTTCCCTGTTTTGCGGTGCCGCCCGCGCTATCGCCCTCCACGATATAAATTTCGCAGTGTTTGGGGTCCTTGTCCGAGCAATCGGCAAGTTTGCCTGGCAACGACGCGCTTTCCAACACGCCTTTACGCGTAAGTTCGCGCGCGCGACGCGCCGCATCCCTCGCACGTTGAGCCGTGACGGATTTCAGCACCAACTCACGGGCTTCCTTGGGGTTTTCTTCGAGAAAAGTGCCCAATTCCTCTCCCACAACGCGGTTGACGGCGGTACGCATTTCGCTGTTGCCGAGTTTTGTTTTGGTTTGTCCCTCAAATTGGGGATTTTCCAACTTGACGGATATTATCGCAACAAGTCCTTCTCTTACGTCTTCGCCCGCAAGTTTTTCGCTCTCTTTGAGCAGATTATACTTGTGACCGTAATCGTTTATGGCTTTTGTTAACGCCGCCTTGAATCCTTCCAAGTGAGCGCCGCCCTCTTCGGTGTTGATATTGTTGGCGTAAGCATGCACTATTTCATTGTAGCCGTCGTTGAATTGCAGCGCTATTTCTATCTCGCCTTCCTTGACGGATTTGTCGATATAAAGAGGAGACGGAAATATCACGTTGCGAGAACGATTGTAATTTTCCACAAATTCCGCCAGACCGCCCTCGTAACAGAAAACTTCGCGGCGTTCTCTGCTGTCACGATTGTCTTTGAGCGTGATTGTTATGCCTTTGTTGAGGTAAGCCACTTCGCGCAGACGGTTTTTTAGACGCTCGTACTCCCACTCGGTTGTTTCGAACATCTCCGAATCGGGCATAAATGTAACGATTGTGCCCGTGGTATCCGCGTCCCCCACCACTTTAAGCCTATCTTCGGGTACTCCGCGATGATACATTTGGTAATGCAGCTTCCCGTCCTGTTTGACTTCTACTTTCAGCCACTCGGAAAGCGCGTTGACAACGGACAAACCGACGCCGTGCAGACCGCCGCTTATTTTATATCCGCCTCCGCCGAATTTTCCTCCCGCATGCAACTTGGTAAGACACAACTCCACCGCGGATATGCCTTCCTTTTTGTGTATACCGCAAGGGATTCCTCTGCCGTCGTCCTCCACGGTGAGGCTGCCGTCGGCGTTTATCGTAACGTAAATGTTATTACAGTAGCCGGCAAGAGCTTCGTCGATTGAATTGTCAACGATTTCCACCGCAAGGTGATGCAGTCCCTTGACGTCGGTGGAGCCTATATACATTCCGGGACGCTTGCGTACCGGTTCAAGACCTTCGAGAACCTGTATTTGCTCTTCCGAATAGGTATTTTTCGTAGCCATCGCACACACTCCTTTTATTATAATTAGATAATTATATTTTAACACAAATATTATTTTTTGTACACAATTCAAGAACGTTTTTTTGAGATGTTTTTTCGCTATTTATGTTTTGGCGCCCTCAAACTGCCCTATTTCGGCAAAAACATCCACGAACGAGGGTTGAGCCGCAAACTTTTTTTCGCCCGATACAACGCATTTTTCAAAACCGCACGGGTTGTTGTAAAATTTTATAAATTATGCTAAAATTAAATCAATATGAGAGTTACCGAAATTTCCACGAGCAATTGGCGCAATCTCGAACGTCAAAAAGTATCGCTCGGAAATCGACTTAATATTTTTTGCGGAGACAACGCTCAGGGCAAAACAAATTTGGTCGAAAGCGTTTATTTGTGCTGCATAGGAAAAAGTCCGCGCACCGACCGAGACAAAGAACTTGTATGTTGGGGCAAGGACAGAGCATACGTCAGAGTGCGTTATACCTGCCGTTTCGGCGACGGAGAAATTGCCGTGACGCTCACAAACGGAGAAAAAAAACAAATTACCGTAAACAGTGTTCCCATTTCACGCATGGGAGAATTGATGGGCTATCTGAACTGTATCTATTTTTCACCGGATGAAATTCGAATAATAAGCGAATCTCCCGCGGAACGCAGACGTTTTCTCGATATTGACCTTTGCCAAACGGACAAAAACTACTTTTACAGCCTGTCCCGTTTCAACAAGGCGTTATCACAGCGCAACAATTTGCTGAAACAGGCAAAATCCGTCGATGAAGCGCGCGAAACGGTATTCGTTTGGGACGAACAGCTTGCGGATGAAGGCGCCAAAATAATATTGAAACGACGCGCGTTTTGCGATAAACTCAAAATTTTTGCCAAAGAGACCCACTCTGCACTTACGGACGGCAAGGAGCAATTGGAACTTGCATACGTCGCTCGGATAAACGGGGAAAACTACCCCGAGCTGTCGAAAAACTACCGCAATTCGCTCGCGAACGATTTGGAAAAAGATTTCGTCCTTCGTCACACTTCGTCGGGGTGTCAACGTGACGACGTGGTTCTGAAAATAAACGGCATAGACGTACGTACGTTCGGCAGCCAGGGACAGCTGCGCACCACTGCGCTGGCTTTGAAATTGGCGGAATTGAAGATATTTAAAAATCTGATAGGCGAATATCCCGTTCTGATACTTGACGACGTTCTTTCGGAGCTGGATTCCGAACGGCAGAAACGATTGCTCGACTTCGATCCCGAGCTGCAAATATTGCTGACCTCAGCCACAGACGTGCCTCATTCTCTCGCAGGAGACAACTGCAAATATTTTCTTATCAAACAGGGCGTCTGTATGGAAAAATAACGTTTTTTTGCAAACGTATAGCGCCGAACAAAACCACCGCACGTTGTTGACAGTAATTGCCGCCGTCGGCGACGTTGCGGGAATGGTCGGCGGCATAAGAAGCCCTCTATCTGCGGCAGTACTGCCGCAGATAGAGGGGTCGACCAACGCAATTATATGTTGGAGAAATTACTTACACCCCAACATTTGCAACATTGGGCGTATGCACAAACATAGAGCTAAAAAATTAGCATATAAAAGAAATCCTCTTCCTGCTGCGTTACCGCAGCAGGAAGAGGAAGCGACTGAGTCAATTTTTTGTCTGGGGAGATTACCTGTCTCCTGTCACTTCATAAAGTAAAAGACATATTATGTGACTTGCACCCTTGGTAGAAATCATTTCGTCAAACGTCTATAACCTTTTAGTCAATGCATCGATAAGAATATTCTTTAACGAGGCACCCGTCTCTCTATTTATCACGCCGCCTCCGTCAATACGTTCTATTGCAGTGACAAAGTCGGACAAACGAAAACCGTCCATACCGAACACGTTGCTCGTCGGATTGATATCGAGATAGAGCTTTTCGTAAAAGTTTATCAATTGCAAGTTTGTCGCTTCGCGACACTTTACGATTTCGGCTATCCCCTTTGCTTTTTCTGCTCCGGAATCAAACTGCGACGCAGTTAAATTTGTCAAAGAATCAAGCGCCTTGATAATGTGTTCGTTGTCCGTGCGGATATTCTCAATCTGTTTGAGTATATAATCGACGGTCAATTCCGACACGTCATCGGCAATGATCTCCTCATTGACTACGGCGGACGACTTGATGTTCTTTTCTTTTATGTCTTTTTCATTTTTGATATTATTATCAGTCATTTTTGTATCCTCCTTTTTATCAGGCGGACACGCAAGGCAAATCGTATTATCGTCTACGAAGCGTGCCCTGCCTTTTTTTACAAGACCTTTCGCCCTTTTAGGGTAGGTCGCTTCATATTTTTCGCCGAATTCATCGACAACGGAAATATTCTTTTCTATGGGTTCCAACCCCCTATTGTTGAAATCAAGCTACGTTTTTAGTAATGAGTGTCTTCTCCGGCTCGAATTTATTATATCAAAGGTCGTAGTTTATGTCAATGCTTGTTAAAGAGGTTCTATAATAAATGTTGGGGTGAGAGAAAAAAAGATAGAGCAAAGACTCTTTTTCAGTGTATAATTGAATTGCCTAAAACAACTTGAAAAAGGAAGATTGCTATACGGATAATAGTATCACAAAATTTCTGGATTTGGGAAACGTTTTTGTAGAGAAAATTGAAAGTAATTCTAATATAATTGTTGTCTCTGTTAGTACCGAGAGCAAGGAGATGGTATGCCCGTATTGTGGGCATACCACCATAAGAGTACACGACTACCGAATACAGAAAATTAAAGATATTCCGTACAATGGCAAAAGCGTAATTCTTTGATTAAAAATACTTATTTCAGTGTCTTACAGGTATCGTGGTTTCGACACCGCTTGCATTCGATCCGCTGACTATCGAATACGACAAGACAAACGAGTCGCACAAAATTTCGGATTGGACAAAAAAATAAACAGAGGGAACTGTCGCAAGAAGATTTCTTGCGGCAGTTCTTTTTACTTTCGCAAAATTGTGCGTCGCAAAAACAATAAATTTTTGTGACGCGTCGGCAACAAACAATGCTTGCGCAAAAGCGAGATTACATCAGCCTGTGAGAATCAAAAGCCGTTTATTGTGCCGAAAATGCCGTTGTTGGTGGTTGTGGTCGTTGTCGTGGTAGACGTATTGCCGCAGCAACGATTGCCGAAATAACAATTCAGCAACAAAATGACAAAAGCTATCGTAAGTCCGGTCGTAAGTGACAGCTTGCCGTCCTTGTCCAACACGGCATAAAGCAAAAGAAGATAAAGCAAACTTGTCGTAATATTCATAGAAAATCCCCTTTGTTTTGTCAAACTTTGTTTTTTTACTACAATATGCATGGTTTTGCGACAAAGTGCCTGTACTACAATTTTTACAATAAATGGGTACAAGCCCGAGTATCGGACTTGACAAAGGAGGACAAAATGATTGTTGCAACCGCAAAAGTGTTAAACGACATGGATTGCTATCTGCCGGATGACGACAGCGTAAAACGTATCGCGCGTTTCTTTGCGTTGCTTTCCGATCCGTCGCGAGTCAAATTGCTCTCTGCTCTGACTATATCTCCGCTGTGCGTAACGGATATAGCCGCCATACTCAACATGAATCAAACCACCGTCTCTCACCAACTGCGACTTTTGCGCGATTTGGATGTAGTAAGTTGCGAACGTCAGGGAAAAATACTCAAATACCGAATAGCCAACCCCAAAATCAACGAGATTTTACTTGTGGGTGTGGAATATCTCGGCTACTGATCTCATGTTAAAACGCGTCAAACGCTTGATTTTACAATAATACGAGACTATAATATATCTATTGCAAATAGAGGGAGGACAATATGTACAAAAATTTCATCTTCGATGTGTACGGAACCCTCGTTGACATACATACCAACGAATATGCCGACTCAACTTGGGAAAAACTCAGAGAAACATTGGATTTTTACGGAGTATATTATACCGCCGACGAGCTTCGTGAAACTTATTTCGGCAGTTGCGATCTGCAAATAACATTGGGCAAAAAACTTTACAAATATCCGGAGGTGGATGTTGTGGAAGTATTTCGCCATATTTTCGAAAATAAAAATAAAAAAGCAGGCCGCTCGCTCGCAACGCATATCGCGCAACAATTTCGCGCATTTACCACCGAATACGTACGCGCTTTCGACGGCGTCGCGGAAACGCTCAAAGAACTTAAACGCGCAGGCAAAAAACTCTATATACTTTCCAACGCGCAAACTTGCTTTACCAAACCCGAGTTGACAAGGCTCGGACTGCTGAAATTTTTCAACGGCGTTGTGTATTCCTCCGACGAGGGATGCGCCAAGCCCGACCCGATACTGTTTGACAGATTGATAGAAAAATACGGTTTGCTCAAAAAAGAATGTGTATATATCGGGAACGATCCCGAAACGGATGTTGACGGTGCAAGAAACGCCAAGATAGATTGTCTGTGGCTAAAAACCTCTCACACAACGGACGCACAGCCGCGTTTTACTCCCAAATATGTGATAAACAACGGCGATTTTACGCAAATTCCCGATTTGTTGCTGAAAAGATAACAACAAACTTTTTTACTGAAAATTTTACAAGGGCGGTTGACAACTCAAACCGCCCGTTTTCTTTGTGAAACAAATCGGATTCATGCCTCGGCAGTGTTTTGACGCGGCACACCACGACCCTCTGCCCGACATTTAACGGACAGTCAAACGACTGTCGCATTTTTGCAAGAACACGAAAAAACATATTAACGAAAATATAACGCGACACAAATAACAAAAACACAAAAAAACGGGCGCAAAAAACGGTTATATTCCGCGCAACGCGACGTTGCCGCAATAACGGCGGGCAATTTCCAACAAAGCACGCAACTCTTCGTCGGAATAACCCTCGACGGACGAGTCTATGAGATCGTCACTGTGTACAAATTGCTGTAAATACCATTTGTCCGCGCGCCGCAACCACTGCGCAAGCTCCTCGATACGTTGCGCATTGTGAAACGTTCGCGTAACCGTAGTACGAAACTCGCCCGCAACGTTATGCCGCAACAATATTTCCACCGATTGACAAACGGCGTTTACGTCCACGTTCGCACCGACGGTCGTTTGATAGTATTGCGGACTGTTTTTTACATCCATTGCCACATAATCCACCAAATTTTCTTTTATAAGCAGATTCAGCCGAGCGGGAAAGCTGCCGTTTGTGTCCAACTTGATTTTGTAACCCATTTGCTTTACAGCCAGCAAAAAGTCCGCCACATCCGAATAAATAAGCGGTTCGCCTCCGCTCAGACATATGCCTTCGAGAACGCCTTTGCGTTTGTCGAGAAACGCGAGAATATCCTCTTGCGAGTATTCCGCACACCCGTCTACCAAAGAACGATTGTGACAAAAAGGACAACGAAAATTGCACCCCGTACAAAATACCGTACAGGCGACCTTTTCCGGATAATCCAACAACGTCAATTTCTGCAAACCGCCGAATTTCATTGTTCGTTCCTCAACAGACAAAGTTCTGCGGCAATTTCGCATGCAAGCCGAACGTTGTTGAACACCAATTGAATATTGGATTCCAAACTTTGTCCCGCAGTCAATTTTTGAATCTTATCCAGCAAAAAAGGCGTCAATTGTTTGCCGCCGATACCGAGAGTATCCGCTTCGCGTATTGCCTCGTCTATATTGGCGTCTATATATTGCTTGTCAAGAGCATATTCAGCGGGAATAGGGTTGACTATAAGCATGCCGCCCGTCATTTGCAGCTGTTTTCGAGCAAGTATAGCGGAGGCTATTTCGCGAGCGGAATCCATTCGATAATCCACTTTGTAACCGCTTTTTTGCGTGTAAAAAGCCGGCATATCCTCCGTTTTGTATCCGATTACGGGCACGCCGCGCGTTTCGAGACACTCCAACGTCAGTCCGATGTCCAAAATAGACTTGGCACCCGCGCACACCACGGCGACATCCGTTTGTTGCAGTTCGTCGAGGTCGGCGGATATATCCATTGTTTTTTCGGAACCTCTGTGAGCGCCGCCTATTCCTCCCGTGGCAAAAACGTCTACACCTGCATACATTGTTCCAGCCACCGTGGTTGCACCGTTCAGAGACGCGGAAGTCACTATCGGCAAATCTCTGCGCGACGCTTTGATGACGGCAGGACCTTGCTTGCCGAGCAATTCGATAGCGCGTTCGTCGCAACCCACGGTAAGCACCCCGTTTATAATGGCAACCGTAGCCGGCACACAGTTTGCATTGCGTATGATCTGCTCCACTTGCAAAGCCGTTTCGACATTTTGCGGATAGGGCATGCCGTGAGAAATTATGGTAGATTCCAACGCGACTACGGGTTTGTTTTGTTGAATTGCGCGACTCACTTCGGGTGAAACGTAAAAATATTTTTTCATTATGCTCCTTGTCGTCCTCGAATCGCTTGTTTTTAGCGACGATGGTCATTTATATTATCGCATTGAAAGCGCTTGTTGTCAATTACAAAATGTGTTCAGAAGCTGTATCCAAACGCATAAAACTCCGAAAAGTGTATTTACAAAACTTGACAATTGTACTATACTTAGTATAATGCAAAATATGGCACTCTGTGAACAGTGACATATATTATCAGGGAGGCATATATGAGAAAAACAAAAATTGTGTGTACCCTCGGTCCCGCCAGCACCACTTACGATCAAATAAAGAAAATGGCGCTTGCCGGAATGAACGTGGCGCGTATCAATATGAGTCACGGACTGTATGAAGAACATCAGGTAAAAATCGACACCGTAAAAAAGGTTCGTCGCAGTCTCGGCATGCCGATACCCATCATGATCGACACCAAAGGTCCGGAAATCCGCATAGGAGTATTTGCCGAAGGGCAGATCGAAGTAAAAGAAGGCATGCCTTTTAGCTTTGTCAACGACGACAGCGTGGGAAACGAAACAAAGGTATCCGTCACCTACAAGGATCTGTACAAAGATGTAAACGTCGGCGGTCAGATATTATTAAACGACGGTTTGCTTGCGTTCAAAATTACCGAAATAGAGGGCGAAACGATCAAAACGGTCGCTCAAAACAGCGGTACTCTGTCCAATCGCAAAGGGCTGTTTGTGCCGAATGTCAAGATAAACATGCCCTTCCTTTCCGAACAGGACAAAAGGGATTTGGATTTCGGTATCAAAAACAACGCCGAACTTTACGCCGCAAGTTTTGTACAAGACGCCGAGAGTGTCCGCGAAATTCGTCAATATCTGCTTTCGCACGGTGCAAAAGACGTTTGCATTATTTCCAAAATAGAAAGTCAAAGCGGAGTAAACAACATAGATGAAATAATCGAGGAATCGGACGGAATAATGGTTGCGCGCGGAGACCTCGGTGTGGAACTTCCGTATGAAAAATTGCCCGCTATACAAAAAATGCTCATTACAAAAAGCCGCATGCGCGGTAAATTTGTCATTACCGCCACGGAAATGTTGGAGAGTATGGTGACAAAATTGCGTCCCACGCGCGCCGAAATAGTGGACGTTGCAAACGCCGTTTATGACGGATCGAGCTGCGTGATGCTCTCCGCAGAAAGCGCCGTGGGCATAAATCCCCCCAACACCATTGCAACAATGGCGCGTATCGCCGAAGAAGCGGAACGAAACGTGGATTACAACGCCATGTACCGCTCTTATCCCATTTCCCTGATGGACAACACCGACGCAATATCTCACGCAACGGTAAATACCGCATTCGACATAAATGCCAAAGCAATTGTTGTGTACACCGAAAGCGGAGTTTCGGCGCGTATGGTCAGCCGTTTCCGTCCGGGCGCGGTGATAATCGCAATGGCAAACAACGACAGAGTGTATCATCAATTATCCACAAGTTGGGGAGTCGTTCCCACGATTTGTCAGACATTCGACAACACAGACGATATGTTTATCAACGCGGAAGAAACGGTACGCCGCTTGGGTATTGCAAAAGCGGGGGACAATATCGTAATCACCGCAGGCGTGCCTCTCGGCGCGGGCGCGGGAACAAATCTTATCAAAGTAAGCAAAATAGAGGAAGATATTTGACTCCGACACGTTCCGCAGCGCGGACATACTTGTTTGACAAAAAAGTTCAATTTGTTTGCCGTCTGTTCGGACAATAAAATAAAAACATGCGGCTGCCGCTATTGAAATTATTTACGGCAGCCGTATTTTTATTAACAATTCGAGTTTTTGATAAACAGACGGATCGAGCGACACCGAATACAGGCAACAAATAAAATAAATTATGCTTGCCAAAAAAATCTCGATTCGATTGCAAACAAATGCTTTTACCCCGTCAAAAGGAAACACTGTTCACATTTTTTTGATTAAATTCAAAATATCTTCATCGGCAGGACAAAATTCGAAGCCGTCGATTTCGGAAGGGGTTATCCAACGCATATCGTTGTGTTCGAGCATGCGCGGTTCATCCGCCGTGGACGCATTGAACAACGTCAAATGTACCGTCACGTCGGGATAGACGTGCGTCACTTCGCAAAAGACATCCCCGACTTCCACGCCAATATCCAATTCTTCGCGACATTCGCGAACAAGCGCCTCGGAAAGAGTTTCGCCCTTTTCCTGTTTTCCGCCCACAAACTCCCACAATAGAGCGCGCTTTTTACCGGCGGGACGTTGACAAATCAAAAATTTTCCGTTGCGCCAAATCAATGCCGCGACAACCTGCAACATAATTTACCTCAAATATTTTTTTCGATGTACGCCTCTGCCGACGCACATTAAAATAAACGCAAAAAACCCGAACGCACAACGTTCGGGTAAATTTCGAATACTTATAAAAGCGCCAACGCAGTAGCAGAACCGAGTATTTCGGCAATAATCGCACCAAGTACCACAAGTAAAATAATGGAAAGAACAAATACTATCAAACTGATGATAAGACCCGCAATTGCCAGCCCTATTTTTTGTCCGTCCCTTTTACCGTGAGAAATTCCTATTGCGGAAAATATCAGTCCCAACAAAAAGAAAATAAATCCACCGTAACCCGTCCAGCATAACACCAATCCGACCAAAGACAGAACAAATCCTGCAATACCCATGGGATTGTTTTTGGCTTCTGCGGAAACAGGTTGAGTTCCGACGCTTGTATCAAAAGACTTTCCGCACTTTTCGCAAATAACGGCATCGTCTCTATTTTCAGCGCCGCATCCGGTACAATATTTCATTTTGCAATCCTCCTTTTCAAATATATTTGTAACATACTGATGTAATTATATGATTTTCGATTGTCGTTGTCAATAACAAAATTTTATTTTACGGAAAAACAATCGGAAATTGTCATATGTTTATCTCGTTGCCGTCGTAGTGTTTTTCTCCGATACTAATGTGTTCAACAGTTATATTATTTATTCTTGCCTCTGCGTATGAAATATTCCAATACAAACCACAAGATCACCAATACCTGTAACGCCGCTCCTATGAGATAAAACATCCAGGCGTAATCCGACGATTCTATTATCACAAGATGCAACAACAAACACAACGTCCATATCAATGCAGAGGCTACCGCGCAACGCATCCACAGCCGTCCCCAAACGCAACTGAATACCAACGTAACAATAAGGGACACGGGAATTGCCGCTATATAAGCGTACTTGGCCACTCTGCCGCCGTCTTCCGGAGCCACGATCCACCATATAACGGTGATAATTGTGGCGATCAGAAACACCAATCCCGCAGACAACAAAGCAATCAACCAACGTTTTGCCCAAAAGTCTCTCAATCTGAGTTTTTTTCGTTTGCCGCTGTGAGTCGTGAGAAAATCGTTGACTGTAATACCGTACAAATCCGCAAGACTTTTCAACACGATAATATCGGGGACGCCTTCTGCGCGTTCCCATTTGCTTACCGCCTTGTCCGAATAATTGATTTTTTCCGCAATCTGCTGCTGCGTATAATGAGCCTCTTTGCGATATAACACAAGATTTGCGGCTATTATTTGTCTGAGATCGTCCATATGTCCATTATATCACGCATACGTGGTTTTGGCAAGCGTCTCGAATAGCTTCTCTACTCAGGGTAGAATCGGCAAAAAATTTCTCTACCGAACAAAAAAACAACAGTAGATTTTTGAAAAGTATCAGTAGGAAGATTTTTTACAGAAAAACTGTATAATGAAAACAGACGCTGCGCAAATACTTCGAAATGCGGCGCGACACAATCAAAACACTCAGGAGAAAATTATGTTTACGCTCAGTTGCGAATCTACGGTCGATCTCAACCTACACTATCTGAACAAGAGACAGATACCTGCCATATCCTACTGCTACACTGTTGACGGCAAAGACTATCCCGACGATATGCGTGCAAGCAACGGATTGGCGCTGTTCTACAATCAACTCGGTTCGGGGAAACAGCCCACAACCTCTTTAATCAACGTAGAACGTTACAAAGAATTTTTTCGTCCGTTACTGCAAAAAGGAGATTTGCTTCACCTGGCATTCAGTTCCGCTCTGTCCAACTCGGTTGTAAACGCGCTGAAAGCCGCCGATGAACTCCAAGAAGAATTTCCCCAACGCAAAATATATGTTGTGGACACCACTTGTGCGTGCGTAGGTTTCGGTATGTTTGTGGATTGCCTTGCCGATTTGCGCGACGAGGGCAAAACCATAGACGAATTGCACCGATTTGCCTTGGAAAATCGCACCAAAGTACACCACATATTTTACAGCACCACGCTGACTTACTTCCGCAGAAGCGGCAGAGTGAGTTCGGCTGCCGCGCTGATAGGCAATATTTTGCGTATATGTCCCGTTATGCACACTGACGTCAACGGGAAAATCATTCCCATTGCCAAATCGATAAGCGAAAGCAAGGCGGTATCGCGTATGTTGGAAGAAATCGGCAAATCGATAAGCGACGGCGCAGACTACTGCGGCAAACTGTGGCTGGGACACTCCGACTACATCAGCTCTGCAAATAAAATCGCGGCGCAGTTGCGCACCGCTTATCCCAAAGCGGACATACGCATTTTCGACATTGGTCCCGTAATTGCCGCACACTGCGGTCCGGGGACGGTTTTTGCCTGTTATTGGGGAGACGAGCGGATTCCCGCAAAATAATTTTTAAGGAAACGAATATGTATACTCTCAGTTGTGAATCGACGGTTGATTTGACGCTTGACTATCTTACAAATCGCAACATTTCGGTAATTGCCTACACCTACACCATTGACGGAGCGGAGTATGCCGACGATATGCGCGCAGGAAACGGATTGAGTGTGTTTTACTCAAATTTGTTGGCGGGCAAACAACCATCCACATCTCTCATAAATACGGAACGCTATATGGACTACTTTCGTCCCTTGCTTGAAAGGGGAGATTTGCTGCACGTTACGTTCAGTTCGGGATTGTCACAGTCGGCAAACAATGCTATGGCGGCAGCCGAAGCGTTAAAAAAAGAGTTTCCCAAACGTAAAATTTATGTTGTGGATTCGTTGTGCGCTTCGGTAGGATACGGATTATTTGTGGCGGAAATTGCGGACAAACGGGACAAGGGAATGAATATCGATAAACTCTTCGAATGGGCTGTAAAAAATCGGTTCGGAGTGGTTCATCAATTTTACTCCACCACGCTGACATACTTTCGCAGAAGCGGCAGAATTTCCGGACCGGCAGCGCTGATAGGCAATTTGCTGAAACTTTGTCCGATAATGCATTTGGATAAAAACGGAAAAATTATCGCATACGCCAAAGTAATGAGCGAAAGCAAGGCAATAGCCAAAACATTGGAAGAAATTTCAAAGAAAATAAATAACGGCGCCGACTACGACGACAAGCTGTGGATCGGACACTCCGACTACGCATCATCCGCAATCAAAATTTCCGACGAACTGACAAAAATCTATCCCAAGGCAGACATAAAAACATTCGATATAGGACCCGTCATTGCTTCCCACTGCGGTCCGGGAACGCTGGCAATTTTCTTTTTCGGAGAAAGCAGGCAATAACAGACGGCAAAATAATTTGAAAAACACCTCGAAGGTCAGATGACTTTTCGGGGTGTTATTTTTGTTATCGAAGCAAAATATTGTCATCCGTTTGGATGTTTTCGCAAAAAATAAAAGTCATAGAGAGCGTCGCCCTCGACAATTTCATTGTGCATGCGACTTCGCACGGCTTCGATGTCGTAGGGAGTTTGCAAACGCCGATAACTCCAATGCGCGTCATCGTACTCTATGATCACCGCACGCGCAAACGTACTCGGATGACAACCCACGCTTCCGACGTCTACGTAAAGCATTCTGCCGCGAAATTCGCACGGTTCGTGTTTGTGTCCGAAAAACACCGCATCGGCTTTCGTTCCGCGAAAGATTTCGTCAAATGCCTCCGCCGACGGCTCCGTCTGCAACGGCATAAAAGGAAAGACGTTCCAATCAAACGGTTGATCTTTCAAAGCATAGTGGCAAAAAAACAGTTTTTGTCCGCCGCAAATGCGTTCGACGCTCAACGGAAAGGCTTTGACCGCTTGCCTCATTTGTTGAGTCAACGTGCCAAACACCTGTTTTTTATGTTGTGCCGGGACGTGCGACTTGGCGCGTACTTCCGTTTGATTGAGAACAAAATCCCTGTCGTGATTGCCCAAAAGACATATGACATCTTTGCGGGAAAGTAAAATTTCCAGACAACCGCGACTGTCGGGTCCTATATCCACAACGTCTCCGAGATGAAGTATTTCGTCACATTTTACCGCGTCCAACATTGCAAGCGCCGCAATGAGCGCCTCCGAATTGCCGTGTACGTCGCTGATAACTCCTATTTTTTTCATCAGCGGTACCTTGCTCGGCGTACGCAATCCGCCCAACCGTCTACGAGCTTTTTGCGCGCGGTCTCGTCCATTGACGGCACAAACGTTCGCTCTATTTGTTTGTTATGCTTGATTTCTTCCAAACTTTCAAAATATCCCGCAGTCAATCCGGCAAGATAGCAGGCGCCGAGCGCCGTGGTTTCCACAACTTTCGGACGTAAAACCTCGGTACCGAGAATATCCGCTTGAAACTGCATCAAAAAATTGTTTTGCGACCCGCCGCCGTCCACATACAAAGCGGTAATGGGACTGCCGAGATCTTTTTCCATGGCTTTTGCCACATCATACACTTGATACGCTATACTTTCAAGGGCAGCACGAACAAAGTGTTCTTTCTTTGTACCGCGCGTCAATCCGAATACCGTTCCGCGAACATTCGGGTCCCAATAGGGCGCGCCCAATCCCACAAAAGCGGGAATTATGTACACCCCGTTGGTGTTTTTTACCCTTGTTGCATACCGTTCCGAATCGGACGCTTCGCGAATCATACGCATTTCATCTCTGAGCCATTGCACCGTTGCCCCGCCCATAAACACGCTGCCTTCCAAAGCATACTGCGGAGTGTCGTCTGTGCCTGCGGCAAGAGTAGTAACCAAACCCTTGGAATAGACCGGTTTGTTTCCCGTGTGCATCAACAAAAAGCAACCCGTGCCGAATGTGTTTTTCATCGAACCGACATCCACGCACAACTGTCCGAACAATGCCGACTGCTGATCTCCCACAACGCTGCAAATGGGAACTTTCGCTCCCATCATTGTCACATCGGCATACCCGTAAAAACAACCCGACGGTTTGACTTCGGGCAGCATACATGCGGGAATATCGAACAGTTTCAACAAATCCTCGTCCCACTGCATTGTGTGAATGTTGAAAAGCATTGTTCTGCTCGCGTTTGTGTAATCGGTAGCGAAAATTTTGCCTTTCGACAAATGCCACATCAAATACACATCCACCGTACCGAATAGCAGTTCTCCACGCTCGGCGCGCTCGCGTGCGCCCGCCACATTATCCAATATCCATTTGAGTTTCGTGGCGGAAAAATATGCGTCGAGTATTAACCCGGTTTTGTCGTAAATCTGTTTTTCCAAGCCGTCGTTGCGTAAACGTTCGCAATACTCTGCGGTTCGACGACATTGCCATACGATAGCGTTGCATATCGGCTTTCCGGTCTTTTTGTCCCATACAAGGGTTGTTTCCCTTTGGTTTGTTATACCTACGGCGACTATATCCTCGCCGGTGATCCCAGCACGGACAAACGCTTCGGCAATAACTCCGATTTGACTGCTCAATATATCGTTCGGGTTGTGTTCAACCCAACCGCTTCGAGGATAAATTTGCGGAAATTCCTGTTGGGCTCGCGAGACTATTTCTCCCTTGTTGTCGAAAATAACCGCTCTCGAACTTGTCGTACCTTGATCCAAAGCAAGAATATATTTCATATTTTACCTTAATTGTTTGTTTAACCGCGTGCAACCAATGCGCGCGCACGGTTGCAAATATCGTCAACTGTCAACCCGTAATCGCGTTTGAGATCGTCCAGCTTTCCCACCTGCGTAAGTCTGTCCCTTACAGCCACCGCATCGCAAAGAGTGGGCTGCCGCATAGACAGCACTTCGGTAACAGCCGAATACAAGCCTCCGTGTATGGAGTGATTTTCAACGGTAAGCACACGCTTTGTCTTGCACGCCGATGCGACTATTGCGTCCTCGTCTATCGGTTTGACGGTGTGTATTCCGAGCAAATCAGCTTTTATACCCTCCTGTGCCAAAATACCCGCCGCTTTTACCGCGTCGAACAACATTGTTCCGCTTGCGACAATGGTAACGTCGCTGCCTTCGCGCAACTTGTCCGCCTTGCCGAAACGAAACTCATAATCTTCTCCGAACAGCACATCCGTTTGCTTGCGTACAAAACGCATATACATAGGACCCTTGTGTTGCACAATATATGGCAACGCTTTTCTCAGCTGAACGCCGTCCACAATGTCCAATACGGCAACGTTGCAAAGCGCGCGCATACAGGCAATATCTTCGAAACTCATATGGGTTCCGCCGTTGTATGTGGTGTGAACGCCCGGATCGAAACCCACGATTTTGACATTTTGTTCCGAATAGCTGACGGATACCGCAATTTGATCGAATACTCTGCGCGTGGTAAAAGGTGCGAAGCTGTGAATAAAAGGTATAAAACCGCTTGCCGCAAGTCCGACGGCAACACAAGTCATATTGGCTTCCGCAACGCCCACATTGAGACATCTTTCGGGAAACTCCGCATATAAAGTCTTGGTACCGCCCGCGCCGGCGAGATCGGCATCGAGAATAAAAATCTTGTCGTTTTGTTTCATCAAACGGGACAATTCTCCCGCATATTCTTTTCTCAATTCCATATTCCTGACCCCTATTCAAGTTCTTTCAACGCCAAAGCGTATTGCTCGTCGGTGACGGTCGTACTGTGTACGCCCGCGCCCATAGTTTCATAAAAACTTACGCCCTTGCCCTTGATCGTATCCATGACGATGCAATGCGGCTTGCCGCAATGATCCTCTTTTGCAAGGCAAATAGCTCTATCCAACGCCTCGTGATCGTGACCGTCTACGCGCTGCGTCGCAAAACCGAACGCCTCGAATTTGGCGGCAATATCTTCCACGTCCATAACGTCGCGGGTGAGACCGTCTATTTGCATCTTGTTGCTGTCCACAAACACAATCATGTTATCCAATTTTTTATCGGCAGCCAACATAGCCGCTTCCCAAATTTGTCCTTCCTGCAACTCGCCTTCGCCCGTAATGACATATACATATCTGTCGATACCCTTCAACTTGTCGGCAATTGCCAATCCGCAAGCACAAGACAAGCCCTGTCCCAAACTGCCGGCAGTCATATCCACCCCGGGAGTAAGATTGATGTTTACGTGGCTGGGAAGCCTCGTTCCCAATTTGTTGAGAGTATCCAGCCATTCCATCGGGAAAAACCCTTTAAGCGCAAGCGTTGCGTACAATGCCGGTCCCGCATGTCCTTTGCTGAGCACCAACTTGTCGCGATCTTCCATTTTCGGATCGGCAGGGTCCACATGCATGTGCTTGGAATACAGCACCGCAAGCAAGTCCACTATCGACAGACTGCCGCCGACATGTCCCGATCCTTGCGAATGGAGACACCTCAGTGTGTTGCGCCTGATTTCTTTGCTAAACCGAACTACATCCATATTTTTTACCTCTCTGTTTTATTTTCGAAAAATTATCTCGCAAAATTACCTGTGCGCGAATGACATGTAAAATAAATTATCTGCGTGCGCTCGGAAAGTTTTTTGAGCAACGCCGTTGCGCGCATAAAATTGTTTTCGTCGAAATTGACAAATGCGTCGTCCACTATCAAAATGGGAATTTCATTATCATACAACAGCTCGGACAGCGCCACGCGGAAACATAACAAAGTTATTTCCCGCACGCCTCTGCTGAACTCGCTCATAGGTTTGGTTTGTCCCCTTTCCCGCAAAGCTATGACGAAATTTCTATCCAATGTTACTTCAAGATCGTTTGCGGAAATCTCCCTGAGTAATTGTGCGGTACGCGCGCAAAGACGGGGAAGATATGCCGAGGAAAGATTGTCTTTGGCACGAGCCAATAAATCCGTTACAATATCCGCAACTTTGTAACTATACTCGGCGCGACGCTGCTGTTCTTCGATATTCAGTATTTTATCCTCTATTTCCACACTGTTAACGTCCAATCGACGACGTTCCTCCGAGAGTTGCCCTCGTTCCGTAAACAAAGCGTTCTTTTGCTCGGAAATTTCTTTGATCTCTTCCGAAAACGTCCGCAATTGATTTTCCATCGGCGCAATATCCTGCTGAGGTTTGTCGGCGAATGTTTTCAGAGTCTCCATTGTATGCAAATCGCTTAAATAACGAGAATGAGCCTCCCACAAGGCGCGATTTGTTTTTTCAATATCGTTGTCCGCAAAAACATATTTGTGCGCAACAGAAAAATATTCGTCTAAAAGTTGATTGCGAGAAGCAACGGACGGATCACGATCCGCGTCTCGTCTGTTTGCCGATTTGCCCACTCCGAACAAACACGCCACACCCAAAGCCGCAAGTACGCAACCCACGGCAACGCCGACAGTGACCGAAACGATCTGTAAAATTCCCAAGACAATCAACAATATGCCCGTAAGCCCCAATGCTCCCGCAACGCCGTACAACCAGGTTCGTCTGCGAGGCGTATCGCTTTTGTGCGCTGTCGCCGGCAGCATGGATATTTGTCGAGCCAAATTGTCGCAACGAGTAAAATCCGCTTCGAAATCCGACGGAACTTTGGCGAGTCGATCCTGCAATTCCGCCAACTGAACGCGAGCATTAATTACTTCGGCGGCGGGTTGCGCTTGCGCAATTTTTCTCCGCAAATCGCTTGCGCTGTTTTCAATATTCTGCCGACGCAATTCCAAAGAAACCGATTCGCGCTCTATCTGTTCCAAACGCAAATCTATTTCGGCGCTTCGGCGTTTGTTTTGTTTTACTTCGCAAAGTTGCCGTTCCAAAATATGCTTTTGTTCTTCCAATTTGGCAATTTGTCCGCCGATTCCCTTTTCATAGCGCAAATTTTTTTTATAATTGCGCAATTTTTCTTGAATTTTATCGTAGTTTTCCGTGCCGTTTTGCACAAGATTGGCGAGATGGGATTCAAGATTGTCGTTTGAAACAATCGTAACCGCTTCCTGCGGAAAATATGTCGATCGATCGTAACTGTCAACGGTGAGCCCCAAAAGAAACTCGCCCGGCTGCGCTTGCCAATTTACCTCTCGCCCCGTTTTTTCATTGAATACTCTCAACGTTTCCTGTTTTTGCGTAGTACCGAAAAAGCGTTCTATCCTGAAAATTTCTCCGTTGTGTTCCACGGTGAGACTGCCGCCGAAACGCTCGTTTCCTCCCCAAGGCTGAAAATGCGACGCGTCCGTCACGCCGCCGACGCGATTGTATTTGAATCCGTAAAGCATAGCGCGTATAAAGTTACACAACGTGGTTTTGCCGTAGGCGTTGATTTGACGAAACACGTTTAACCCTCGATCGAAACTCACATTGACTCCGCGTAATTTGCCAAAAGCCACCACATTTGCAGAGACAAGTTTCATAACAGTTCCTCCCCGCCCAATGCGGCGAGTCCGAATTTGAGCACGTCGGAACGCAACTCTTCGTCGTCGATAGCCTCAGCCAATTTTACAAATTCTCCGCGCAATGACACTTCTTGCATTATCTGTTTCAAATCCAATCTCGCGCGCGTTTCGTCTTTAAGACGCAAAGCAAAAAACTTGCCTTCGAGTACGCGTTTTGCAACCAATACGGTATGCAAACCTTCGTTGATTTCTCCTCGCAGCACAAAATTCAGATAGTTGCGCGAACTGACATCGGCTACGGAATCCAAAACGGCACGCTCCAATGCGACGTCGTTTTCAATTCCGCTTACATCCAACGTTTTTGTTACTATCGAACGAATGGACTGCGGCACAAATTTTATCACATCCGAATCGGTGTCTATTTCCACAAATCCGGTTTGCTCACATTCGTCAAATCCGCGCGGTTCCAGAACGCCGCTGTAACATGCGCGCACCTTTCCGAAACGATGTTGACAAAAAGCATGTCTGTGTCCCAAGGCAACGTATTTTGCACCGCAAGAAGCGATGGCGCTTTTGTCAATAAAACCGTAACTCGGATCGTCAATATCGCCGTGCAGTACCAATATATTATACCGCGACGGGTCCAGATGCAGTTGTTGCCAATAGGAAACGTCGTCGGCGCCCAATTC
>CANQGD010000013.1 GCA_947601445.1 uncultured Clostridia bacterium | reverse complement strand
AGCCCCGATAATTTTCGGCGCGTTGTCACTCGACCAGTGAGCTATTACGCACTCTTTGAATGAGTGGCTGCTTCTAAGCCAACATCCTGGTTGTCTAAGCAACAATACATCCTTTTCCACTTAACCTGAACTTAGGGACCTTAGCTGTAGGTCTGGGCTGTTTCCCTTTTGACGACGAAACTTAGCTCACGCCGTCTGACTGCCTGAAAACAAGTAATTGACATTCGAAGTTTGATAAGGTTCAGTAAACCGTGAAGTCCCCTAGCCCATTCAGTGCTCTACCTTCAATACTCTATATTCAGACGCTAGCCCTAAAGCTATTTCGAGGAGAACCAGCTATATCCGAGTTCGATTAGAATTTCTCCGCTAACCACAAGTCATCACCGACTATTTCAACAGGCGTGTGTTCGGGCCTCCACAGCGTTTTACCGCGGCTTCACCCTGCTCATGGTTAGGTCACTCGGTTTCGGGTCTACGACATGCTACTGATTCGCCCTATTCAGACTCGCTTTCGCTACGGCTTCGGAACTTAATTCCTTTGCCTCGCAACACATCGTAACTCGCCGGTCCGTTCTACAAAAAGTACGAGATCACACGTTAAGTCGTGCTTTCTCTGCTTGTAAGCATATGGTTTCAGGTTCTCTTTCACTCCCCTCCCGGGGTTCTTTTCACCTTTCCCTCACGGTACTATACTCTATCGGTCACTAAGTCGTATTTAGCCTTACGAGATGGTCCTCGCATATTCCCACCGGATTCCTCGTGTCCTGTGGTACTCTGGATACCCACCACTCAAATTTCGATGCCGCCTACAAGGCTTTCACTTTCTTTGGCGCAGCTTTCCAACTGCTTCGACTACCAAAACTTGATGATTTGTGGGTCCGTAACCCTTTTAATATCACTACTAAAAGTTTGGGCTCTTCCAATTTCGCTCGCCACTACTCTCGGAATCGTTAATTTACTTTCTTTTCCTCCGGTTAATGAGATGTTTCAGTTCACCGGGTTCCCCTCAGTACACTATTTGATTTGTGTAAAGATACTGCATCTTCTATGCAGTGAGTTCCCTCATTCGGAAATCTGCGGATCGACACTTATTTGCAGTTCCCCGCAGCTTATCGCAGCTTGTCACGTCCTTCTTCGGCGCTTAGTGCCAAGGCATCCTCCATACGCTCTTCGTAGCTTGATCGTATAATTACGTCAATGTTAGATCCTTGAATAATTAACTCTTATTAACTCTGCGTCATTGCAGCAAAAATCGTTTGGATTTTTTGCATATTAACACTCGATTAATATTTGATTACTCTAAACTTTAATATTGTTCTATGCAGTTGTCAATGTTCCTTTCTGCCGCAAAACAGCGGCGCCGTTTTCGACACGCTGCTAACTTGTAGCAACCCTGTCTAATCAACAGCCTATTAATCATACCACAGCAAACAAGAGGTGTCAACTGTTTTGCGGCAACTTTTTACAAGTTTTTTGGGTTTTTTTCGGAAAATTTTGTGAAAGTCTCCGACCGCAAAATTTTGCTCTCAACGCTTGGTATAAACTGTTACTCTCCGCAGATTTTCGTTTCGGACTGCTGTGTACGCAGACCGTCGGTTTTATCAAAAACCGCTCCTATTGAGCGGAAAGTACTCATATTATAATACAGGTTCATTAAATTGTCAATTAAATTAACTCAAACAAACAAAGATGTTTTTGATTGCACCCTTGCGGACCTTGAAAAAGGACAGAGCGCGCAAGTTGCCAAAATCGTAACTTCCGCCGCCGCAGCCGAACGTCTTGCAGAGCTCGGACTTACCGTAGGCGCAAAAGTTTGCGTTATACGTCGCGCCCCGCTGAACGATCCCGTTGAAATCTCCGTCAGGGGTTATCGTCTTTGCTTACGCAAAAAAACTGCGGAAAAGATTTTTCTAACCGACGCTTTTGTTTCAAATGTTCAAGTCGGCGTGCCTACAAATGCATTGACAGCCCAAAACTCTTCTGCCCCGTCTGAATTCCAATTATAAATAATGTTATGAATAAAAATATATTATATAATAAATATAATAGCCCTTCCGCCAAAATCTCGGTTGCGCTTGTCGGCAATCCCAACTGCGGGAAGACAACTCTTTTCAACGCATTGACCGGCAGCAATCAAAAAGTGGGCAATTGGCCCGGGGTCACCGTGGAACGCAAGACGGGAATATGTCAGCATGCGCCGCAATTGCAAATCATTGACACTCCCGGATGTTACTCCCTTTCCCCATTTACCCCCGAAGAACAAATCGCGGCGGCGTTTCTCAAACGGGAAAAGCCGGACGTAATACTTAATGTTGTGGATTCCACCAATCTCGAACGCAATTTACTGTTGACCACGCAACTGTCGGAGCTTAACATTCCCGTTGTAGTGGCACTGAATATGCAAGACGAGGCACGCGTCAAAGGAATAGAGATAAACTCACGCAAACTTGCGCAACACTTCGGTTGCGCTTTCGTACCTATTTCCGCAGCGAAAGGAGAGGGTATCGAAGATTTGATTGCAGCCTGCACCGCTGCCGCGACATCGAGGCGAAGCGACAAGATATACTCGGCAAAAAGCACGGAAGAAAGATACGAATTTATCGAGCGCGCAATCCAACGATCCGTAAAAATAAAGAAACCGAACGATACATTGCTCTATACGGATAAAATCGACAAAATTTTGCTGAACAAATGGCTCGCGCTCCCGATATTTATTCTTACGATAACTGCAATATTTTTTGTTTCCGTAGACGGTTTGGGCGGAATGTTGACATCACTGATAGACAACAGGCTCACCCCGTTGCTGCAATTGACAGTAAAAAAACTTCTCAAACAAACCCCGCAATGGTTTGTATTGCTTGTGTCGGACGGCATAATCGGCGGAGTTATGAGCGTAGTCGGTTTTGTGCCGCAGGTGATGATACTGTTCGGTTGCATAGCCATGCTCGAAGCATGCGGTTATATGTCTCGAATTGCTTTTATAACGGACAAATTGTTATATGCGCTGGGACTGAGCGGCCGCAGTTTTGTATGTATGATATTGGGTTGCGGTTGCAGCGTTCCCGCAATAATGTCCACCCGCACCATCAAAAACACGTCGGAAAGAGAAACGACGATTACTCTCGCCCCGTTTGTACCCTGTTCCGCAAAATTGGCGGTAATCGCCTTTTTTACTTCTTATGTGTTTGACGGAAACGCACTGTTCGCGGTCAGTTTTTATTTTGCAAGCATTGCCGCAATTATTGTGGGCGGACTTGTACTTAAACTGCCCCATAAAAAAGAACAGAATTCCGACGACATATTTTTGATGGAACTGCCGCCCTACCGTTTACCCAAATTACAAAACGTGTTGCGCCAGATGTGGGAAAGAGGAAAGGCTTTTTTGATAAAAGCGGGAACTGTTATTTTTGCCGCGTCCGTTGTGTTGTGGATACTGACCAATTTCGACTTCCGCTTTGCACAAACATCTGCGCAAAACAGTATGCTTTCACGCTTCGGAAGGCTAATCGCACCCATATTTACTCCGCTCGGATTTAACGATCGCGGTTGCGGTTGGCAGTTTGCCGTAGCAACCGTATCGGGTATCGTCGCCAAGGAAACAGTCGTTACAACGCTGCAAATATTATTGCCGCAGGGGGTGGGAAGCGCGATCTCGCCGTTGGGAGCGTACAGTTTTGTACTATTCAATTTGTTCACAATGCCGTGCGTCGCAGCCTGTTCGGCAAGTTTTTCCGAACAGGGGTGGAAAAAAGGCATAAAATCGGCGCTTTTTCAAATCACGTTGGCATATATATTATCTTTGACGGTATACCAAGCGGGCAGATTATTTGTGACGTAAAAAGTAAATAAAAAAAGAAGCCTTGCGGCTTCCGTTCAAACAATATCGTCAATTCATAAAATCTTCGGCAAGCAAATCACGATCCACAAGCGAGATGTGTTCGGATCGCGCGTAATCAACCGCCGAACGATCGTAATACATATTTGTCAATGCCATACAATTGTTTACGTTGTAATATAAACTGCCTTCTCGCACGCGCACGACTTCCTCTCTGCTCAACACCCGATTGGAAATAAGGCATCCTACCGCTATCACTATTCCCATTTTTTCCACAATAAGATCGATATCGTGGTTATCCATTACCGGCGTCAACTTTACTTGATAGCCTTTGCGACTGAAAAGGCGCGCGACATATATGACAAATTGCGTTTTGTCCATTCCGGAAATTTGGTCGAACTTTTCTTCCAACGTCTGATAATCGCCCATCCGAACGAAATTGGCAACTTCCTGCGCGGGAACATAGGTTACGCGGTCGGAAAATTCATCAAAATCTTCCGAACCGAGCCTATCTTCCAAGCGGCGACGCCGTTCGGCTCTTTTTTTCATTTCCTTTCTGTCGGCGCGGCGATACAGTAAAATACAAATAATTACGCCCACAAGTCCCAATGCAATCAAACCCAGACCGACGACAAGAAAAGTATTTTTCCATAAAGCGCCCTCGCTCGTTTGAAAAAAGGGCAACGTTGCATACAAAATACTTAACGTAATACCGCCGATAAACGCCAAGATAGACAATGTCGCCGCAATATATTTTTTACTTGATTTTTTCGGTTGTTTCATATACTCCCGTCTGCACAAATTTCTACTGTAAATATTATAACACAAAATCGCTTCGCTGTAAACAGCCGAGATTCACCCACCGAAACGCTCCGTAAATTCGCTTAAAAACTTTTTTACCTGACGACGTGTTTTCAAAATCACCTTTTGCCCGGAAGTGGCGTTTAGTTTGTCGTAAAGCGATTGACGGCGTCGCCTTGTGCGACCTCCCCACAATATCCAATGCCGAAAAGAACGATCGAACTTTTCGGGGCATCCGAGATCGGGTCGAGCAACGTTTCGATATTTTTTTGAACGCCTGTATGCCGCCCAAAAGCAAGTCCATCGGTTGAATAACATCAAAATGGTAATATCCGTTATAGAAAAGCGTTCGGGAACTATTTTGCCCCAATTGCCGTCCATAATCCAACTTTCGTTTTCCGCCATGAAACCACGTACGGTATCCGATTGTTGCTCTATGTTCCGTTCCTGCCAATCTCCGTAAAAATGGGTGCTGTCCAAATGCAGTACCGGCAGGTTTGCCATCTTGCCCAACTCGTTTGCCAATGTGGATTTTCCGCTGCCGGAATAACCTATGATCTGTATTTTCATATTACACCTAAATAAATTTATTGAACGTCCGTCACCAATAGTTCTTTGACGGTTTTCTTGCGCAATTTCAACAATGCGGCTCCGAAAAATGCCGTTGCACTGACAAATACGGTAAGAGTGGAAATCGCCAAAAGTATCAACAACGTGGAGGTGGAAACGGTCATTGTCAACCCCGTGCCCACAGCGATAAGTTCCACTATCACGGCATACCCCACCAACGCGCCTACCGACGCAAGCGGAATGGACAAAACCACCAAGAGAAGCACCTGTGAAAACAGCAGTCTGTGCAAATTGATTTGTTCCAACCCGCAAGCGAGTAAAATTCCGCCGATTCGCGAAAATACCGCCGTAAATTTGTCCATCATCAACATTACCGTGAACAGTAATCCCGCAACGAGCAAAGAGCCAATAATATAATATACGTTGACGACCACAATGCGAATATTATCCAAAAATACACGCTGATTGTAACTCGTAATGCCGCAATAGGTCAAATGCCCGTCGGAAATGATTTTGTTCAGTTCATCGACGGAAAGCGTACGCCAACTATCCATCACATAAATGTGAAATACATCCGTATCGGTAAGAGAGGGCAACGAAACATTGCTCGCGAACACAAGCGACGGCACAATCTGCCAAGAATCGTCCATATGCCCGGAAAGCTCATAGTATTCTCTGACAATAATGCCCGTAACCGTCAGGTATGAGACCGGGTGTTCCCTGTCACCCAGCCAAATGCCCAATTGCTTACCCAACACGTCATTCGCCGTCAAACCGAACGAATCCAGCAATTTTTCGGAGACAAGCGCTTCGTGAGTATTATCCTCGGGAAAATCGCCCACATACACATCGGTTTTACCGAACCTTTCGGACAGTTCCTTCACGTCCGCATTATTGAAAGGGCTTCCGCGATACATCCACAACAGCGACGTGTCTTTGCAATAATACAACGGTTTTTCGGAAGCACCTATTGTGAGAGCTATATAATTGGTAGTCACGGTAGGCACGTTCGCTTGAACATATTTTTGCATTAACTTGCTGAGATTGTATCTCTCGACTACACAATAATCGAAATCATCGAATCCGTTTGAACGCAAAAACTCGCTTTTATCCTCGTTTGCATACATATAATTGGCAGAAGTATTGAATGAAAAAAATTCGTTACGTCTGCTTTCCACCGACATATTAAATGCGGTAAAAAGACAAACAAGCACCGACATACATACGAAAACAAGGCATAATTTGGCGTTTATCCACTTGTGCGTTTTGAGATTGGCGACAGCAAGCCGAAACAACGGTTGACGATTGTTATTCATAACGCACCTCCGCCGCTATCGGGAGACGGGAAATACGCCATTGCATCAAAACGAACATGGTAATGCAAATTACCACGCAGACTCCCAACAGCGACAACGGCAGCCACGCACGAAACGTATATGGGTAGCTTACCGTAAACAGACGGGAACACAAATCAAGCAAAAACTTGCTCAGAAACACGGACAAAACCGACGCAAACAGCACGGAGAGTACAATAACAGACAACGCTATTGTCAAATAAATGGCAGTAACGGCTGTATTTGTGGCGCCAAGCACCTTAAAACGGCACATTTGCGTTTTGCGAGCACGATAAAATGTAGAAAACAAAGCGTATAACAGCAACAACATAAGCAATCCGAGCAAAATTGCAAGATAACTGTAGTAAGTTTGCACTACCGCGATATTTTCCATCCATTCAGACAAAATTCCGCTGATTTTCAAACCCGCAGTCTCTCCGAACGTTTTGTATACATCCAAAACGGTTTTCGCCGTGGGATAGGTAAAATACAGCGTATCGAATAGCACATCTTCCGCGCCTATCACATAATACCAAGCGGCGGGCACAACGACATCGTCTGCGGCATAATTGCCGAAAACATTGTTTCGATCAAAAACGCCCAACACCGTCGCCTTTGAGTCGCCCAAATATATTACGTCCCCCGTCTGCGCAGCCAAGCTGTTCGCTATTTCATTGCAAATCCAGATCCCGCTCGCGGCAGACGCACCTTCGAAAGGCAATTTATCTGCATAGTCCGCGGGAACAAAGTATCCGTGACGCGCCACTCTGTATTCCAGCTTATCTTCATTCTCTCCGAGTATTGTTACCAAATCCGAAAGAAAGATATTGTTGCCTTTGCGCAACTCCGTATTCTGCGTAATTCCGTCCGCAACGCCGTAACAAAACTCGGCGTCCAACTCGGCAGCCAAATCCGCCGTCTGCTCCTTTGCGGACAGTGCAAAACATTCTCCTCCGTACAGACCGAAATAGTATCTTTTTGAAGCGTCGATACCCGCAATCATACCCCGAGGCATATCCGACAAAACGGATAATACGGCAAGCAATGCGGCGCCGAACGCCGTCAAAATAATTAAAATTACCGCGAGCGTTTTTTTGAGAAAAGACGTTTCGATAAATATCAGTTTAAGCAATTTTTTCATCGGCTGTTATTTTTCCGTCGGACATAGTAACGATTCTGTTTGCCCGCGCCGCGTCCTCGGCGTCGTGAGTTACCATTATGACAGTTTTGCCGGCACGGTTCAAATCAACAAGAATGTCCATGATTTTTTTACTGTTGGCACTGTCCAGATTTCCGCAAGGTTCATCGGCAAGAATGTACTCGGGATCGTTGACAATAGCGCGCGCAATGGCAACTCGCTGTTGCTCGCCTCCCGAGAGCGTGCGAGCTTTTTCCCATGATTTCTCAAACAGACCCACCATTTTCAGAGCGGCGTTTACCTTTTCGTCGTTATTTCCGACCTTGCCGGCAAGTATTAGCGGCAATTCCACATTGCCGTATACGGTGTAACTCGGTTCGAGATAAAACGATTGAAAGACGAATCCGACCGTTTTGTTGCGATATGCCGCAACGGCTTTGGGTGTAAGAGACGTCAGTTCCACGCCGTTAACGGTTACGCTTCCGCCAGTGGGAATATCGAGAATGCCTATTATATTCAACAGTGTGGACTTGCCGCTGCCGGATTTGCCCGTAACGGCAACAAATTCGCCATCTGCAATTACCAGTTCCACTCCGTCCAACGCAAAAAAATCCGCTTTGCCGACGGTATATTTTTTTGTGAGCCCCTTGACGGAAATCATACGGTTCCTCCTTTGTGCATTTGTACTTGTACGCGATAAATCTATTTTATATTATAAAATTTAAATGTAAACACAACGTAAACGGCAAATTGCGGCAAACGTACTATAAATATTTTACCATACTATCGGTTAAAAATCAACGAATAGTCAAACATAGGTTGATTGTCGTAAGTTGACAAAGAATATGCCGGGATGATAAAATATTTTTGTGAGGTACAACTTATGAACAGAATTGTTGTCGGTATAGCCGGAGGCACCGCTTCGGGTAAAACAACGGTAGCAGAAAGACTTTTCGAGGCTTTTGACGACGCGGTTTTGCTATGTCACGATTTTTATTACAAACCGCACGACGAACTTGACAAGGAACAACGCAGAAAACTCAACTACGACCACCCGGACAGTCTGGATACCGACATGCTGGTGGAACACATAAAGGAACTGAAAAAGGGCAATGCGATAATGCACCCCACATACGACTTTGCAAACTACTGTCGCAACTCCGAATGGCAAAGGACGGAGAGCGCTCAAATAATAATTGTGGAAGGAATACTGATCTACACCAACAGCAAACTGTGCAAACTATGCGACATAAAACTGTTTGTGGATGCCGATGCCGACGTACGTTTTATACGCCGACTGAGCCGAGACGTAAACGAGCGCGGCAGAAATATGCAATCCGTAATTAACCAATATCTGACAACGGTCAAGCCGATGCATGAACAATTTGTGGAACCGTCAAAGTCGAAAGCCGATTTGATCATACCGCAAGGCGGACACAACGAAATTGCCATATCGATGATTATCGACGGAATAAAAAAGAAATTAAATCGGGTGTAGCAATGAAAATACAATTACAGCAGGTGGCAAATACGCGTGATCTCGGCGGGATCCACACTCCATACGGAACCGTTCAATACGACCGTTTGATACGTTCCGGTCATCTGAGCATAATCACCGAAAATGACATAGCGACGCTGAAAAAGCACAACTTGCGCCGCGTGATAGACTTGCGTACTCCAACGGAAATAGCCAATCATCCCGACGGGCAAATTGCCGACGTGGAATTTGTAAATATTTCCATAATGAGCGCCACCACTTTCGGAATCAGCTACGAAACACTGAACGGAGAGCAGATTGCAATTAAACTTCAAGCGGGAATACGGCGTATGTTGGATAGGGGAGAAACGCCCATCGAGCATATGCGTATTTTGTATCGTCAATTTGTGGAGGACCCACATTCACGTATAGGTTACGGCAAATTTTTGAAAATACTTGCCGACCAACCGATAGAAGGCGCTACGCTTTGGCATTGCACGGGAGGCAAAGACCGTTGCGGCACATGCGCGGCATTGTTGCTGCATTGTCTCGGAGCAAGTCGCGAAGACACTATGAAGGATTACCTGCTTACAAACGAACAAATCGGCGATCATGCGGAAAGCATTCTTTCAAAAGTAAGTCCGCACGTTTCCAAAGACAACCTTAAATTGGTGCGTTCGATGCTTTTGGTAGAACAAAGCTATCTCGAAAGTTTTTGGGAACAAATCGATTCCAAATTCGGCGGAACGGATAAATTTTTGCTCAAATGCGGAATAACTTTGCAAGACAAAGAAAAACTCAGAAACAATTATCTGCATTGACTTCCGAAGAAAAATTTCATACAAATTAACAAAGTCCCGAGCAATCGGGACTTTTTTGAATATCAACTAAAAACAAGTATGTCTTTGACATTGTTGCGGTTATCGCGCTCTCGGGCTACGCCGCAAAAACAAATTCGCAAATCATATCTTCCGTCACTTTTATCGTTAACGAGTCCGTCATTTCGTAAACTTTATCGTTGATAATAACGGCAGTTATACGCACGTTTCCGAAAGATAAATATTCGAAATGTATCTCGTCTCCCACCGTAAGCGTATTGAAGTAGTACTTACAACCCAAGTCCGCAATTGTTATCGGATCGAACGAATTATCATCGGTACTCACGCTGAAAAGGCCGCTTATAAATTTGTCTACACCGGATTCGCCGCTGATTTCCAATTTGAGAGAAACCGTACTCTCGTTGCCGTCGTCTACGGATACTATTTCCGCATCCGACAAAGTGATATTTCCGCTTAATTCGCAAATCAAATATCCTCTCAACGTCAAAATATCCCGAGCATGAATAGTACCTGAGTCGTATTTGGGATTACTTATAGAAACGGAAATCAGGTTTTCGTCGTCACCGATGTAATAGATCGGAGCGCTTTTTTCTTTTATTTCTGCCGTAACTTGAAAAAGTTCCGTACTTGGCACACCGGGAGAATATGTTTTAGCAATTTCGATCAAATCGGATAAGGAAACCTCACGGAAATAGGGCACACGGTCAAAAACCTCTTCGTCGGGTAGCGGATTGCGGGCAAGGGCGTCGGCAAAACACTGCATACAAACGGAACACTGCCAATGATCTATCCAACCGTCTCTTGTTTCGGTACGTTTACGCGCGGAAAAATATTCCAACGAATGAGAAGCAAAGCCCTGTTCCTCATCCAAGACGGTATGAGAAAAACCGCAAGATCGGCAACTCTCAACATAGCTACCCAATTGAACACACGTGGCGGCGATTCTGCTTCCATCCACATCGACCCAATCATGCGTCTCGACGAAATGTTTGTCGCAACGACCGCATACGCTCCAATGCGTATTTTCATCATACTGCCATGCACCCGCAATATGCCCCAATCTGTTTATTTTTTCCGTATATGTTTCGTCGCAGCGGCTACATGCGTAACTAATCGCGCCGTCGCTTTCACAATTGGGCTCAATTTTGCTGCATACTTGAAAGTCATGTCCAAACCGAGGCGTGACTTCGCTCTTTTGTTTGCCGCAAACACATTCGTTCAGCACAACACCGTCGTCGCTACACGTTGCGGGAGAAGAAGAAACCGCTTCCCAATAGTGACCGTCGCGGCTTTCAGCCTGTTCTTCGGAACACACCGCGCACTGTTTCCAATGGTTTATTTCGTCGTAGAAATATTTATATTCGTGTCCCGCAGCCGGTATTATGTCGATTTTGTTTGATCCGCAAACGCAATTTTGCACTACGCGACCCGCTTGAACACATGTCGCCGGAATGTCCTCGACAATTTTGTATAAATGTGTGACATACTCGGTAACATAATCGCAGCGGACACACTCCTGCCTGTGCGAAATGCCGTCGTCAGATTGTACAAATTGCAATTTGTGTCCCAACGGTTCTGTTTTTTCGGAATAACTTTCGCCGCAATTACAAGTATATGTTATATTTCCCGCCTGCGTGCAGGTAGGCGAGGTCGCGGACGACACAAAACTGTGATTATGTTCCTGCGGCGGCTGTTGGGAGCTGCCCGATCCCGACTGCGACGTATTGTCGCCAGTCGAAGGAGTCGTCGAAGAATAGGGGTTATCCGGCTTGCAGGAAACAAGCAATAGACAAATACAACAAGTTGTGCAAAGCACAATCAAAGCTATGCACAACTTGATAATCGATGATTTCATCATTTGTAAAAATTCAATTAATAGTTTTCTTTAAGCAATTCGAAATATGCTTGGGGATGTGCGCAAACGGGGCAAACTTCCGGCGCCGATTTTCCGACGTGAATGTGACCGCAGTTACGGCAAACCCATACATTCTCGTCAAGTTTGACAAATACCTCTCCGTCTCTTACAGACTGAGCAAGTTTTCTGTAACGTTCTTCGTGATGCTTTTCGATTTCCGCTACTCCGCGGAAACGGGCAGCAATATCGTAAAAGCCTTCCTGCTCGGCGACCTCGGCAAAGCCCTTGTACATTTCCGTCCATTCGTAACTTTCGCCGGCTGCCGCGTCCAAAAGATTGTCCAAAGTGGAATTGATACCGTGGAACAACTTAAACCACAGTTTGGCATGTTCTTTTTCGTTGTTGGCTGTTTCCTGAAAAATTGCCGCTATCTGCTCGTATCCTTCTTTTTTGGCTTTGGAAGCATAATAGTCGTACTTGTTGCGCGCCTGACTTTCACCTGCAAAAGCCGCCATCAAATTTTGTTCCGTTTTACTTCCTTTGAGATTCATATTGCCCTCCGTAAAATTAAAATTAAGATTTCTGTGTAGCTTTTGATTAAATTATAACCGAGCTGAAATTTTTGTCAATATTTTATATTAAAAAAGTCAACGCAATCGATTGTTTTTCACCGCAATGTTTTGTTCGTCTATGTTTTTTGTATTTATATCTATCAGGGACTTCGTGCCTTACAAGACATTTTCAAACAAAATGCACCGCCGCATACCGCCAACCAATCAAACAGCATATTCGGGGTGCATTCAGTAAATAAATTTTAAGTTTACAAAAGTCGGAATCGTGCATTGCCGATGAGTTACATCGCCAAAAGTCCTTTGATAGTAACGTCGTCGGGATAGTTGGCAACATATACGGGCAACCCAAGTTCGCTTTGCAAAAACATATCAAGACCGGCAAGCTTCGAACCGCCCCCGCACAACATAACTCCGTCGTTATGGACGAGAGTTGCAAGATCGCTTCGCACGCTATCCATTAAACTTTGGATTATACGTACATACTTGCGTACAAACTCAACTACCGTATCGTATAGTTCCTTGCTGCTTATGTTGATTTGCTCCGTTATGCCGCTTTGCGTATTTGTACCGGAAACCGACACCACGGTGGAGTCGTTCGGATACAGACTTGCGCAATTGAGTTTCAGATATTCCGCCGCTTCGTTATTCAACTGAATCATATATTTTGCGCGTATTCGCTCGGATATGGCCTCCGTAAGCGTCTTTCCGCTATAATAAAGCGTGCAGCCCGCCGCAATCTGATTGGACGAAACAATAGCGAGGTCCGTGCAATCGTAACCTATATTTACCACAATGCCTTGACGGGTGCGAAATTCATTGAACAGATGCACGCTGTCGGCTATCGGAGTTTCCACAAAGTTGACCTGTTTGGCACCCAATCCGAGGAAAATCGTCTCGATTGTATTTTTATCGCTGCTTATCATACCGCACGGAACCGCACAAACGACATTGTAGCGACTGAATGCGCTCATCTTGTAATTGACAAGCCTATTCAACATAGAAGATATTATCGCTTTTGCGCCGTCTGCGTCGATAATCGCCCCCTCCAATATCGGGTGCGCAAGTTTTACACCGCTGCCTACGGTATTACCCAAACGTATAGCTTCCACGCCCACTCCCACAATTTGGTTCGAATCCGTAGATATTGCCACCACAGAGGGTATTTTGTCCGTAAATCCGTCCTTTTTGCTGCCTGCCGAAACATAAGCAGAGCCGAGATCGAAAACAAGTTCGTAATTAGCCATGTTATCACCTTTTGTAAATTGTATCCAAAATTTTTTTCAATCGATAAAGAGGAAGTCCCACAACGTTATCGTAATCGCCCGTATAACTTTCTACAAACCTACTGTCGTCCTGTATTCCGTAAGCGCCCGCTTTACCGTAAGCCTCTCCCGAATCCACATAATCGGCTATTTCCCTTTCGGAAAGGCTTCTGAAATGCACTTCTGTGCTGTCGCAGAACAGCCAAACTCCAACGGAACTTATAACGCATACTCCCGTGTGAACGAGGTGAGTTTTCCCCGATAACAGGCGCAACATGCGAAACGCGTCGTCACGATCCTTCGGCTTGCCTAAAATTTGCCCGTCGAAATCGACCACGGTATCGCAACCCACCACGACATCTTCGCGATGAGCCATAAAAACCTCGGTGGCTTTTCGCGAGGCGAGTTCTTTAACTATATCCGTCGGTTCGATTGCCGTACTGACTTCCTCGCCGACGGCAGGTATCACTTCAAACGGATATTGCAGTTGAGAAAGCAGCTCGCGTCTGCGCGGAGAACTGCTTGCAAGAATAAGTTGCATATTGTTTTAATTATACATTAAACTGTCGGTTTTGTAAAGATATACGCCTAACAAAATACATCTTCGCAGCCGACATGCCGTCAACGACACCGCTTAAAAATCGGTAAAGCGTCACATTATGCTTACTGTTTCTTTTTAAATTCGGAGTATCTCTCCAAAAAATGCTCGGCGAAGGGACGAAAATAAGTTTCCCAAGCGGTTTCATAATGAGGCAGTTCGCTATCCAAAACCAACTCGCAACATATCTGCCTTTTGAACAACTTTTTGTACAAATTTACGGCGATGTTGACCATTTCGCGGTTGGCTTTGCTGTCTTCCTGCCCCCATTCTTTGCCGCCTGCATAAATAAACGCGTGCTGCGGCATGCTTTGCGCCGTGGTATTTTCGAAATTGTTGAAAGCAAGCTGATTGAACGCCGTATATGTAGAAAACAATCCCATTGTTTCATATACGCGTTGATATTTGAGTCCAATGTAACAGCTGATCAATCCGCCCATACTGCTGCCCGCCACGGCGGTTGCCATACGATGCCTATCGGTGTTGTAATGACCGTCGATATAAGGTTTCAACACATTCGAAAACCATTCGGCATATTTTCCGCCCTCGCCGCCCATATTTTGTTTGTCTTTTGGACGATGACGCATATTCGGAACCGCTTTCCACGGACTGTACTCGGAAAAACGAACTTTGTCATTGCACTCCACTCCGACCACGATGCAACTCAAACCCGTATTTCGGTATATTTCATCCAACACTTTGTCAACGTGCCATGCAGCTCCGTAGGCGGTCAAACGATCGTAAAACAAATTTTGTCCGTCGTGCATATATATGACGGGAAAACCTTCTCCCTTTTCGTCATAATTATCCGGAAGATACACCCAAACGGTACGCATACGATTTAGGGTGTCGATCTCCATTTCAAAATTCTCTATTTTAGACATAAATTACCTCTCGAACGCAATAAAACTTTTACCGCATTTTATTTGTGACAATTTTCACCGATAATATAATACTATATTTTTTCAAACAATTCAATATTTATTGTAAAATTGCACGAAATCCCACATTTAATATATGCAAACTCAAACGTGATCTAAAATCTCTATGAAAACCTCTGTTTTTCAAACGAAATAGAGCATATTTTTTGATCTGGCAATTTTGTATTGTAAATTTCTTATACGTAACAACCCAACGCCGCATTTTAACTTCGTTTAAGTTACAGAAATATCGACGATGATCAAACTTTTGTACAAAACATCGTTATTTCAATCAAAAAATTTTTCAAACAAACTTACTTAAACAATTACAAGAATGTCTAAAACCGATGGCTTAACGAAACTCTCTTAAATGACCCGCAAGGTTAAAGCCGGCGAAGTCATGTTGGCGCAGTACTTCGTAAACAGCGATCGCAACGGAATTGGACAGGTTGAGACTGCGCGTATCCGCGATCATAGGTATACGCACCGCATGATCATAGTTGTCGTGCAAAAGCTGTTCGGGTAAGCCCTTGGTCTCTTTTCCGAAAACAAGGAAAACTTCATCGGTATAGCGCGGCGCAGTGTGTATTTTACTTGCCTTGGTGGAAAAATACCAAAATTCCCCGTCGGGATAGGCGGTTTGCAGTTCCGAAAAACTGTCATGATAAAAAATTTTGCAATCCTTCCAATAATCCAACCCGGCACGTTTAAGCATACGGTCGCTTGTGTCAAACCCCAATGGGCGGACAAGATGCACCACGCTCCCCGTCGCTGCCGCCGTACGCACAATATTACCCGTATTTTGCGGGATTTCCGGTTCTACCAAAACTATATGTATCATCCGATTGTTCTCCTTAGTTGCGGATACGTTTGGAAAAAATTACGACAAAGCGCAGTTATTTCATCCAAGTCGTGCGCATTCATAACTTCCACCGTTACCGATTTTCCGTTGCGCTTGCCTTTGAGATAGCACGCAATATGTTTTTTCATTTCGTTTGCCACGACGCGTTCGTTGAAAATCTTGCACAAAAGTTTTGCATGACTTTCGATTGCGTCCAATGCATCAAATTCAAACCTTTTATCTTTCAACTCCGAAAAAATATAAGGTCTGCCAAAAGCCGCTCTGCCGACAGCCACTCCGCTTGCCCCCATTTCACGCATTTTTTCACATTGTTGTTTGGTGGAAATATCCCCATTTGCAATGATGGGAATACCCAATTGGGACAACTTGGGCAAAAGGGTAAAATCGGCGTCGCCGCTGTACATTTGTTTGCGCGTTCTGAAATGCACCGTAACAAAATCCGCGCCGCTGTCACGACACATCTTGGCAAAATCCACCGCTCCGTCGCTATCGGAAATGCCGAGACGGAATTTTACCGAAACGGGTTTGTTTTTTAATGCCAACTTGACTGCGGATATGCACTGTGAAGCAAGGCGAGGGTTTTCAAAAAGCGCCGATCCGTCCCCGTTGCTTACTATCTTGCGAACGGGACATCCCATATTTATGTCTACGCCGTCGTAATTCATCACCTCGGGAATCTGCACGCTTTCAGCCATAATGTCCGGTTCGTGACCGAATATCTGGCAAAAAGCGGGAGACGTCTCTTCGCGAAAAAGCATACGCCGTGAAAGCTCATTGCCCATCACAAGCGCCTTGCTGCTTACCATTTCGGTAACGGTGAGGTCTGCTCCGAAATCTTTGCATATCGTGCGATACGCAAAGTCGGTATAGCCCGCCATCGGCGCAAGCGTAGTTACGAATTTATCCGACATTGCGCTTTGCCTCTTGCCACAATGCGTCAAATTCCGCCGCCGACATTTCTTTAAGATTTTGCGAGCGTTCCGAAAGCAGCCGCTCGCACTCGACAACGCGCGTAATGAATTTTTCGGTAGACATCAGCAACGCTGTCTCCGCGTCGATTCCGCTAAGTCGCAACAGACTTGCGCAGGCAAACAACAAATCGCCGCCCTCCATCTGTCTGTTCTCCGAGTCCGCCGCAAGAAACTCTTTCAACTCTTCGATTACCTTTCCCGCCACCTGTTCGACGCTTTCAAATTCGTAACCGCCCTTCGACGCGCGAGAAGATACTTTTTGGCATCGCATAAGCGCCGACATACCGCGAGGTACATCCAATACGTTTTGCGCAGTACCTTTGATTCGATGTTCTTTGAGTTTTTGCCGTTCCCACACGCCGAGAGACTCTCCCGAATCGGCGGCTTTGACATCTCCGAACACATGCGGATGTCTGTCGATAAGTTTGCGACACAACCTCGTATACACCGTTTCCGGTTCGAATTCGCCGTTGTTGCCCGCAATCTCCAAGTGGAAAATCACCTGCATAAGCAAGTCGCCCAATTCCTCCACGGTATGGTTTGTGTCCTCTTTTTCCAACGCGTCCGCCAATTCGTAGGCTTCTTCTATTACGTTTTTTATGATGCTTTTGTGCGTTTGTTCTCTATCCCAAGGACAGCCGTCGGGTGAGCACAGCAACGTCATAATGTCGGTGCAGTCATAGTAATCGAATACCTGTCTGGTTAAAAGCGCTTTTGGCTTGATATACAGCGTACTCTGGTATCCGAACCTTTGCTTTATCAACTCGCTCAAAGGAAACTTTACAATGGATTTATCGTAACAATACACGACTTCGGTATCGGGATCAAAAGCTCGAAGCAATTTCAACTGTACTTCGGCGGCGACGTACTTGTCATAAATACATTTGATAACGGTAGGTTGCGGCAGTACATGCGCGGCGGATATAAAGTCCTGCGCGGTGTAAACTACGCTGCCGCCGTCAATGGAATTGCCGACAACGGATGAATACAATGAAACCCCCGGAACAACACTTACTCCGTGCATGCTTTGCACCGTTGTGTCGTCACTACCTTCGCCCACAACGCAAAACGTCACTCGCTTGTCACCGTAAGAATACAGTCTCTGCGCTATTGCGCGATTGAGAGAATCGAAATCCGCCGCCGTCTCGAACAAATCGTCGCAGTATACCGCGTCGTTTCTTATTGCCACGACCGTTTTCGCAACATGAGTTTTGGCAGACTTGACTACAACAATATCCGCACGCAATATGGCGGTGCGTCCGTCTTCCGTCAAATCGCCGCTTTTGCGACCCATTCCCACTACCGTAATCATAAGTATATTGCTCCCGAATTGTTATTGCTTGACGGGCAAAAAGGGAAGTTCGCTTTTGTCGAATGTTTTTAGGGTTACAAGTCCCAACAAATAAACCAACGCCGCAATCGCAATAAGCGCAAGCGTGCCGAACGTGCCGGAAAAAATTCCGTTCAAAAAGGTAACCGCCACTACTATTACAAGCGTCATAAGCATACAACTGCTCAGAGGTTTGATCAGACAGGGTACGGTATCCGTTTTGAGCCCCACTTTTACTCGCAAATAAATTATAACACAAACCGTCGCAAAAAGATAGCATAACGTTTCGGAAATTGCCGCGGCATAAATATTTATTTGAGCATTTGGCAACAGCGCCAAATTTACCGCTGCTTTGACGACAATGGACAAGGACACGATTATCACCGTCGCATAAGGTTTGCCTACTGCTTGACACACGGATACGCAGGTTTGCATTATCGCCAAAAACACAATACTCAAACCCGAAAGGGACAGAAGTACCGAAGCGACATAAATTTCGTTTTCGGGCAAACTGCCGTAAAGCAATGAAAGTATCGGGCGCGAAAGCAATACCATACCGAGAGCGCATGGCAAGGCAATTACCAACGTCAATTTCATTGCGGTATTGAATCCTTTGTTCAAGGCGTTTTTGTCACCGCTGTAATAAGTTTTGGTAATGCCCGGCAAGGCTGAAACGGCAACTCCGCTGCTTAGCGCGATGGGCAATCCCAACATCGAATTGACGGGGCCCGTCCACAACCCGTACATTTCGGTTGCGTTGGGTACCGTAAGCAGGTTGACCACCATAACCGAATCGATAACCTGCGACATTTGCATTGCAAAACCGCCGAGCGCTACGGGAATTGCCAATGACAGTATATTGGGAGCAATGCTTTTTATATCCGTCCGACTGACGGAAATTTTGCCGACAAACGGATTGCGCTTGCGATGTATCAAATATACCGCCGACATTATGGCAAGGGAACCGAACTCGCTGACCGTTATTGCAAATACGGCGCCCATTACAGCTTTGTGCACATCCGGCATAAAGTGTATTGCACAGGCAAGTCCGACTGCGAGTTTCACTACTTGCTCGATAACCGTGGTTACGCCCGAAGGCACCATGTTCATATTTCCCTGAAAATATGCTTTTAACGCATTTGTCACAGGCACAAACAACAATGCCGGGGCAACTATCAAAAATGCCTCCGCAGTTTCCTTGTTGCCCTGAGAGGCGGCTATCACTCTCGATAAACTTGCCATAAGTACCGCGCTAATAACGCCGAGCGCCGCCAAAAACAAAAACGCGCATCGGAATATTTTACGCGAGCGATCTGTGTTGCCCAATTGATTGTTTTCGGCAATCAGTTTTGACAACGCTACCGGCACTCCCGCCTGTGCCACTGTCAAAAACAAAATATAGGGCGGAAAAACGAGCTGATACAAACCCATGCCGTAACTGCCTATGATATTTGTAAGCGGAATACGATACAGCGCGCCGAGTATCTTGGCAAAAAGTCCGCCAAGGCTCAGTATCAGCGCTCCCGAAATAAAATTATCGCCATGCTTTTTCATATATCTATAATATGTGAAAAACACCGCAAAATATATCTGTCGCTGTTTCGTCCGGATATTCCGCGTCGAATGTAAAAAAAACAGCCGCTCGATAAAAGCGGCTTAAAACAAAATACAAATTGAATAAGATAAATTTTTATTTTAATTGCGTAACGGATTCTTTTTTAGTTTGAGAGGCGCGTCATAGTCAAACCAGGTAAAGTTTCCCCATTTATCTCCGTTGACGCGATATATCTCTTCTACGGCAAGCGCCCAACGCATACTGCTCGGAGTATCGGGTGTAAAACACAAAAATTCGCCGCTTGCATAGGTGTAAAAATAGCTTCCGTCCACAGGCAAACAAACGGTAGGCAATGACTCGCGCGGAATAGTGACGGTCCAGGCTTCGCCGTGACGCGTGCCCGTATAAGTGAGTCCCTCTTTGTCCAAACGCAAAACACCTTCCCCCGCCGCTACGGATACTTTGTTGTGCCTGACGTAACCGTACTTGGGCAACAAACCGAGCCTGACATGCTCTTCCATTTCAAACTCGGGGTCGGAAACGGTTTTTCGCATTTCGCGTCGTTGCCAATCGAACCACTCACGCGGCGTTTCGGGAATTTTGCCGTTTCCTATCGGGACAAGATTGTACTTGTCGTCCAATGTGGCTCCATTGCCGCATTGAACACATCTGATTGTTTTATTTTCACCCTCCATGTGCATTTCCGTGCCACACTTCGGGCATTTGTAAAGTATTTGTTCCAAATTTTGCGCATATTTTCCGTCTTTACGATTGTAGGAATACTGATGCATAGCGTTCCAATCGTAGTCGTCGCAAAACAATGCGGCGTCCACCTGTTGCTGAACCTCGTCGGCAGAAAGAACGTGCAACTGCTCGGGGTTGAACAATTCGAACAACTCTATTTCCACATTGCCGAACCGTTCTTTCACATCGAACTTGGGACATACCAAATACCCGCCGTGAATACGAACGCCCAATACGTGTACGCCGAAGTGTTTGAGCATTTTTCCCGTGCCTATCATAGACGGTTGCTGCGCACCGCTTGCAGTGCTCATTCCGCAAGGAAATATGGCGACGCATCCGTTCTTTTGTCGTCTTAGAATCTGCGACATTCCGCGTATTGTTTTGGTATCGGGGACAAAATTCCTCTTTGGAATGACGCGACCTATCTTAAAAATAAACTTAAATTTCGAACGATGAAATTCGTTTTCCGCCGCGACAAAGTTTATCGGACGGCGTTTCATTGCGAAACCGACAAATGCGTAGTCAAATCGGGAAGAATGATTCGCCACAATGATAACGGGTTTATCTTTGTAATCGTCGGGATTTACGCTGCGACTTATCTGCACTTTGCACGGTCTGTAATAAACCATACGCGCTATCCTGTTGAGAACGGAAAAAACAAAAGGATTTACCTTTTTTATTTTGGCATTTTTGACGACTTGATCCGTAGTTTTTTTCATCTAAATTTCTCCGAAAGAGTTTTTGCGCAAATATTGTTATATCAACATATATCGCGCATCGTCCGACAGCGTCGGCATTGTATATCAATAACTTATAACCGAGGCAAACAGCAATACGCAAACGGTAAACACAAGCATAAGCAGTTGCAGCCACCACGTCCATTTTACCCACTTGCCATAGGATACATTTACCATAGACAATCCTATCAACAATACCGGATTTGTGGGTAAAATCATATCCGTAAAGCCGTCCGCAATGCAGTAAGTCAGTATCACCAAGGTGGGCGAAATTCCCAATGCCTGAGATATGGGCAACACTATCGGCAACAACAAGAAAATCTTTGCGGACGCCGAGCCGATAAACACTTGCAAAAACAATATGAGCGCATAAAGCATCAACACAATGACAAATGGACTGTCTATGGTATCCAATTTTACAATAACAAAGTTCATTATTGTATCCAAAACGTTGCTTTCTGACAAAATGAGTTTGACGCTGCTTGCCATTGCGATAAGCAATATCGCGGGCAACATGGAAAGTACGCCGCCCCTGAAAAACCAATCGAATACTTTTTTAGGCTTGGCAACACACAATCCCGACGTCAATCCACCGATCAGGAAACTTGCGGCAAGAATCGGAATGGCATAATCGCTGATTGCTCTTATGGCGGCGATCAGCACCAACAATACCAACTGAATCGACAAAAATATCGAATAGGTCAGAAAAATTTTTTTGTTTTGAGGAGAATCCTCTTTCGCGTCGAGATTGAGATGAGCAAGTTTGTCGCGATCCACATCGAAACTCGGGGATTTTGTCGGGTCTTTGCTTATGCGGCGAATATGCAGCAGCAAAAATCCCACCACGATAGCATATACGCAGACAAACAGTACAATACGCAGCCATATTCCGTCTATGACGCTTATGCCGGCGAACTGCGAAGCAAGTCCCACGGAAAAAGGATTTGTAATTGCCGCGGAAAAACCGAAACAAGCCGCCAACATACATACGCCCAATCCCATCATGGTATCGAATCCCATTGACAGCATCACCACAACCATAATCGGCAACAAAGTAACAAGTTCCTCGAACATTCCGAAAAAGCTGCCGAAAGTCATAAAAATCAATGTCGCAACGCATATTACCGGTATGCGCCGTTTGCCGCACTTTGCCACCAGCTTACGAACAAATACCGACACTCCGCCCGTTTTGTCCATAACGTTGAAAACGCCGCTCATTACCAACAAAAATATGCTGATCATGATGATAGTGAGCGCGTCCGAAGAACCAAACACTCTTACGGGTGCGGTCAGTACTCGCCAAAAAGGAATACCCTCGATTTCACCCTGCACATACGTGCCGGGAATAATCGTTCCCTGCTCATCGCGCTGAAAACTTCCCTGCGGTAAAACAAAAGAAATAAGCCCGCTAAGCAAAATAATAACTCCGAGAAGTATGACAACCGTAACGAAAGAACGGGTGCTGATGGAGGAAAAGGATTTTTCTTGCGCGGACGTTTGATTGCCTGCTGATTTTCTTCTTTTTATTAACCTCGCAGACAGACATCCCACCACAACAAGTTGTACAATTATCACAACGCCCAAAACCCAACCGATAATTGTATCGGTTGTGCTTATGGCAAAAAGATTAGTCATTTGAAGCCTCTCTATTTAGTTTTATCGGCATAGCAACATGCTTGCCATGTACCATTTAACACAGCTGCGTTTGTCTTCGGGCACAAAATACCAAAATTTGTCTCCCTCGTATATTTCAAAATCCTCGCCCGCACCGAACAGCAACCGATAGATTGTGTTTATCGGGAAAAATTTTGTTATTTGCTCGCCGCTTTCGGTACCGATATATGTCAATCCCTGTCTATTGAATACACATTCGCCGCTGCCGGCTTGACGCAGTTGCGTTGCACCCCCCCCCTTGGATTCGCGGAACAGCGTCACACGGTCACGCATTTCGAAACAAGGGTCCAAATCAATCTGCTTTTGCAATTGCTCCAATTGCCAATGATACCATTGCTGATGATTTTCGAAAACCCTGTCCGGATTGGTAAAAACATACCTGTCATCCATCGTATCCCGATAACCGCAATTGCCGCAAGAAATTTCATTTCCGCGAGTCGTCAATGTAAACTCTTTTCCGCATTTGGGACAAAGATACAGTATATTTTCCAAACCCTCGGCGAGATTGCCCTGCGGATAATGTATTTCGGGATGTTCGGCAAGCCATTGGAAATCGTTATAGTCAATCGAATTCATTACACGTGTTTCAAATTCTTCCGGCGACACCTGCAAACTCTCGCCCTTGTCAAACAGCAATTTGAGTTCCGCCTCTACCACCGACCCTCTGCGAATCAAGCGTTTGCTGCCTTTGCGCGCCCACTTGGGCATTGCGAGATAGTCTCCGCCGAATTTGATTGTGTAAATGGAGGCGTCTCCGCCGATTTTGCGCAAAAAGCTCATCGTTCCCGGTTGAATGTCCTCGAAGTCTCCTGCGGTGGACAGACGCGCTTCCGGACAAATCACCAAAACTCCGTTGTTTTTGATAACCGTGAGACAGTTGCGAATATTTTCGACATCCACCGTAAACATACTTTTGGGAATACATCCCAACTTTTTAAGCAATTTGCCCAACTTCTTTTCGTAAAAATATTGCCGCGTAGCCACAACGTGCGGCTTTTCTTTGCTGAGCAACATGGAAAAATACATAAAATCCACAAAAGACCCATGATTGCAAAGCACTACCGCCGGACGTTCCAATTTGTCTGTGCCGCGTTTGATTTTGCACTTGATACGCCGTTTCAACCAAAGTTTAAGCCCCGCAAATATGACGGCGTTAAATGCCGCGCTCGGTTCTCTCACCTTTGTTTGCGAGGTGTAGCTAAACTGTTTTTTTGCAAACCTGTTTAACGCCTCGAAAACTTTGCGGCGAAATACATACAACAGTACGACGATTACAAGCAATACCGCCAATATCACCACAGAAACTATCCAACTGTTTGTGGCAATGTGCCCAAGCGCCACTCCGATCAAAACGGACGGAAGCGACCCGAGCGTAGTTATCGCTATATACTTTGGATAACGCATCTTTAATGAAGCGGTAAAAAAACATATCAAACCGTAGGGAATGGCAGGTAAAAAATACAGTATAAATATCAACAAAGTGACTCGTTTGGAGACACGAAGCACTTCGAAATCCACTTCTATTTGCTTTTGAAAATATTCGCTCAACCTGTCGCCGTACACTCGATATAATATGTAAATAAGCGTGTTACCCAAAATCACGCCTACCATGCAAATGGCAACGCCTATCCACAATCCGTAGGATATGCCTGCCAATACCTGTACGGGTTCGGCGGGCAAAAAAGTTAGCACCACTTGCATCATAGAAAGCGCGCCGAAAACGACTATGCCTTGCCACCCCAACGATTGTACCTCGTCGAGAATTTTTTCTATCGGGGCGCCGCCAAATACATCCAAAACGACTTGTTTGTTGTCTCCGCTGAACAACAACGCCAACAAGCCCGCAAGCAATACCAAAAATAGCAATGCCGTAAAAATTTTTCTTTTTATCTTCTTTTTTGACATATAACTACAATATACCTATACAATATGATACTACAAAGCAGCCAACTTTTCAAGTATAGCAAAAAGATTTTCGGACATAAAAAACGCACTCCCGAGGAGTGCGTTTTTTGAAGAATAAATTTACAATTCGGAGATGAGATCGGCAATAAATTCGTCGAAATCAAAATCGAATTCGTTATCTTTGAGGAATCTGTCGAATCCTTTGTTGATCTGTATATATTCACTGTAAGACGAATCCGACAATTTTGTCTTTTCAAGCGCACGGAGTGCATCCTGAGTCTTGATACTTACTTGCGTGTCGAAATAATTTTTGAAAAGTTGATAGTTGGGGTCGCTCGTATCTGTGTGTTTGGAGAAATCAAACGCAAATACTTTGTCGGAAATTTTTCCGGAGAGATATATGATGTGGACTCCGTAGCTGGATACGCACAGCGTATATTCCTTGCCTTCGCTTCCGTCATGGGGAACAAGGTCTTGGTTGACTGCGGTATAAAATTCCTTTACCCAGCTGTGAGAATAGGTTTCCCAATCTTCGCCGACATAGACAACATAGTCGAACGCCGCGGTGTGCTGAGCGGTATCCGTGTTGAAACGTTTCATCAATTCAACAATGGTTTGCGTCTTATCGAGACCTTCTATGGGAGTGACGGTACCGTCATTGAGCCATTTGCCGAGAATACCGTCGGGATTGATGCTCAATTGTCCGTTTTCGTTGGTAAACACATTGGTTTTGACAAACCAAGTACTCTTGTCGCCTTTTTCTTCTCCCGGTTTTTCCGTCAGGATATTGTCGGTGTCGAATTGAGCTTCGATTGCGCTGTCATATTTGTCCGACTTGAAATACTCCGCTACTATTGCCGCCGCAAACTCATTGCGCTTGGCGATATAAGCGTCCTTTTCGTTGCTTCCCAATTGATTTTGCAAATTAGTCAGTATTGTGGTCTGATCCGTCGTAAACGGAATAAGGATATTTTTTACAAACACATAGTTGTCCGCTTCATTTTCGGGAATATTGTAAATTAAACTGCTGCTGCCGAGACCCGTAATAAAGCTGTCGAAATTGTTGTTTACCTTGAAATCCGCTTGTTGATTGGCAAACAAAACGTCATAGTCGTTTTTGAGAGTATTTTCCAAATCCGGATCGGATTCCAAAGATTCGTACTGTTCGTAATTCCAATTTGTAATGATACAACTGCTTACCATATCGACAAGTTGACTGCGCAAAAATTCGTCGAGGGTATAACCGTAACTGTTTTGGATTGTCTCCTCGTACTGTTTCTTTGTATCGGCAAGTATCTCCACATACTCGTCTACCGTCAATTCTTCCTCTACGCCGTCACCGCGTCTGTCATTGTATTCCTTAACGCGTTTTTCCGCTATACTCTTTTGTTCGGCGTTGCCGAGATCGTACACATATTTGTCGAGATTGAGCGCGTCTACCACATCCACATAAGGATAGTTTTCCTCGAAATATTCGTCGGCTTCTTCGTTTACAAAGTTTTGATCGCGATTGTATACGGCATAACTATCGGTTTTGTTGCCGTTCATATCCGTAAGCTCATCGTATTCGGTAAAGTCGCGCGAAGTATCCTCCGTCTCCTCTGCTTCAAGTTCCAGCTTTGCCGTAAGATTGTCATTCGTATACTGATCGAAGGCAGAGTATGCCAAATAATTGACGTACTTGACCGCATAAGCAAATTGATCTTTGGTGAGATATTCGGCATTGTGTATGCTCTTTTGCAATTCCGTCAAGTCAGTCAAAGGATCGTGACGCGTCACATAGTCGTCTATCTGCATATATTGCTGAACAAGCGAAGACATCACCATGTCCAACAACTGACTCGCGTCAAGATAGCCCGCGCTGATGTAATAATAGTAATTGTTGTAGTAACTGTTGAATGTGTCCAACAGTTTGCCTACGCTGATTGTTTCGTTGCCTACTTTTATTGCCTCGACATTGCGATATTTGGAAACATTTCTTCCCACAAGATCGCAACCTGCGAATACACTCACTGCAAATACGACAATCAGTATTAACGTAAGTATTTTAGTTACTCTTTTCATTTTGATTGCTCCTGAACAATTGTGGCGTACATTTACGGACATACCGCCACGTATACTCATATATTATACATTTTTATCTATCAATTGGCAAGCGGTTTGCTCAACTTTTGCATTATTTAGTTTGGATAAGTTGCAAAAATTCCGTCAGAGCAGCCACGAGACGCCTTTTTTGAAGGAAATCGGAAGATGTAAACACAATCGAATAGCTGTCCGAAGCCACGCTTGCGCGCTTGCCGACGCTTACAAGCGCGTCGAAAACTTCTTTGCGCATCAGTTTTTCCTTCGAGGCGAATATCAGCTCGCCGTGTGCGGGACGAACCACACACTTGCTTACTCCCGCACCCTCGCACAACAATTTGAGAGCGGCTACGGAAAACAAGTTGAGTACGGGGTTCGGGCACGCGCCGTATATGTCGGTCAGCTGCGATTTCAAAGAATCTATTTCTTCCGCATTTGCGCAGTCGGCAAGTTGACGGTAGAAATTCATCCTTTCCGATTGTAAAGGAATGTAGCTTTCCGGGGCGTAAGCGTCCCAATCGATTTCCAATTCCACATTGAGTTTTTCTTCCGCTTTCTGTCCTTTGAGCTCGGCGACCGTCTCTTTCAAGAGCCGCGCGTACATATCATAGCCCACTTTCATTATGTGTCCGTGCTGTTCCCGACCCAATATATTGCCGGCGCCGCGAATTTCCAAATCCTTCATGGCGATTTTGAAACCGCTACCCAACTCGCTGTATTCGGTAATGGAACTCAAACGTTTGTATGCGGCTTCGTTCAAAATTTTGTCATGACGGTAAGTAAAGTAAGCATAAGCGAGCCTGTTTGATCTGCCCACCCTTCCGCGCAATTGATACAGTTGAGAAAGCCCGAGCTTGTCCGAATCCATTACGACAAGCGTGTTGACATTGGGAATATCTATGCCGTTTTCGATTATCGTAGTACAGACAAGAACATCGCTTTTGCCGTCGGCAAAAGACAGCACCGCGTCTTCGAGCGCAGTTTCGTCCATTTGACCGTGCGCTACGGAAAAACGTATATCCGGCATCATTTCGGACAAATGTTTTGCAAACGAATCGATGCTCTGCACTCTGTTGTATACGCAAAAGACCTGACCGCCCCGCGCAAGTTCTCTTGTAATCACATCCACGAGCAACGCGTCGCTTTCTTCCACGACAAATGTTTCCACGGCGATACGCTCCACGGGCGGCGTGGTGATTGTGGAAATATCCCTTATGCCCGAAAGCGCCATGTGCAGCGTGCGCGGTATCGGAGTCGCGGACATGGTCAAAACGTCCACATTGGTTTTGAGCGCTTTCAATTTTTCTTTGTGTTCCACGCCGAAACGTTGCTCTTCATCCAAAATAAGCAAGCCCAGATTGTGGAACTTTACATCCTTTCCGAGCAGTCTGTGCGTTCCGATAATCACATCCGTTTCGCCGTTTGCCACCCTTTTGAGTATGTTTTTTTGTTCTTCCGAACTGCGAAAACGGTTGAGACATTCCACGCGTATATCGAAATGCGACATTCGCTCGCCGAAAGTCTTGAAATGCTGTTCGGTAAGTATTGTCGTGGGTGCAAGCACTGCCACTTGATAACCGTTGCTCACGACATCGAAAGCGGCGCGCATTGCAACTTCCGTCTTGCCGTATCCCACATCCCCCACAACCACACGATCCATTATTCGGTCGCTTGTGAGATCTTTTTCGATTTCTTTTTGGCAACGCAACTGATCTTCGGTAGCCTTGAACGGAAAATATTGTTCAAACTCTTCATCGAGATATTCGTCTACATGATAACGAAAACCGCGCGATTTTTCCCTTTCGGCGTACAATTTCAGCAAATTGAGGGACATTTCGCGCACGGAAGATTTGACCTTGTTCTTTACTTTGGCAAAATCCTCTCCGCCCAACTTCGAAAGAGTGGGATTTTCGCCGCCGGAATACCGCGAAAGTAAATTCGTGCTGTCCACGGGAACATACAGACGATCTCCGCCCTTGTACAATACGACGATATAGTCTTTGCTTTCGCCGGAAGAAGCAGATAACTTCTGAATACCTTCACACAAGCCGATACCGTGTATGTCATGTACGACATAATCGCCTTTTTCCACCGACAAAAACGCCTGTTTGCGGTTTTTGTGCAAGGTTTGGCGATTGAGTCCGCGTCCCAAATCACGGGTACCCACTACCACCAATTTGTTTGTGTGAGAAACAAAACCTTTTTCGATACCGACAGGCAAAAGCAATGCGTCGGCGGCGTTTGCGTTCAATTTTTCCGCTTCGATAGCGTAAACGCCCGATTCGGCGAGTTTATCCATTGTGGGACGTACGCCGTCGGCTCCGGCAAATATTACTGTTTCATATCCGAGACGCAGCCAATTTTTTATATCTTTGGCAAGCGCTTCCGACGAAACCGCATAGTTGCTCACCGCGCCCGTTTTGAAGTTGTGTATGACCGTAGGCGCAAACCAATCGCTTTGATAAGGCAGGGTTTGCAGACTTACTTGCGGAAAATTCTGTTTGAAAACTTTGCTTTGTTCTACCAAAGCTTTTTCGTGTACGGGCAGCACCTCTCCCGCATTGGTTAAATTTGCCACGCGTTCGGCATGTTCCTTGTAGAGAAAGTTTACACGTTGAGACAGATTTTTGGGCTCGTCCCAAAATATTACCGTATCGGCGGGAAGATACTCCGCAAGCATGGAGCCGCGTACAAACGGAACAAGCCAACTGCTGTCCGCTTTTCCACCTCCCGCCTGAATGTTGAGAGAAGAAACTATTTCCGTCAATCGTGCGATGGCGTTCGGGGAGAGTTTAGATTGCAATTTGGAAATATACCGTTCGATTTCCGTCAGTTTGTCCGGCGACAGCCCCGTAGTGTCGTAAAGCGGATAAACATCCACGCTTTCCGTTTTTTCTATCGAAACGCCGTCCTCGTTGACAATACTGATGCTCTCCGCTTCGTCATCCCAAAAATCCACGCGGAAACGTTTTTCGAAAGGCATAGACAAATCCAGGATGTCGCCTCTCAGAACAAACTCGCCTTCGGCGGAAATACCGTCCACGCGTCGGTATCCGTTGTCGATCAATTTGGATACGAGCATTGCGGTATCGTAACAAACGCCCTGCCGCAAAGTGAAACAACCGTCGAAAAAAGTTTTTCTGTACGGCAAATATTGCATTAACGCATTAACTGTGGTTACCGCCGCTTCCGCACCGTTCAGTATTTTGTACAAGGCATAGTTGCGGCTGAACACTGCGTTGCGCGAAGAATTGGATTTGTACAACAGCACATCTTCCTTGGCAGGCAGATAGACCGTTCTGTCGGGCGCTATCGCTTCCATTGTGCGCAAAACGCGTTGCGCTTCGACGTAGTCGCTTGTCACGTACAACGCAAATCCGTTCAAGTTGGACGCGATAAAAGGTTTTTCGCTCGGCTGCACGCCAAACGCCGCGACAAAATCTTTGTCGCGGGCGTCGGCAAGCAAAGCGCGATACGCTTTAACATTGTTTACCCTGTCAAAAAAATAATACATTTCCAAATAATGACATATCGTTATGAGGTTGAGCGACTTTGCCGAATTGCAAACTTTCGAAATAGAATTTTCCAATAAAACACACGTCGCCTCGCGCGGCTATGCTAAAATCGTTTGTCGCGCGTCCTTTTTTAATACGATTTTATCTTTTAGATTGTACCACATTGCGTTAAAGTTGTAAACTTGTTTACAATCGGCATTTTTTGTGGTATTATTTTTGCGATAAAGGCGGCAATGTCAAATATTCAACCGCAAATTCGCTCGGTTTCGGCGGCGAAAAAGGAAATAATATGTATCTTGTAGTCGGATTGGGCAATCCGGAAAAAAAATATTTCAACACTCCGCACAATATGGGTTTTTCCGCTGTGGACAGGTTGGTAAGCATGCTGAACACGGATTTTTTCAAGGGTGAATGTAAAGCGGTCACCGCGCATATCAACGTAAACGGAGAAAAAGTTGTAATTGCCAAACCCGTAACATATATGAATCTGTCGGGAGAAGCGGTACTCGAACTGTGCCGCAAATACAAGATAGAAAAGGGCAAACTGATTGTAGTATACGATGACACGGACATACCGCTGGGCAAACTGCGCATACGCGCAAAAGGCTCAGCAGGCAGTCACAACGGAATGAAAAATATCGTACAGTTGCTAAACACGGAAGATTTTCCGCGTATACGCGTGGGAATAGGCAAAGAAACCGTGATGCCGCGAATCGAATACGTGCTTTCGCAAATTTGCGATGAGGACAGAACATTGCTCGACCCCGCGTTGGACAGTGCGGCGAAAGCCCTATTTGACTTTATACACGGTGCGGATATAGATTCCGTTATGCAAAAATACAATCATTAAACACAATTCGTTCATAAAAAATCTCACCCCTCGCGGGCGAGAATTTTTTTATAAGAGAACGCTCGCATAAAACGCATATCGGCGTTATTCGCACAATTTTTTTGCAAGAGCGGCAATTTGCGCACGATTTTCATCGGTCAACGCGGAAAGTATTGTTACTGTGCCGTCAAACGTGATGTTTTTGCAAGTAGAAAGCAATTCTGTTATTACTTTTGCCGCCATCGGCGCCCAACTGCCGTTTTCGATAATGGCTACATGTCTGTTTTGGAAATTGTGTTCCGCAAGACGAGTCAAAAAATCGTGCATAAACGGGAAAATACTTGCATTGTAGGTAGTTGTGGCAAGCACCAACTTCCCGTAACGAAAAGCGTCCTCCACAGCCTCCGCCATATCGTCTCGGGCAAGATCGGCAACAGCCACCTTGGGGCATCCGTTTTTTGCAAGTTCGTCCGCGAGCAGTTGAGCCGCTTGCTTTGTATGCCCGTAAACGGATGTATAACAAATGCAAACGCCTTCACTCTCTGTACGGTAGCTTGACCAAATATCATACAACGAAATATAATGTTGCAAATTTTCCGTCAATATGGGACCGTGCAACGGGCAGATGGTTTCTATATCTAACTTGGCGGCTTTTTTAAGCAAAATTTGTACGCTGTTGCCGTACTTGCCGACAATTCCAATATAATATCTGCGTGCCTCGCAATCCCATTCTTCTTCCGCGTCCAATGCGCCGAATTTGCCGAAACCGTCGGCGGAAAAAAGCGTCTTGGCATAAGCGTCGTAGCTGACCATAACTTCGGGCCAATGAACCATCGGAGCAAACACAAAAGTGAGTTCGTGCTTACCGAGGGTCAATTTTTCTCCGTCTTTTACTTCAAGACGGTTTTTTACAATTTCTTCCCCCCAAAAGTTGTCCAATATCAAGAAAGTTTTTGCATTTCCGACTACGACCGTATTGGGATACAATCTCAAAAATTCTCCTATACTGCCGCTGTGATCCGGTTCCATATGCTGTATCACGAGATAATCGGGAACTCTGCCGTTGAGTTCGGTTGCGAGATTCAACAGCCACTCTCCCGAAAAACGACAATCCACCGTATCGATAACCGCTGTTTTTTCGTCGTTTATCAAATAACTGTTGTACGCCATACCGTTTGGAACAACGTACTGCCCTTCGAACAAATCTATTTGATGATCGTTTACTCCGATATATTTTATGTCGCCGTGCAACTTCATTGGTTCACCTCTATTTGTGATTTTACTTGAAAATTATCTCACAGATAAAAAATTTTGTCTATCAAAAGCAATGAGAAAATGAAACACATTTAAGCGAAATTTCGCTGCAAAAACGGGGCTGCTTCATTTTGCCGCAATACACTGCGCCGCAAGCCGAAAATGCTTGATAACGTAAAATTTCAATACAATTTACGCGTTTATCCCGTACGGATATTTAGCGAATATCCACCCTGTAAGCCTCTATATATACCGCTTTGATTTGCTGCGCAACCTCGCGAGGTACCGCAACGGCGAGAACGTTGTATTTGAGGTCCATCGTGTGCATAGGAGGACTGAGTTCCTTTACGCGAACGTACAAAGCGCCGTTTTCCAAACGCGTTTGCTCTGCAACGCAGCGAATGGAACCGCTCATACCTTGCGTAAGAAACATTACCAGAGCATTTGTTTCAAAGAAATCCTCGTTGTACGCGGCATATTGCTCTTCATCGAGATTGAAAAAATCCCCCTCGTGGCTTGCACGATAACTCGCAAGCTTATCCACATCGGTAAATACCATAAAAGGACGTTCCTCGCCGTCCAAGCCGAACGTTTTGGCAAAACCCGTGCCGCCTATAACAAAAGCGCACAAACACATACAAATCACCACCGCCGAAAATAAGATTTTTTTCATATCGACATTGTACCACACAATTTCTATTGTGTACAGTTGCGCGCGTAAAATTCCCGCATTTAACATCGATGGTTTTTCGTGACAAAATTACTCGAATTTACCAATCTTATTGAAATTTGCAAATATGTATAGTATAATACTCAATACATAATTCATTGTAAAAGAGGTAAAAAATGTGCACTTCTATTTCCTTTGTTGCCAAAGATCACTACTTCGGCAGAAATCTCGATTATGAATTCAGCTACAATGAGTCGGTAACGATCACGCCGAGAAATTTTCCGATAGAATTTCGCCATACCGAAAAAACGGTCAATCACTATGCGATGATCGGCATGGCATTTGTGCAAGACAACTATCCACTCTATTACGACGCGACCAATGAGATGGGTTTGAGCATGGCGGGATTAAATTTTCCCAAATTTGCGCATTATTTTGCACCGCAAGAGGACAAAATCAATATCGCTTCCTTCGAAATGATACCCTTTGTGTTGAGTAAATGCAAAACGGTAGCCGAAGCGCGTAAATTGTTGCAAAACGTGAGCGTGTGCAACGAAAACTTCAACGAACGGCTGCCCGCCTCTCCGTTGCATTGGCATATTGCCGACAAAAACGCTTCCATTGTGGTAGAAAGCACCGCAGACGGATTGAAAATATACGACAATCCCGCAAACGTAATGACCAACAGCCCGACTTTTGACTTTCACCTGTTGAATCTGTCTCACTATATGGGCGCAACGCGCGAGATAGCGTCCAACCGATTTGCACCCAATTTACACATAGAACCGTACAGCCGCGGCGCAGGTGGATTCGGTTTGCCGGGAGACCTGAGTTCGGCAAGCCGTTTTGTGCGGGCGGCGTTTGCTCTTGCCAATTCGGTGTGCGAAAAGGACGAGACAAGCTGCGTCGGGCACTTTTTTCAACTGCTCGGTTCAGTTGCTCAACAAAAAGGCAGCTGCGCCGTGGAACACGGATACGAATACACTATCTACTCTTCTTGCTGCAACGCCGCGAGAGGAATCTACTACTATACCACCTACAATAATGGTTGTCTGACGGCTGTCGATATGCACCGTGAAAATCTCGAAGGAACCACTCCGATAAGCTATCCGATGCGCACCGAACAAAAAATAGTTTGGGAAAAAACGGTATGACGGCTTTTCAAACGGAGACGATGAAAAATGACTTATATTAAAATTTCGACATATATGCGGGGCTAATAAAGATATTTTCTCAAAAAAACAAATTTATATTGAAAAATCTCACCAAAAACGGTGAGATTTTGATTTTTCGGTTGTTACCAATTTTGAGACCACGGAATTGGATTTATGTTGTTTTTGTAGTTTTGCAGCACTTTGCGCACATGTTTCAATCGCGCGCGGCTGTAATTAATACAAACATATCCCTCCCTCATACGGAAACCTTTGGTTATCTGCACTTCCGATTCGAAATATTCCGGAAAGCGAATTTCTATATACTGCGATACGCCCTTGTTGCTCTTTTGCACATAGAGTTGCGTATTTTGGCTGAGCAAATACCTCTTTATTTTCTTTCCGAAGCGACGTACGATAACATCTTCCTCACGAACGGTAACCGTGTCGAACGCGCCCACCGTCAAGCCGACAATAAACAAAGAAACGGGCAAACAAATCAAAAGCGCGGAAGAAAATATCAACACGATCAAATTTTCCACCGGGCGGCTAAACGAAAACGTCCAAAATATCACCAAACCCGCAATGCTTATACAAACAACAGCCGCAAAAAGGGTTAGCGTAAGTGGATTGGCAATGTATCGTTTAGTTTTCATGCGGTTATCCTTTGTTTCCTTGCCGAAATAGAGTATATAGGGATACAATATATTTTATTATAACAGTTGCGCCGACCTCTGTCAACGCGTGCGGCAAAATTTATTTTGAAACTAACAAGTCAAAATTGCAGGGAACGACGACAAGCAACGTATCGTCGGAAATCATTTGAAACAAAATAATCGAAATACGTGCTGCCGCTCTTTGAGCAAAACACACCCTTTGCAAATAAGAAAATCATTCCTCGCAGCCGTGAAACAGAACGACTGAGTCCATTGTATATTCGGAAAAATCGCAGACGAGCCGACATTTGACATAGAGCGGATTACCTACGCCGCAACACTTGAAATTTCAAAAAAGACAGCCGCGGGCGCGAACGCCCCGGCTGCCGTTTTTGTGTTTTGAATTGCCTGTCTGAGATTAACGCTTAGTCAAGTGTTAAGGCATCTATGGTATAATCCATGTAAATTACGGGCACAACGCCGTAGCTTTGGTTTACATACGCACTGTGTGGTGTCACAATGGGATCCAACGATGTACCGCGAACAGCAGCACTATATTGTTGGGCATCATAACGCAGCCACCAAGCGGGTGCTCCGTTGCTGTTCCAAAGTCCTTGGCAGAACGCATAGTCGCTGCCCGAGAGTCTGTTTTCAACTGTCCAACCCACTTCTGTTTGGAATGTTTTCCAATCTGCCTCTTTCAACAGAGTAACATTTAATGGACTGCCTTTGACGGAATCATATGTATCGAGGAGCGTTTTTTGGCTCGCATCAAATGCAGTGTTATAGAACGTGTCGCTTAACCACACTAACAGTTCCTCGCCTGTTTCCGGTCTTACTTCTTCCACAGTAAAGCGTACACGGCTGTCGAGGACGCAATCCGCAAATAAAGTATACATCTGACCGTAAAACCTGCTTTGGGGTACAGCAACAACACGCCAGGTTATAGGCTCATAGTGGAACCAGTAGTATGTTTCGGCTTCATAGCCGTTGCTTATTTCTTTTTCACTTGTAAGGAACACACCACGGTATTTTTCGCCGCTTGCAAGCGTTACGTCTGTGTACTTCATAGCGGCTTCTTCATCAAGAGTCCACTCAGACTCTTGTTCGTATTCTTCGAGTTGAGTCAAAATTTCCTCCTCGGTAACCTTGGTTTGCGGATAGCTGCCCAGTGTAATCTTGTCGCCGATATTCAGACCGGATACTTGTTCAGGATCGCCCGTAGTGTTCAGACTATATCCTTGACCCACTACTATATTCGTTCCGTCGGGCACATACGTAAATCTATTGTATTGAGTACCGAAATAGTATGTATCTTCGTCGGTTGACCACATTGCTCCCTCACTACCCATGGAACCGGGAATTGCATTTGCGATCTTGCCGAACGATATATTTGCCGTACATTCGAGCGTGCCTGCAAATTTGAAATCTGTGTTTGTGTTTTTCCAGTAGCCTGTCAAAATTCCAATGCCGCTTTCTGTGCTATAATTCATACCCTGTTTTGCAAGCCAGGTAAGGTTGACATTGCCTCTGACGGTAATATTGTCGAGATCGGAATTGATTGCCTTGCCTGCCACAACACCTACGTCGCAGCCGCTGAGATTAGCATTTTCAAACACGAAATTCTTGACTTCGCAATCCTCTATGCTGCCAAAGAAGCCTGCATAGCCGTTGCTGTTGCGCTTACTAAGGTTCTTGATGACTGCGCCGTTGCCGTCAAAGATATAGCCCCTGATGTTCCAGGGTTCATATTCCTTGTTCAAGAAATCGTAGTCACCTTCGTCAAAGTTCACCGTGATCGGAGTTGCTCTTTTAGCTTTCAGTGCGCCAAGATCGAATTCTTCCGCATTGATCATTCCCGCCGCTGCAATGTAATCTTCAACGCTACCAACTTCAAAACCGATGATCTTGTCGTTTGCATCACATTGAACGTTTTTCAACTCACCTGTTTTAGTTGTAATATTGATTGTCGCATTGGCACTGCAATCCCGAACAGAATCAGATGTATATGTATAACCCGCAATCGCACCTGCGTGAATATCGGACAAATTGGTATAGCCATAACCACTGCCCTTGTAACCATTAGTTCCGTCAACTTTTCTATTAACATTGATTGTTACGTTGTTAACGTCGCAATTCTTTATAGTCGAATTATACGCTTCATCCACTACGCCGCCAAGATACATATAGCCATTGACGGTAACATTTTCTACATTGACATTCTGAACAGTGCTGTTGCTGATTCTACCAAAAAGTCCGCCGTAATAATAGTTTACAGCCGTAAAGTAGTTGCTGCTCGTTTGGGGAGTATCGGTAATAGTAAAATTGCTGATTGTGTAACCGTTTCCGTCAAAATTGCCGCTAAATGTGTTTCGAACATTCATAACAGAACTACCATAATATCCTATCGGCTTCCATTCATCGCCTTCAAGGTCGATATTCGTCATCAAATAAATATTCTTGCCGGAGAAACTTGAACCGCTATTGACTTTGTCGCGGAATGTTTCCAGACCTTCTTTGTTGAACACATAGCCGTTGTTGTCGGTATCCATAATGAATCCCGGGCAATTTTTGTACTCTACCGTGAAGTTCTTGACCGCATTCCGACTTGTTTCGTCTATGCTGCAATCTCCGTTCGGTCTACCGATGTAGCTATCGGCATTGAAGGGTTTGTCCAAACCGGTATCCGAATCTTTGTAGTCCTTTGTTCTGTCGATGATGATGTGGACGTCTTCCACCTTGGAAGCGGTCACATGACCGGTGTTGGAATAACCCACAAAGCCGCCGACATCACGGAACGCGGTGAGAGTTGCGTCTGTAACGGAACAATTTTCCATTGTGAAATTGCCATTTTCCTGTATGCCGATGAGACCGCCGACTTTGTCACCGTTGTCGTAATGGTCGGGTTCACCGTCGGGCGTACAAGTAATTACAAGATGTTCAACATGGCAATTGACAAAATCCGAATAGCTGCCGCCTGCGATACCGCCTACAAAGTGATTGCCGTTCAACGTGATGTTGGTAGCAGTGACGTTTTCGTAGTTACTGGTGTAACCGTAACCGACCAATGCGCCGACATATTCTGTACCGGAAATGGTGATGTTGTTCAACTTGATGTTTTGGAATTTAGCGCCCGTGGCGTTGAACAGTCCGGCACCGCTTTGATCCGTGGTGTATGTAAGGTTGGCGATCGTATAGCCTTTACCGTCGAATGTACCCTTGAACAACTTGGTAGCATCCGAACCCTTTTCACCTATGGGCGTCCATTCCTGTCCGGAAAGATCGATGTTTTGCGTAAGCTCAACGAGTTCTCCTTCGAAGGTGGAAGAGGTATGTGCGATGACGGTAGCCGCTCTGCGTACACGGGGAGCGTGCAGGGTGGGAACAGCGTGTGCCGTGCCGCCGTTTACTTCATTAGCAAATATTTGCAAACCGTTTGCATTGTTTGCCTGCCAAGCAACTTCGGTTTCTCCGGCTTCGTCCCAAGTGCAACGCTTGCCGAAGTCTGTCGAAAGGCGAAGCGTAACGTCGCTGATAGTTGTGCTTTCTGCTGTCGCAACCAATTGAGTGGGATCGCCCTCTTTGAAGGAGATCGTGTGTCCGTTGCCTTTGAATTCGGAACCTGCCATAAGCTCCAAAGCTTCCCAAGAGACGCTTTCATCAAGCTCTATGTCGTTGAGCAGGTTGATTTTTTGCGGTTCCGTAGCCGATTCAAGCATGGTTTCAAGCTCCGTTACGTCAAAAGACTCGTGAAGGTTGATTACGTCGGGTTGCGGATTGGTTGTTTTGGCATTGCCCTGGATCGCCGTCACTCTGACTTCCAATGTCTGGTCGGGTGAGTAAGCTGCTACCTGAGCGCTTGTGACAGCCGAAGGCATTGTAACGGAAACGTGCAGCGGAGCGATTTCTCCTCCGGGCTCAGTAACAAGCTGCCACTCTGTCAGACTGGCTTTGGAAGTGGAAATCATTGAATAACCGGTTGTTTCCACATTGAGCAGTTGGAAGAAACCCGCTTGCGTTTCGTCAACCGCCGATACGGAAAGCTGCCACTTGATTGCGATGTCGCTGGTGTTGTCCAAATCTACATCGAACTTGACCGTGTCGCCGGGAGCCATTTTGCTGATTTGCAGGTTGCCGTCAACTACTTGATAGTCGATGTTTTCATTTGCGCCTTCCAATTCGATTTCGTCATAAGAATAGCCTAAACTACTCTCATCGATACTTGCTTTTACGTTCACCTTGGCTGCGGTAATGGCAATGTTGGTTTTGCTCTCACTGGTGAACAGAGCAAAGGTTGCTCCTGCAATGAGGCTGATGCAAGCCACTATCGTCAAGATGGACGTCAAAAGTATTTTGCTTGTTTTCTTCATTGTATCCTCCTTAAATATATTTTTTTCATTTTCATCATACGCTATGCCGCAGTTACTTGCTGTGCATGCACGATGAGATCGAATGACGCCGTTTTTGCTTGCGCAGTGTTATTCGCTGACGTGTCAACAAATGTCAGGGTCACCGTGAACTCGGCGCTTGCACCCCTCAAAATCGTGCCAATGGGGGCGGTTGCATTACCCATAACCGTGCCGATCTGATCACTGCTCAACAACTCGGACTTGGAGTCACCGTCTGTGACAGATACGGTAAACTGCAATTGATCCTGCAATTCCTTGTCGCCCGTGATACCGGATACTTCCACCCAATATACAAATGCTACCGTACCTTGGTTTTGCAGCGTCAAAGTTGCAGTAAACGAACATCCCGGCGCCACCGTCTCCTGAGTCTTCAAGCCGAAAATGTTATCTGTGTTCTGCTGAGTGAAGTCCTTTGGTTCGGCGTTCGTGGCGGTTTTCAATTGACCGTCATCGCCCAATGTGGTTGCTTGCAATTTTGTTCTGGTAAGTATCGCTTTCAATTCGCCGGCTTGCAGATGGTTGGTGACTTCTCTTTTGTAGGTGAACAAAGCAAAAGTTCCGCCCACGATCAGCGCGACGCAGCAAAGTACCGTTATGCAGGACAACAAAATTATTCTTGACCGCTTAGACATATTTACCTCCTTTTTTAGTTTAGTTATCCGACACGTCGCTGTTTGCCCTCTTGCGGGCTTCACGGCGGCGAGCAAGATCGCGTTGATGTTTTTCCTCTCGATAACGACGGATTGTTTCCACTGAAATGTCCACGGCGTTTTTCGCCGCTTCCGTCTCCTTTGCCGAGAGCAATTTGATAATCGTTGCCGCTTGCTTTACCGACAGCTTGTTATCCGAAATATACTTATCGAATTGGTCGTTGACCAAGCTGTATTCACAGCAGACAACTCCCTTTTTTATCGTCATGCACACCACACGTTTGCTGCAATAACGAAATTCCTCGCACTTGTCGTTTTGCTTGCGTTTGACGCCGTCGATTGCGCAAACATACGCTACCACCTCGTTGTAACGAGATTTGCTTTCTCTATCCAAATCTGCGTATTTTTCCGAATGGGTAAGCATTTTTCTCTTGAAAACAACCGAATCCTCTGCCGTTTCGACTGCGGGTTCTGCCGATATTGGCTCCTGCGGCTATGTGGCGACGGTATCGTTGGGGTTGTTCTTTGACCGCTTTAAGTCTATAATGATCACAGTCACGCCGAATATGCACATGACTGCAACCAAAACCATAAAGATGATTATTGCTGTTATCATGGTTGTTGAATCCTCCCATTGCTATTTTCTTCGGATTGTTCTGCCGAATTGTTTGTCAATTCAGATAAGCGTCGTTAAGCTCCTCTATCTCGCTTTCTTTGGCGGCGGATTCCTCCGCAAGACGACGGTTTTCCTCTTCGGCACGTTCTCTCTTGCGAGCGGCGACCAAATTGCCGATGCGGATCGCTTCGCCTATCGCTATGATCGCGCAGGGCACAATCACCAACAACGCCATGCCCACGGGTTGCTGTACGGTATAAATCAGATAGCCCAACACAATGCTTTTGCCGGTGACCTTGCCTACAACACGATTTAAGCCAATCTCATCGTCGGTATCGATTATCTGTTTGTCCCCATCCTTTCCGTTGTCTCCTTTCAGATAAAGAATGTACCCGCCTTGCCCGTTGGGAACTTTGTCAATAAGCCTGTGGGTTATTGTTTCCTGCTGAGAATACACGTACTTGAAAGTAAGCACATCACCCACTTGCAGAGAATCGTAAAATTCCTACGCTTCTGTTTCATCCTCGGGAACGGTTTTTACGAATACCATGCTCTTTGCGGGGATAGATTTTATCTCGTATTGAGAAACGTCCGTTTGATCACTCTTTGCCATGGAGGGCGACAGTACAATGCGCAATTGAAGATTACCGAACAACGTTACGGCACCGTCGCTTCTTCTTGCAAAAAACGACATAACCAACATCACCAAACATACCGCCATGAACAAATACAGTAATACGTTTGCAATTATTTTCAATACATTTTTTGCTTTTGGGCTTATTTATAACATCACTAATTCCTGTTGGTCTGCAAGCTTAAAACAAAGTTTGCTTCTGTACCCATTACTTTGTTATCCGCGGCTATGGGTAATGTATATACAATTTCTATACGATATTCATCATCGAATTTGCATGTGAAAGTATTTTCTTCTCCCAAAATCTCAGTCAATTTGGCATGCTTGCTGTACTCGTGACAGGATATATCCACTTCGAGATACTCCGCCAAGATTCCCTTTGCATCGTCAAAGACCAATGTGACGTCGAGCAACTCGCCGTTACCGCCGTGCAAAACAACGGTATAGCCTCTGCTTTCGCCGGGCTTTATCTCTCTCGCATAAAAAGTAAGCTCCTCATCGGCATGTCCGTCTTTATCCAATGTGATGTTTTTGACCGTCTCGTTATCAAGCAGCATCAACACCGTGAGAATAACTCCCCCAATAAGCAAAACCATGCTGATCGAAATGATAATGTATGTGAGCTTTTTCACTGTGCAGCCTCCCGTTTGCGTATACGCCGAAAACTGTTGCGATTTTTCCGCGTATGCCGTTATTTACCGTCTAATTTGGCAATAATTGTTTATACCTTCGACCAAGTCAGACATATTGCGCCATATTCTTGCCCCGAATCAATCTTTATAATCGAAGACATTATAACCTGTTTCAGGTTAAATATCAATAGTCTAAAACAGGTTAAATTATAATTATTTTCGCGGAGGGAACAAAATGTATCAAAGATTACGAGATTTACGCGAAGATAAAGACATAAATCAAACCCAACTTGCCAAAGTACTCGGAATGTCTCAAACGGGCTATTCCAAATACGAAACAGGTGAAAATGACGTACCAACCGCTATTTTGATAAAGTTGGCACGTATTTATAACACCAGCGTTGACTATATTTTGGGGTTGACGGACGAAACAAAACCTTATCCGACAATAAAATAGCACCGCATTCGCAAAAACCTGACGGCTGCAATATATTGCGGTCTTTTTTCTGATGCGTTCAGACGGTTTCGCGCTGCTTTTCGTACCGTTGAAATGCTGAGAAAATTTTATGTGGGGTGCAAGCAACTATTTGATCGAACCGATACGGCTTGATCGCGTGCACTATGCAATTTAGGAAAAGCAGTTGTACGGATATGAGCAACAAACCGAATAAAGACATTTTTAATTTATAAGCGAATTGCTGAAAACAAAATGGGTTTTTGCATCACAACGTTTTAGAATTTGAAAAAAAGTTTTTGCAATAAGGTTGAGAATAATATAATAATATTTATGTAAAAGTTGACAAACCGCTTTAATAACACGCTGTTACGAAAAAATCGCCACACGGGTGTAGCCAAAACCGTTTTGTACCCTCGACTTTGCCGAGGACTTTTTATAAAAAAGAACCAATCCTGTTTTTGAGGGTTGATTCTTTTATCATTATAATATTGTTTTGGTTTAGTAGCATATATCCGAAAAGAGTTTCGGACGCCGTTTTTTATCAAAGAACCACTATCAACGCCATTTCAGCGCCGTCACCGCGACGGTTATTCTCTTTGTAGATAGCCGTGTATCCTCCGCGTTGACCGGATTCTTCCGCTTGTTTGTCAAACTTGGGAGCATACTCGTTGAAGAGTTTTTCGATCAATGGGTGGCGAACAGTCTTTGTGCGAAGTCTGTATTCGGTTGCGCTTTCCTTGGGGAGACGAGTCTCCTGCAAGTCGGAAAGATTTGCAATCAAACGTCTGCGGGCAGCAAGTTTTTTCGGTCCGTCGTTCAATACGGTTACGGTTGTTTCTTTGCCCTTGACAATCTTGGTCTTGGAGACCTCAACGGTGTCCTTGTAGGTATTGAGCGCAAGAGTGATGTATTTTTCCGCCAACTTTTGCACTTCCTTGGCGCGAGCCTCGGTAGTTTCCAGCTTGCCGTTCCAAAGCAGTTGAGAAACTTGATTTTTCAATAGAGCCAATCTCGAATCGGTTGCTTTACCTAATTTTCTTTGTGTTGCCATATTTTTCTCCTATTCATCCTTATTCTTCAAAGACAGACCGTAACTTTCCAACTTTGCAATAACTTCATCCAGCGATTTTCTGCCGAGGTTGCGCACTTTGAGCATATCGTCCTCGGTGCGACGCGTAAGGTCTTCCACCGTTTGTATGCCGGCTCGTTTTAAGCAGTTGTAAGAACGCACGCTGAGGTCCATATCGTCGATATTCATTTCCAGCACCTTTTTGTGATTGTCGCTTTCTCTAGGGATCAAAATATCCTTGTTGAAGTTTTCAGACAAATCCACAAACATCTTGATGTGGTCTTCGATGATGCGCGCCGCAAGAGAAACGATTTCTCTGCCGCTGAATGCGCCGTTGGTTTCAACTTCCAACGTCAGTTTATCGCGCGTAATGTCTTGTCCGACACGGGCACTCTCCACGGAGTAACTTGCGCTTTTGACGGGTCCGAAAATGGAGTCTATGGGTATGTAACCGATAGGATAATTGAGTTTGAGTTCACGGTTGCGTTCTTTATTCTTTTCGATCGACGCATATCCGAGTCCTCTGGCTACATACAGTTCGCAATTCAGGCTGCCGCCTTCTTCGATCGTACAAATGTACAAATCGGGATTCAAAACTTCCACTTCGCTGTCGGTAATAATATCGCCCGCATGAACCTCGCAGGGACCGACTTTGTTGATAGTTATCGTTTTTCTGAAATCATTGTCGTCATTATCCGATTTCAATGCCAAACGCTTGATGTTGAGGATAATGTCGGTTACGTCTTCCTTGACACCGTTTACAGTACTGAATTCGTGTTGTATGCCTTCTATACGCAAGCCCACAACCGCAACTCCCGGAAGAGCTGACAGAAGCACTCTGCGGAGAGCATTTCCGAGTGTGATTCCGTATCCTCTTTCCAACGGTTCCGCCACGATTTTGATTATGCTGGCATTTTGTCCGCTTTCATCTACTGTCATCAACGGCTTTTCTATTTCCATCATTGGACAACAATCTCCTTTATATTTAATTTTTTTGTTTGGCGCTCCCTTGGGAACGCACGGCAATGAGACGTTTGCCTAACGTTTGAGAAGATTACTTAGAGTACAACTCGACGATCATGTGTTCTTGGATGGACATGTCGATGTCTTCTCTTGCCGGTTTGGCAAGTACCTTGCCTGTAAGCTCTGCGGGTTCGAAATCCAACCATTGAGGTATATTTGCGGGTTTCTTGGCGCCTTTGAGTTCCACAAACAGCGGTTGCTCGCGCTTGTTATCCTTGATGGAAATGATATCTCCGACTTTTACTTGGTAGCTGGGGATAGTGACGCGCTTGCCGTTGACGGTGATAAGTCCGTGATTGACAAACTGTCTTGCCTGGCTGCGCGATACGCCGATACCCAAACGGTACACCACATTGTCAAGACGTTGTTCAAGGAGTATAAGCATGTTGGAACCTGTTACGCCCTTCATGCGCTCTGCTTCTTCGTAGTAACTGTGGAATTGTTTTTCCTGTAATCCGTAAATACGTTTGGTCTTTTGCTTTTCGCGGAGCTGTTGTCCGTATTCGGTAATTTTCTTTCTGCTGTCGGCATGCACTCCGGGTATCTTGCCGCGTTTTGTAACGGGGCATTTGTCGGTGTAGCATCTTTCGCCTTTCAGAAATAATTTGCATTTTTCACGTCTGCATTGACGGCAATCTGCACTTGTATTTCTTGCCATGGTACTTCTCCTTTACTAAACTCTTCTACGCTTGGGCGGACGGCATCCGTTGTGAGCGATAGGGGATACGTCTCTGATGAGAGTAACGTCGATTTCCGCCGTTTGCAAAGCACGAATAGCGGATTCGCGTCCTTGACCGGGACCTTTGACGTAAACTTCTACGGAACGAATTCCGTACATATCCTTGGCTGCCTTAGCTGCTGTTTCGCATGCCTGCTGAGCGGCAAATGCCGTGCTTTTGCGGGAGCCGCGGAAACCGAGCGCGCCACTGCTGCACTGCGTGAGAGCATTACCGTTGAGGTCGGTAAATGTTACGATCGTATTATTGAAGGAAGCGTGAATGTGTACCTGACCCTTGTCAACCTTACGTAAATCTCTTCTTTTCTTGACAATTTTCTTTCCTGCCATTTCTACTTACCTCCCTATTTCGCCTTCTTACCGCGAGAAACGGTGCGCTTCGGTCCCTTGCGGGTACGAGCGTTTTGTTTTGTGGATTGTCCGCGCACGGGCAAGCCCTTGCGGTGACGAATACCGCGGTAGGAGCCGATTTCTATTTGTCTTTTGATGTTCATGGAAACTTCACGTCTCAAATCACCTTCGACGTGATAGTTCTTTTCAATACAGTCACGGATTTTGGATATGTCGTCTTCGGTCAAGTCCTTGACGCGCGTATCCGGATTGACGCCCGTCTCCGCCAAAATTTGCGTGGCAGTGGTACGTCCGATTCCGTAAATGTAGGTCAAACCGATTTCAATACGTTTTTCTCTGGGTAAATCTACACCGGAAATACGAGCCATTTGATTTTCTCCTT
>CANQGD010000012.1 GCA_947601445.1 uncultured Clostridia bacterium | reverse complement strand
CCTTCAACAGTACAGGAAACGGTATGTTGTTCGCTACCGGTAGATTTATATGAAAGGGAGTGGGTGTGAGCAACTTCGTATTCACACTGCTCACATTCGAACTTGGTCTTGTCGGAGTTTATTTTGAGACTGTGTTTTGCTGTGGATGTGTAACCGCAACCTTCAACAGTACAGGAAACGGTATGTTGTTCGCTACCGGTAGATTTATATGAAAGGGAGTGGGTGTGAGCAACTTCATATTCACACTGTTCGCACTCGAACTTAGTTTTATCGGAGTTGATCTTTAAGCTGTGTGCGGAAACTTCGCTTTCGTAGCCGCAGCCATCTACGCCGCAGACGGATTTGTGTCCGTTTTCGCCGGCGGATACAGTTGTAAGTTGGTGATCGGTTACCGTAACGGTGCAGGTTGCGGTTTTGCCGTCGCCCGCCGTTGCAGTGATGACCGTTTCGCCTGCCGCTACTGCCGTGATTTTGCCATTGTTGTCAACTGTGGCAACCGCAGGAACGCTTGACGTCCAGGTTACGGTCTTGTTGGTGGCGTTTTCCGGAAGAACTTGCGCTGTGAGCGTATCGTCTTGCTTGGTAACGTGTACGCTGAGCGACTGCTTGTTGAGAGAAACGCTCTCCACTGCCACCGTGGTGGACTTGAAGGTAACGGTTATGGTCGCGTCTTGTTGTACTTTGAACACAAATTTGCCTTCGCTGTTGAGTTCGCCGACTTTTTCTTCCGAGCCGAGCTTGAATGACTCGACTGCGTAGCCATCAACCGGCTTTACGGTAACGGTGAGTTCCGTGCCTTCTTTGTATTGACCGTCCTGCGATTCGGGCGAAAGCGTAACTGAACCTTGCGCCTTGTCATAATTCGCAATCTTAACTGAATAGGTTTTGTTGCATGCGGCAAACGTCAGGCAAAGAGCCACGAGCGTTACCAAACACAACAGAACAATTAATGTGTGCTTTTGGTTTTGTTTCATTGTTGTAATACTCCTTGTAATTATTTTTTCGCAGTTATTTATGGCGCGAATCCCATCTCTTTACGGAAGTGTGGTTCGGTTTTGTTTGACCGACAATTTTGCCTAAACTTTTTACACCCGAAATGTAAACTCAAACCATAGAAGTTCTCACCCCTTTTTTGTTCTGTATTTAAGTAACACAACGCCTATCAGCCCTCGAAATAGAACTGAGCGTTGTCGATATTGCCCCAAGGACCCGCGCCCGTGAAGTCTGCCTTGACGTGGATACCTACCGTTACGCTTTGAACGTTGCTCGGGTCGAACTCCGCGCCCGTAACGGACGTTCTGGTCCACTTTTGCCAACCGTTCATCTGCGCCTGCGTGCCCGTAAAGGTATGCTCCGTGCCGTCCTTGTATTTGACCGTGATGTATGCGTGTATGTCGCAATTTGTTCCGTCCGCGCCTTGGAAATCGAAACTGCACCCCCACTTGCCGCTGCCGTAAGTTTGAAGTTTGCTTACGTCTACGGTTTGATAGAGATCGAAATCGACCGATTTGTCATCCCAGAAGTGGAAACTGTTTGTTCCCATGCGGGCGTTGCCTGTGTTGTTGCTTACAAATAATTGCAGATTTTCCGTCTTGGTGTAACGAAGCCGCCAATTGCCGAGATCCGCCTGAACAAACTTGACCGTGGAGTCGCCGTAGGATTGGAATCCCTCGAAACTGCCTTCGTCCAAAATGTTGACGTTCATTACCCACACGTAGCAGTAGCAAGTTCCGCCAAATAGCGTTGTGCCCGTTACCGTGTACATATCCACGGCGGATATATATTGCGTGAGTTGCGCTTGTTCGATGTTCCAAATGACGTCTGTTACCTGTTTGGAGCCGTTGTTGAGAACGATACTAACCGTCTTGGGCAACTCTATCGTGCCTTCGTTGACCGTGTAGTAAACTTCCTGATCGGACAGATAGTCGGCGCGCAAGTCGGTTGTGTGTCCGCCTTTGACGTATTTGAACACTTTGAGTGCCTCTATCGGCGAACCGTCGGACAGGAAAAATGCGTTGTTGTCTACCATAGAACCACCGCCGACAGGTGCGCCCGTAGGACTTGCCGCAGGTGCTGAACTATCGTACGAGTGAGCGTATGACGTTGCCCATCCGCAACCGTATCTGAGACACAAGTCGCGATTTGTGGCGCCTTCGGCGCTGTTGCTTGCCGCAACCCAGGTTCCGCCCCAATATGCCACGCCGAGACCGTAGTCGCCGAGATCCGCAATGGCTTTGATAACTTCACGCACGGCGTTTGCCATACCTTGAACGGTTATCGGCTGAGTTGTCGTTTCCAGCGCGGTGCCGCCGCAACCGTCAAAGTCCTCCTGCGAGAAGGCGTATGCCGTTTCCAAAACCATTACGTCCTTGCCGAAATCTTTGTGAACGTTGGCGAGCTGCTTGGTAAGCGCGCTGAGCGATCCGTGCGACGTGTAGTACGGATACCACGACGTGCCGAATACGTCGTAATCGACATTGTTGTTTTTGAGCGTTTGCGCCTTGGAATAATAGGTGTTGTCCCCCGCGTTGGTGAAGTGAACGGCGATTTTTGCACCGCCTTCCGCAACGGCGCCCGTAACTTTGCGCACCGCTCTTGCACCGGCATTCATCAGTACGGAAATGTTGGTCCAATTGGTTTCGCCCGCCATTCCGCCCGTGGTTTCGTTGCCTATCTGCACCATTGTGATTTTGACATCGGTGGCTTTGATTTGGGTGAGCGCGTCTTCGGTGAAACTTTCGAGAGCATCGGCCTTGGCGGACAATCCCATGTTTGCCCACGCTTTGGGCGCTTTTTGCTTGCCGGGATCTGCCCAGAAATCCGAATAGTGGAAGTCAATGATGACTCCGAGTCCAACAGCCTGACAACGTTCCGAAAGCGCAACGGCGTTGTCTACATCGCAATTGCCACCACCGTAGGGCTGAGTTTTGGCGCTGTCGGCATAGGGATCGTTCCAAACGCGGATACGAATATCAGTTATGCCGTTGTCTTTCAACACTTGAAGAATATCGGCGTCTTGCCCGTCAAAATCCTTGAACATCAGACCGCTTTCGCTGCGAGCCTTTTCGACGGAAAGGAGTTCGGACGCGTCCATTGCCATGATGAAATCCGTGCGGTCTTTGAGACTCGGCACGTCGCCGACATACAGTTCGTTTGCGCTCGCTTCGCCCGCAACGGTAACGACGCACGTTGCCCTGTAATTGTTTGTAGACGTCGCCGTTATTACAGCCTGTCCGCCACCCACGGCTGTTACAAGTCCGCTTATGCTGACCGACGCGACCGATGTGTTGGAGGACTCCCAGGTGAGAGTTTTGTCCGTAGCGTTTTCCGGCTCGACGGTCGGGACAAACAGATATGTATCGCCCACATTGAGAGACAGCGACTGCTTGTCAAGCGAAACTCCCGATACGGGGACGGGCTGCTTGGACGGATCCACTACTGTTACTATACATTGCGACGACTTGCCGCCGACAGATACGCGTATTGCCGCCTTGCCGTCCTTTATACCCTTGACAACGCCGTTGTCTACCGTTGCGACAGTTGCGTCGGAAGAACGCCAATTGGCGCTTATGCCGCTTGCTTCCTGCGGAAACACGGTGTATGTAAGCGTTGCTTGCTCTCCGACGTTGATCGTGAGCGTTGCTTGGTCGAGTTCGACGCTTGACACTTCGGCTGCCGTGTCGCAAGCCACAAGCGGAACCACCATGCACGCTATCATTAAAATTGCCAATAAAATACTTTTTAGTTTCATTATACCCTCCGATATTAACCGTGTTTTTTTGCAAATTTCAGGATATGCGGCGCAGTTTTTTGCGCGGTTCTTCCGCAGACGAATTTTCTTCCGCAACCGTCACGGAAACGGGCGCGTCGTCCGAATCGGAAAGAAGGTTTACTTCCGTCTCTGCCGAGAAGAAATGCGTTACGCCACTTTCAAATGTAATGTAAATGCGCGTTCCCGAAACGAGTTTTTCGACCTGCGCCGCCGTAAACGGAGCCGTCGGAACGCGGACGATAAGCTCCTCTCCCGTTTCCGTTTGGACGTGCAGATGGAAGGAACTGCCCATATTTTCGCGAACCCTTATTACGCACGGGATCGCTTCGGGGTTTTCGTGGTTGGACAGCGAAATGTGTTCGGGACGAACGCCGAGAACGATATCTTGCGGTTGAATATCCTTTTTACGGAAAATCTCGCCACGCGCACCGTCTATTCGTTTTACAACCCCGCAAAGATTGACAAAGTATCCTTCGGCATCTCGTTCGAGCCGAGTGCGGAATATGTTCATCTTGGGCGAACCGATAAACTCAGCGACAAACAGATTTTGCGGCATATCGAACAACTCCGTGGGCGTTCCCACTTGCTGTATCACGCCGTCCTTCATAATGACTATCCTGTCTGCAAGCGTCATCGCCTCAACCTGATCGTGCGTAACATAGATAAATGTCGTATCGATCTTCTTGCGCAGTTCGATCAATTCCGAACGCATTTGAGAACGCAACTTGGCGTCAAGGTTGGAAAGCGGTTCGTCGAGAAGAAATACCGACGCGTTTTTTACCATTGCACGACCTATTGCAACGCGTTGCTTTTGTCCGCCCGAAAGTTCACGCGGACGCCGTCCGAGATACTCCGTTATGCCGAGAATTTCCGCCGCATTGGCAACCCTGTCAGCAATTTCTTGACTTGTCAACTTTCTATTTTTGATTTTTACATCCCGAACATTTCCGTCCTTATCCGTAACGGGGACTTCCACAGGTATACGCATAAGCGTTAGCGGAAACGCAATGTTTCGGAATATTGTATAATTGGGATACAACGCATAATTTTGGAACACCATCGAGATATCTCTGTCCTTGGGTTTCAAGTCGTTGACTACCCTGCCACCGATTTTGATAGTGCCTTCGGTAATATCTTCCAAACCCGCTATCATGCGAAGCGTCGTGGATTTGCCGCACCCCGACGGACCGACAAATACTACAAATTCTTTGTCTTTTATTTTCAAGTTGAAGTCTTTTACTGCGACTACGTTCTTGCCGTATACTTTTTTGACTCCTGTCAATTCTACTTCTGCCATTTTGCACCTTACCCTTTTACCGCGCCGCCTGTTACACCTGCGACGTAATATTTTTGCAACAAGAGGAACAATACTGTAATCGGCACTGCCACCACAACTCCGCCTGCACAAAAAGTTGTATAATAATCGTTCTTCATAGAATCAGTGATCAACCACTGCAATCCTGCCGCGACGTTATAGCCTGCCGAAGCGTTGTTCGCCATAAAGGTCGCCATAACGAAATCTCCCCACGGTCCCATAAAGCCCATCAATATCGTATATATGACTATGGGTTTCGATAGGGGCAAAATCAATTTGAAAAAGATTTGAAGCCGTGTTGCTCCGTCCACTCTTGCCGCTTCGTCAATCGATTTGGAAATCGTATCGAAGAAACCCTTGGCAATGTAGTAACCCATTCCCGAACTTGCCACGTAGATTATCATCAATCCGTATGGCGCGTTTGCGTCCGTCAAGTTCCAATCGTGCATCCACGTGTACAAAAGAATGAGCGTCAGGAAACCGGGGAACATTCCGAATACAAGTATCAAGTTCATCAAAAACTTGCGTCCATTGAAACGGAATCTCGACAGTACATAAGCGACCGACAATTGAAATATCGTTTGTACCACAGCGGTTACAATTCCCATCAAAAATGTGTTGCCGTACCATTTAAGGAAAAGTCCGTTTTGGAAAGTGAACAACCGAGCATAATTGTCAAAGCCCCATTGCTTGGGTATGAGATACCCTGCAAGTCCCGTGCTTTCGCAACGAAAGGATTCGAGGACAATGCCGATAAACGGCAAAATCCAAACGAAACAAAGTACTGCCAAAACGATATGTATTACAATATTTACAACTCTGTTTTTCGTTTTTTGCGAGACGCGTCCTTTGTTTGCAACTGCCGTCGTACTTGTGGAAAGAGTGTCAGTCTGTGCTACGAAAACATCCGTATATTCCGGCGTGAAGTTTTCGGCAACTTCCATTTCAATTTTGGACTCTACAATCTTGGTTTCACTACCGTAAAATTCAAATACTTCGCCGTTTTCAATCCGTTCATTCATCATGAAAAGTCCTCCTCTCTTCGCGTGGAAGGCATAATCGTGAAAATGATGAGCGAAAGCACCGATACTACAATAAATATCATCGTTCCGATAACCGACGCCATCTTGTAGTTGGCTTCGCTACCCGTAGTAATACCGAACAGCCAGGTGATAAGAATCGTTGTGTCTCCCGCAATGTATCCGCCGACATCTCCCCAAGCAAAATGCGGAGGACCGCCCTGCGTCAAGAGATAAATGACGTTGAAGTTGTTGATATTGGATACAAAGTTCGTCAGAAGATACGGTCCCGTTACGAACAACATATACGGCATCGTAATTTTGCAAAACTGCTGAAATGCGTTTGCGCCATCAATTTGCGCCGATTCGTACAGATCTTGCGGAATATTCATCAAAATGCCCGTCGTTATCAACATCAGATACGGTATGCCGACCCAAATGTTGATAACAAGCACCATTACTTTGGCAAGCGTACCGTCGCCCCAAAACGATATAGGTTTGTCTATCCAACCCCAATTCATAAGCGTGGCATTTACTATGCCGTTGTCCGCAAACAAATTGCTGACGTACAACAGCGATATGAACTGCGGTATGGCTATCGTCATAACGAGAACTGTTCGCCAAAACTTTTTGATTTTGATACCCTTTTTGTTTATCAGCATTGCTACAAACATGCCAAGGAAGTAATTGCTGAACGTTGCAAACACTGCCCAAATCAATGTCCAAGCAAGTATTTCGCCAAATGCCAAAGACAACTGCGAACCAAAAGTAAACATCTGATTGAAGTTTTCCAACCCCACCCATGTGAACAGGTTGTTGTAGCCGTCAGCTTCGTAGTCGTAACTTGTAAAGCCTACAAGTATCATAAAGATGATCGGCAATATCGTGAACATCACTATGCCGAATACCGGCAGCGACAACAGCGTTTTGTGGAATTCGTCGTCGGCAAGAGACTGCACGTCTTCTTTACTCGTCTTTATCTTTTTGCCGCTTGCGGTGATTTCATCCAGAATGCGACACTGCTTTACATTGAGTCGCCAAGTGTATATGAACGCTATTATAAAGAATATCGTGATAAGTCCATACAGCAATATCTTAAATGAGTTATCCACGTGAACGGTCGTATAGACGTCGAGAATAGGATCATATTCTTCAATTGTAGCGACTGTGCCTAACGAGCCAAACTTGCCAAGCCAGGCTCCACCCCAAAATACCATATATAATATGAATGCCGCTTCAAACAAGAAGAATAACAATCCGCGCAACCACTGCCCGTGAGTAAGATTGCCGAACCCCATCACTAAATAGCTGACGCGTGTTTTCCAACTGCCTTTTTTGAATGTCGTGCCGATATCTTTGATGTTTTCCCAAACGGAAATTCCGAAGTCTTTGATTTTCAATCCAAGTTTTACGAATTTTTTTGCGAACCATTTGGGTATTCCGACAAAAAATTGTTTGCATTTATATAGTATCCTTTGAACCCAATTCAATCTTTGATATTCCAATGTGGTCAAAGGTTTATTGCCGGAAATCTTCTTTTCGTAGCGTCTTTCGAATTCTGCAAAAATTTCATCGCCGTCGTCATTGGAAATTACTTCATAGCATTTACCGTCGTCGTTTTTTAAGACGCGCGCGAGCGCGATCTCTTCTTCATCGGAAGAGTTCGCGCTGTATTCGGGCGTAAAGGCAGCGTACCTATCGCCTTGATATTTAAAATTCATGAGCAGACGCATTGGGAGGACTTCTCCGCCAATTGTCAAATCCGTCAAAAATTCTTTCATTGCCGTCTCCTTTTTCTAATCTTTGAGATCGTTCAACGAATTGTTATAAGTTGTAAGAAGTGATTGCAATGTGGCATCGTCTTCTTCGCTTGTTGCCGCATCGCCCACCATCGTGTCGAGTTTTGCCCACCAATTTGTCGGATATTGTCCTTGCAACGTCGTCTTTGCCTGTTTAAGAAGAACATCCAATGCGGGAGACGTAGCGTCTGCCGCCGCTTTAATGTTGGACGGTCCCCATCCGACTGTTTCAAAACGTTCACGCTGACATTCCTCGCTCGTAAGGAATATGGCGAGCTTTTGCAGATACGCCGCTCTGTACGCATCACTTTGGGGCTTAACGCCCATCAATTTGCTGCCGAGATAAGAAACAAGCTGATAACTCTTGCCGTCAACGGTGAACGAAGGCAACGGAGCCACGCCGAGATCGCTTCCCAACGCTTGTTGTGCCGCTTTGTAACCCCAAATACCGCTTACGACGACCGCAGAAGGTATCGCCGCGTTGAAATCGCTCACTTCGGCGGAAGGATTGTAAACGCTTGACTTCAAAAGCTTTTGCAAACCTTTCAAAGCAATCACGCCGTTTGCCGAAGAGAAATTATCCTCATAGCTCTTGAAATTGCCCTTCTCGTCCGTAGTCCATTCCGACTGGCAACCTGTCGCATAAAAGAACGATGCCGAATACCAACTTCCACCGTCTTTTGTGAGGTTCATCGAGAAGTTTTTGCCAGCGGCTTTGCAATCTTCTATAATATCTTCGAGACTTCCGATATGATCTTCCTTTACGACGCGTTTATCATAGTACATAAAGTAACCGTTGTCTTTCGTAAACGGAAAAGCGCAAATGGTATCTCCGATTTTTGCCGCCGCAATGGACGCGTCATCACAAGTAGATGTAATTGCCGTTACCGAAGCGGTATTGAGTTTGCACAACAAATTGGAGTGGACGACGCGTGCAAGTTGATCCTGCGCAAAACAGAAAATATCCGCACACGACGCCGGAGTGGAAATCGCATTGCCTGCGGCTTTGGATTCGCTGACAATTTCGATTTTTGCCTTGAACTTAATGCCGTCCTCGTTTGTTTCGTTAAATCTTTCAATTTGCTTTTGTGTCAGAGCATCCGTTCCTTCGCCGACCCAAACGACAATTTCATAGTCGTAGTCGCCGTCCTTGTCGCAAGCAGACAAAACGCATACGATTGGAATAAGCATCAAAATACTCAACAAAATGATTAGAGCGCGTTTTTTCATGTTTTTTCTCCTTTTTTTGTTTTTTGTTATTCGGTTAGATTGTTTCTGTACTATGTTTTAGTACAGAAAGGGCAGGGGCGCCCCTGCCCCGCAAAACGGTGCATTTTTAGGTTTTATACTCATCGAATGCGGGCAATTTGTGCCCGTTGTAGTCGAACAGACAGTGATTTGCGTACTCGTTTCTGTTTGAACGCTTATCGCTGTGAACATACTCTTTTCCCGCGTCGGAAGCCCAACAATTTTCACCGCAAGGCGTCCACAACGGCTCCCAATAACATACAAGTTCTATCTTGTGTTTTTGAGCGAGTGCAAGAAAATCCTTAACAAACCTGCGCTGTCCGTCAACCGTCAACGGATATTGCGCATTGAATGTGGCATCTTCGTGAGTGCCACCGTTTACCATAAGTGCCTCGCTGTCTTCGCTCTTTATATAATCTTCCGTCGTAAAGGCTCGACCGAGTTCCACTACCATAATGCGCTTACCAAATTTTTTGCAATTCTCAACATTGGCAAAAAATTGTTCGAACGGACCGTGCCAATATGAATAATAGGACATGCCGATTATATCGTAATCGACGTTGGCTGCCTGCATTTGTGAATAAAACTCATTGTAAACCTTTTGGTCGTAGCTTCTTTCCAAATGCAAAATTATACCTGCTTTCGGATACACTTCTCTGCACGCTTTTATTCCGGCGTTAAGCAACTTAATAAGGCTGTCGTAATTGGTGCGCGAACCGTCAGGCTGTTCGTCGAGATGCCCGAAGGGCCACAATATACCGTTTGTAATTTCGTTGCCGACTTGAATAAATTCTATGTCAATACCGTGTGCTTTGGCGGTTTTCAATGTTTCGGCGGTAAAGGCGTAAACATGATCGACAAGACCTTGCAGATCGAATTTTTGCCAGGCTTTCGGGACGCACTGCTTTGCGGGATCAGCCCAAAAATCACTGTAATGAAAATCTGCCATTATCTTGTAACCTTTCTCTTCGGAAAGCATTGCAAGTTTGATAAAATTATCCACGTCGCAAGTGCCGGCAAGATACGGCTCTCCGTTTCGTCCGTAAGGGTCGTTCCATATACGTATGCGCATAACATCAACACCATTGTTGCTGAAAGCATCCAATGGCTCTATTTCCTTGTTTCCGTCAAAATATTTGGCATGATGTATATTTTCCATTTCAAGATAAGTAGAAGCATCTATACCGAGTCTCATATTATTGTTCACCTGCCTTATGTTCTCTAAATTTGGGCGGTTCGTTATCTTCGCCGAAATCCACAACGCGTTGACGAAGCCTTCCGTATTTTTGTTTGAATTGCTCGTTAAGCCCGATTACCTCTTCTTCGGTTCCACGGAATGCGCAACGCAAACAATAATATTGCTTTGTTTTTTCATCGTAAAACATATCCATATCGATGTCGCGCATAAAACAACGCGGACAACGGTAATTCAATTTACCTTTTGTAGCTTGAGCCATGTTTCCATTCCTCCCTTTGAAATATTCTTTCTTGCCCGCAAATGGAATACGGGAGAGAACGCGATCCCCTCTTCAACTTCGAATTCATCGGGATAATCCGTTGATGACCTGTCCGCCTCGTTTCCTTCCAAAGTTATTTGCGTGTGGATACTCGGCAAGCAAGCATTAGCATATATTTTTCCTACGGATTTACGTCCCTTGTACTCGTAATCGATCAATCCACCGCCGCAACAATTAGTGTAAACCCACAAACTCACATCTGTCATATCGGGTTGATATTCCGTCGTGCCGAAACCGCCCGTCAAATACTCTTCGAGCGTGACGACTTCGCCGTGCAAATCGTTAACTATCTCTCGCCTCGTCATCATATTGCCCGTTTCTTCATCGAAGAAGAATATCGAACGCACGGTTATATCCAAACCGTCCAATGTAACCGTTACGGGATCGGCGACAATTTTTACGCCTTTATCTGTTTTTTCATATCTTGCCATTGTACGGCAAAGACACAAATCGGCGGTTTGTCCGTGATAATGGATCTTGCACGACTTCACCGTGCCTGCGCCGGCATAGTGTGTGAAATATCCCGCGCGATAGTTGGCTTGTATTATATAGGGATAGGACGCGTCGTACACATTATCCGTACCAATACCAACCTTTTGCGGAATTTTGGCAACATAGGGACGCAAATCTATCATTGCGCCGCCTTGGTTGAAATCCAAACAGCAGCGAAGCGACGGAGACGCATACCAAAAATATTCCTTGTTGCTTCCATAGAGAATGTCCTTCCACATAGCGCACTCCGCACGTTTGTAATTCGGGTGTGTCTCACGGTAATAATCGGCAAGTTCGCTCATAGTCATATCAACGCACTTACCCTTTTGTTTGAGTTTACCGTAATATTTCATAGCGTCATCGTATGACTTCGCAAGACGTTCATAGGGAGACTCCCACCGTCCTGCTTTGTTAAGCCATCCGGGACCGACAAACATCATGTTGTAGCAGAACCCGTCATTGTATTTGGCAAGATGACGATACTGATCGATGAGGTTATAAAGGTAGGGATATTCCGTTCCTTTCTCATCTTCGTAATAAATCATACCACGCAACACATTTTGCGGATGTGTCCCGAAGTTTGAGCCGTTGCCGTCAAAGCAAGCAAGCAAGTCGCGGGAGAGATGCGGAATTGCGACAATACCACTATCGTCATCTCTATCGCTTGCGGGGCAATGAGAATTTACTTTTGACGGGATCCAGGGATTCCACGGACCGCCGTCCATAAATGTGTACCAACTATTGTTGCAGGTGTGATAGGCTTTCGGACCTTCTTCCCAACAGGTGGCAATGGCACATTTGACGGAAGGATATTTTTCCTTTATGTAGTTGATTGTAAACGCATCAAGGAAGTAACTCCCTGTTGATTCGGGATAAAAGCCGAATTTTTCATAGAAAAGCCCGAAGCAGTCATCTACTATCTCTTTCTTTCTATCCTCATCGAACATCCAAATACAAAAATCTTCTGTTTGGTATTTTTCTTTGAACTGTTTGCAAGGCAAGCCCAAAAGCGACAAGCCTATTTCATCGCCGTATTTATCATGGTGTTCTTTTGCAAGCTCCACTATCTTGTCAGAAAACAACGAAGCATAGGTTATCTGAATGGTAGTTTTCAGTCCATACTTATGCGCTGTTTCCTGTTGGAACAGAAATATATCAAGCGACTCGTCCCGCACATCTCTTTTGCCACCGAGTGCCTTTTCCGCATATTCGGGCGAAAGCTCCGGGCGATGAATAATATTCAGCGCCAATTTGCTTTCGTTGTTTGTTAACTCTGTTTGACTTTGCACATCAATTCCTCCAACTTGATTATAAATTCGGGACTATACATCTATTATCGTCAAAAGGCGACAATATCCCTTTCCCAATTTAGTGATTAAATTATACACGACAATAAATCTCATTTCTACCCCAAACTCTGCAAGAAATATATGATTTCTAAAAAAAATTTGCGTTTTAATTAAGGCATTATTATTACTATTTATAAATAAAAGAAATTAAGATAAACTGCAAAAAAATCGGAACATTCTTGTTGAGAACATCCCGAATATACATCAACCTAATAACCCGAATTTGTATCGAATGAAATATGAATTTATTTTATCCTTATTTAATAACGGTTGTGGAAACGAAGGAGTATTTACGGCATTGGGAAAGAATTGCGGTTCGAGAGCAAAACCTGCGCACGGAATGAGATCTTGCGTGCCGTTGAAACCCTGCAAAAAATTACCCGAATAGAATTGCAGACCGGGCATATCCGTAAAAACTTCCATTTTTATGCCGCTTGATTCGTTGAAAGCCAATGCCGCACATTCGTTTGCGCTATGCCGCAACACAAAATTGTGGTCGTAACCGCTTGTGGGCTGCAACTGAGCGGAATTTATGTCTTTGCCTATTTTTTTAGCCTGCCGAAAGTCCAACGGCGTACCTTCTACCGCGGTAATCTCTCCCGTGGGAATTTGCCCCGCTCCCATCGGCGTGTAACTGTCGGCGTTTATTTGCAGATAGGTTTCGTCAACTGTTTGTTCTGTGCCAAGGCGGAAATACGGATGGATTGTGGGCGCCCAAAACGTATCTTTGTCGCAGACGGCGGAAAAACGCACGGTAAGCGATGCTCCGTCCAAAACAAATTCCACGCGCAAAGTAAGATTTCCGGGGAATCCCTGATCGCCGTCGGGACTGTTCAAAGTCATTACAAGCGACGTTGTATCGAGCGTCTGCACCGAAAAAAGACGTTGATCGAAGCCGATTGCGCCGCCGTGCAGAGTGTTTTCGCCGTCATTTCGCGACAGCGAATAGGTCGTTCCGTTCAACGTAAATTTGCCGTCCGCAATTCGGTTGGCAACACGTCCGATGACCGCTCCGCTGTAAGTATTGCTTTTGATACGGTTGCTTTGCGACGAAAATCCGAGAGACAGTTCTCTCCCCGAAAACCATATTGAACGAATACTTGCACCGCGATTGGATATTTCCACAGATAGATTATCGCTTTCTATAACGTAAATTTGCTCTGACTGTTTGAATGTTTTCATTGCCATTTTTCACCAACTTTCCTGCATAACATGTCTACTGTCATTCTAATAGTATATTACATAAATACACTATACGCAACTCTACAAAACACGCTAAATTTAACTAGATGGAACCGAAACATTGCTTATTAACAATTATTTCATAGAGAATATCCTATAAAAACTTCCGGCTCAAAACCAAGATGTCGCATCGTGTTTTTCCATTCATTTAGTCTATTTTTCAAAACCAACAATTTTAACGAACTCAAAATAATTTTACCATTAAGTACGGGCAATGGCTTTGCGCGCTCCAAAACAAATATAATCGCCCCCTGTTTATGCGCTTATCAAAAGACAATTCTTTTTTTCTTATACCTTTTGCAGAAGCCTCAATTTGATCGACCGCATAACAAAGTTTGCTAGATGAATTACCAATTTTTACAGCATAAAGACATTCATCTTTATACAAATCAGCCACTTCTATTTTATGTCCATTTATAATTTCTAATTTTCTGTCCATTAGCGTATAGCCTAATGAATTCGCCAAGTATTCGTTATAAGCCCTCTCCGAATAATATTTTTTTTGTAACAATCCAAGTACTTCTTCTTTTGATTTGCCAACATAGTCGGAAAAATCTTTTTCTTCATCATATTTTTTATCCAATATTTGATTATAACGTTCATTTGTCCAATTAAAATTGGGATTTTCGTCAATATCAAATTCGTCCATTGACGCATCCAATTCAGCCAAATAATCATCATTATATTGATACCATTCGCCTTTTACAAGGACACATTTTTTATCTTCATTTGTGTAATCAATTAACTGTTTAATCGTATATTCGTGCGAAGAATCCTCCGTTTGAACTTCAATGTTTAGAGAAAGTATTATTTCATTATATTGTAGTCCTTTTTCTTTACAAAAAAGTTCAATTTCATCTTTGCTTAGTGTATCAATTATTTTAGAACGACGATTTGATTTTATTGTAAATTTCTGCGCTGCGCTGTAAAATACCTCTTGTGTACCAATCACATCGAAATCAGAAAAACAAATATCCAAATTATCATTAACCAAATCTCTTTCTAATTGCCTATCCAACTCTTCCAACAACTGCGCATTTTTCACTTTAACAAAAATCGGAATTTTGGTAACATCAGCTTGCTTTGATAAATCATTTAGATAAAATAAAATATTTATACACTGATCTATTGTAGGTGTGCCAATGTTAAGTTTAATAGACGTGCCAATTTCGATATCTTCGCCGAATAGCTTAAAATCTTCATCCAATTTAATTTTACCTTTTATTTTTATAAAAGACTCACCACTATCATATTCAAATCTCTCGTTTCTCAAATATGATACGACAGTTTTGTTTCTATTCGAATTCGGATTAGTCTGCGCTGTCGATTTAATTTTTTTATAATCAAATTTTCTACCCAAAGAAAATGCAAAATCTTTATCAGCAAATTTATCAACACGATAGAAGGCGTTGCCAAACGTTAGAGCATAATAACACTCATTTACATTTACAAGCATTACCGCCCATGCTTGTTTTTCTTTTTGAATATTTTGTTCACCAAATTCTGATAGAACCCAGTTCCACGAAAGACTATTTTTTATATATGGGTCATTTTTTACATACAAAATCGAGTTAATTTCTTGTTCGTTTATTGAGCTTACCTTATTGATAGTTTTACAAATTTTGCCTAAATTTTCCTTGAAATCATTAATTCTGTCTTTGTCAATTCTGAAAATGTTTATTGAACTCATAACTCCTCCGTGTTAAACTTATGTATCTGCTAAATTTATCCTTTTCTAATTTTTTAGTTTGCAATCGCTTGCAGAAAATCTGCAAGCGACGCAACGAAGAGAAAAATAATATGAAAAACCATAAGACATAAGTCTTAGGAATGGTATCCATTGGGATTTTTTGTTTGCCAATTCCACAACGAGGCGCACATCTCGTCAATGCCGAGCGTAGCTTGCCAACCGAGTTCGCGCTTGGCTTTGTCGCTCGACGCATAACAGGCTGCAATGTCCCCTGCGCGGCGAGACTTAATTTTGTAGGGCAACTTGTGTCCGCAAGCCTTTTCAAAGGCGTGTATAACGTCCAACACGCTGTAACCGACGCCTGTGCCGAGATTGTAAACATATACTCCCGACTGCGTAAGTTTATCTATCGCCGCCAAATGCCCCTTGGCAAGGTCCACAACGTGAATATAATCCCTGACGCCTGTGCCATCGGGCGTGTCGTAATCGTTGCCGAATACGCCTATCTCCGGTAATTGCCCTATTGCCACCTTGGCAATAAACGGAGTAAGATTATTGGGTATACCTGCCGGATCTTCGCCTATAAGTCCGCTTTCGTGCGCGCCTACGGGGTTGAAGTACCTGAGCAATGCTACCGTCCAACCGTTATCCGAGTTGTAAACGTCCTGCAAAATGCGCTCCTGAAAATACTTGCTTGTACCGTACGGATTGGTTGTGCCGCCTACTGCGCATAGTTCGTCTATGGGCAGACGTTCGGGATCGCCGTACACCGTTGCCGACGAGCTGAACACAATGCGTTTGCAATTGTGAGACTTCATTGCTTCAAGCAGTTTCAACGTGCCGCCGATATTGTTGTCGTAATACTCCAACGGCTTTTCTACCGATTCGCCCACCGCTTTGAGTCCCGCAAAGTGAATTACCCAATCTACTTTGTGTTCGTCAAATATCCTGTTGAGCAACTCTGTGTTTCGCACATCGCCCTCGTAAAAGGGAACGGCTTTACCCGTTATCTGCTCTATACGTTGCAAACAAACGGGCGACGAATTGGAAAAGTTGTCTATAACAACTACATCGTGCCCTGCCTGTTGCAGTTCCACCACCGTATGCGAGCCGATATAGCCCGCTCCGCCCGTTACAAGTACCTTCATAACTTTTAACTCCTTTTACAATTTTTGTATTATTATACCATCGGATATATCCGTTTCGTACACTTTTGCGTCGTAGCCTATCTGACTTTTGTATCCTTCAAGCACGCGCGCTTTGAAATCCGCCACGCTGTCCGTTTTTACCAAGGAAACCGTACAGCCGCCGAAGCCCGCGCCCGTCATGCGAGAACCCAGACAAGCGGGATGCTTTTGCGCCAAACGAGCCAATGTATCCAACTCGACGCCTGCCACTTCGTAATCCTCGGAAAGGGATTTGTGCGAAGCATTAAGCGCCGCGCCTACCGCCGCCAAATAACCGTTTTTTAACGCCGTTGCGGTAAAACGAACCCTTTCACATTCGGTTGTAACGTGCTTTGCGCGCTTGTATATTACGGGCGGAAGCAAATCTCTGTAACTTTCGAGTTGTTCCGAACTTACGTCCGCAAGACAATTTACGTCAAGTTTCTTTTGCAACAAACGCAACGCCTCTTCAGTTTCCTGTCTGCGTTCGTTGTATTTGCTTACAACCAAGTCGTGCGGTTTGCAACTGTCGATAATTACAAGGGAATAATCGCGGAGTTTGATGGGGATATACTCGAATTCCAACGTTTTGCAATCCAACAACAGCGCGTTGTCCTTTTTGCCGTTGGCGGACACAAACTGATCCATTATTCCGCACATCACGCCGACAAATTTATGCTCTGCCTGCTGCGCGATCAATGCTATTTCCTTTTTGTCAATAGGTTCTTGCGCAATTGTAGCCAATGCCGCAAGTACCGACACTTCTATTGCCGCCGAACTTGACAATCCGCTACCGAATGGCACGGTGCAATCCAATTTTAGGTCGCAACCTACAAGGCGATGCCCATGTTCACGCCACAAATAAGCGCAACCGACAATGTACTTGGCGTATTTGTGAAAAGAAAAGTCCAATAATCTTTCGAGTTGAATGCTCACATTCTCATCCAACGTAGTCCATTTGATGTTAATGCAATCACTATTGTTACGACGTATGTATACGGTATTGTTAAGCGACAGCGCACAAGGAAGAACCTTGCCGCCGCAATAATCGACATGTTCGCCAATAATATTTACGCGCCCCGCAGCGGAAACTTTGTATTCGTAATTTTCGTTCATAGCGCCCAACCCAAATCCTGCATAAATGCAACAGTTTGCAACTTGTCTTTGAACACTGCCGTATTTTCGAGAATTCGATTACAAATAGAACCGAGTTCCGAACGCATGGCAGCTTGTACTTTGTCGAAATCACGCTCGCCGTTCAAACCATCAACAACTTCGTTATATACCAACTCAAAATCTTTCAGTTCTTCCGTTAAAGGTTTGCCATCTGATATAAGTTTTTCCACCCCATATAACTGTTTTTCCAATCTGCCGGGAAGAATAAATAAGCCCTGCGCCTCGATAAGCCCGATAGATTCTTTCTTTATAATATGAAATTCGGGATGAGCGTGGAACACGCCGTCGGGATATTTATCCGAAGTTATGTTGCTCCTGAGAATAATACTCATTTCGTATCCGCGCTTTGTTTTGACTACCGTAGGACTTATGGCGTTGTGTATTCCTTTTTCATCCTCTGCCACAATGCCGAGTGAACGATTTTCGTAAGACACCCATTTGACACGGATGCTTTCGCCTATATCTTCTATATTCGCGCGAGCCGACGAAACAATACGAACAACCGTCCCCGCCCAATCGACTACTTCAACCGTCGCGTTCGGATAGCGACCGTTTTTCAACGCATAAACCGCCCCAGCCTTGTGCATAGGCAATATTTCGCCGCCGCCCTGATAATGGTCGTGCGCAAGCACACTGCCACCTATCCGTTCAAGTGGCGCATTACATCCAATGAAATAACACGGAAATTGATCGACAAAATCCATAAGCCGCGTAAAAGTGCCTCGATCTATGTACATCGGCGTATGCTTGTAATTTACTGCAATTCCGTGCTGATAAAAATATCCGTAGGGCGAATATTGCCAAAACCACCTCTGTCCGCCAAGCGTTATATCAATTGTGCGCAGCGTGCGTTTACTTCTGCCCGCAAAACCTTCGTTTTCGTGGCAAATATTGCATTTGGGATAGCCGCTTTTAGTAGAATTGCCGCTGACTGCCTTTTGGGGATCGCGGAACTCGGGCTTTGCTTTGTTGATAGTTACAACCAAACCCTGCGAATCAAACCGCGGATTTTTGTCCAACGCAGCTTTTTTTACATAGTCCGACTTGACGCTGTATCGATAAAACCAATCAAGCGCAGCCGCACTGCCAAGATTGTTTAATTTATCTTCGAAAACAGATTGCACTTGGCTTGGAGAAAGCATCAACTGCGCCATTATGCCGTCGCGATAATACTCCGCCTGTTCGGGTTGAAACAGTCCCTTCGAAACACATTCGGTAGTCAATACGTCAAGCAAGCGTTCGGGTGTTTGATCATCCACATCCGACACGGGAATTTCCGACGAATATGCGTCCAAACCAAGCAATTCCAAAATGCCGTTGCGAGCATAGTCAACATCCTTTTGCGACAAATATAAGTTTTTTTCGGCATAACGCAGCAGTGCGTCGATAGCAGAATAAATCATATTTTGAGACCTTGTAGCGCAATTTTTGTCTTATTATATCATAGTACTTTTTAACTTTCTACCTTAAATCGCTACAAAAATATCGCTTTTCTAAATATTTTTTTCTTGCTTTTTGTGTAGCCATATACTATAATAGAAACATGACTACGCACGAAATGGAAAAAATTAAAGAAGTGATGACTTTGTTCTACAAAATAACTCACGTCGTCATCACACTATTCGACACAAACTTGCAACCCGTTCTCGATGTCGGAGAGTGGGAAGATTATTGCCTTGCGATAGGAAAAGATGAAGGGCGACTTTCCAAATGTATGGAGTGCGATAGAAAACACGCAAAAGATTCGGAAAAATATCCTGAACCTTATATTTATTGTTGCCATGCAGGAATAGCCGAAGCTGTTACTCCGATTTATGTCGATAATGCGCCTGTCGGCTACATAATGATTGGAAAATTCCGCGATGTAAACGGCGAATATTCATCCGAAGAAACGGTCGCAAAAACTGCCGAACAATATGGTCTTGACAAAAATGAGTTGCTCAAACAGTGGAATAAACTTGAACTTCTCGATAAGGAACAACTTACATCTACCATTCTTTTACTAAAAATGTTTGTAGGTTACATCAGAGACGAAAAAATATTTCACTCTATATCCAACTCATTTACCAAGCAAATTGAACAATATATCAACGACCATTTAATGGAAAAAATAACAGTAGAAAATATTTGTACGGATTTGCACATCGCTTATCACGAATTATATGCTCTGTTTAAGAAGTATTACAAAAGTTCTCCGCACGACTATATCGACAGAGTACGCTTTCAACGTGCGCAAGATATGCTTATAAATACAAAAATGTCTATTTCGGATATATCAAACGCTCTTGGTTTTAACAAGCCCAGCGTTTTCTCGCAATTTTTCAGAGTCAAAATGAAAGCAGGAATTACGCCATCGCAATACAGAAAACAACACAAATAAGGACGATTTAACAATATGATTTACGTTAAATTTGATACGCAAAGTCAAACGGGTTTGCAAACTTGGATTGACACGATCAGTGATATTATTCAAGTGAACATATCTGTTTTTGACCCTCAATTTAAGTTGATTGTAGCAACAGACACAACATATGCAGACGTCCAAGCAAAAGAATGGAGTGAAAGACAGCTCCGTTTAACATCGCACTACCCAAACATTCGCTTGCTCGCCGATAAAACAGCAGAAGTAATCGGAGAAGTTGTATCTGAATTATACTCTTCTACAATTGCATATATAGTTGTATCTCGATTTTATTTCGACGCCAATGCCAACCCGCATATCAAACAATTTCGAGACGGATTACCTGTTTATGATGAAATACTCGCCAAAGATACGCTATCTTTAATCTCTTTTGGGGTTCAGGCTTGTTTGCGTGAATTTGTCATGGTAGACGCCGAATTTCCCAAACAACTTGACGATTTTATATATTCTCATTTGAACAAGAAAATAACGCTGACATCAGTGAGCAGCACACTTCATATCACAACCAATTCTTTGCGAGTATATTTAGAGCAAGAGTTTCATTGTAATCTACCCACCTATGTGAGAATGAAAAAAATTGAAGAAGCAAAAAATCTTCTTGCAACAACAAATTTGTCTTGTTATGAAATCGCCGAAATAATTGGTCTTGATGAAGAATGTTGGGTAGGTTTATTTAAGAAACAGGTTTCTATGTCTCCCGCGGCGTACCGTCTAAAAGCGAACAAGTAAACAACTCATAAACTATGAATAATACCATTACTGTGGCTTGCGTAACAAACGATGGATACGCGCCCTACCTCTCCACCGCTATTTATTCCATAATAGCAAACAGCGACTCAAACAAGCATTATGATTTGTTTGTGTTTTTTTCATCTTTAAGCAAAGACAATATCGACTTACTATCAACTCTGCAAACCGAGAACGTTGCGATCCATTTCGTGAATTTCGATAACTTCACAAAAGAATATGACTCCTTGTTTTACACTTGGGCGCACTATACCAAAGAGTCATATTATCGTCTGTTTCTGCCTAAATACTTTGAAGAAATAGGCATTGACAAGTTTATTTATCTTGATGTCGATCTCGTAGTGAACTGCGACATCGGTGAACTTCTTAATGGAGTCGATAGTTCTTACTCGGTTTATGGCGCGCTCAATTACTCCACTGCTGATGATGCCGAATACATACAGTCACTTGGGCTGTTCTATCTCAACTATATTAACGCTGGTGTTATGGTGATTGATTGCAGACAATTCAATCAAAGACGCTATCTTGATAAAGCAATAGAAATCATAAAACAACGACGCAAATTCATCTATATAGATCAAGACATACTCAACCTTATTTGCAGTGGCGACATCGGTCTTGTTTCTCCGTCGTGGAATATGCAATGGAATAATTTAGATTGCCCCGAAAAGTTTATGCCGGAAGTTCGTGACGCTGTAATGCAAATCATCCAACCTCGCATCGTCCACTATACGATTGATAAGCCGTGGAATTGTATGCTCAACCACTACGGCGAGTTTTACCATAAATACGCCGCAATAAATCCCGTATACAACATTTTCTTTAAGATGAAATAATAATCCGACATTGGAACGTTATTTTCTAAGGTTTATTTATACAACAGTAAATCCCCAAGGACCCTGAGATAGTCGTGGGATATCGACGAATAAAAAGTCTCCATAGAATCGGAGACTTCAAAATTATTTGTCAAAATCAATGTTTTTCTCATCATCGGATTTTTTCATATCTATTATAAAACGAGTCAACGGCTCATCTTCGTTCTTTGGAAATAAGTAGTTACAAATAATTGTAGGAAGAATGGTCACGGCAGAAATTGTGCCAACAATTGAAGTTATTATAGTTGCAGTGAACGCTTGACTTTCGAATTTTGATAATATTCCTACAATTGCCAATACTATCATTCCAGTTGTAAGCAAAAACACAAGAGCAAAAGTCAACGCGAAAAACCATTTTTTTAATTTTGAATTCAATACTGACTTATTTTTGTAATGATCTTTATAGTATTCCACTAAATCAGCATAAGCTTTTTCGCGTCTTTCACTTGGTGCCAAATCAAAGTCATTATTAGCAGATTCATAAATGTGACTCTTTAATAAATCTAAATTTGCGTCTATTTCACGCCTGTTTTCATTTGTTAGCTTGCCCATTTTTACTTATTTCTACCACTTCACCAATACGTCTTTTTGCCAGTTCTTTGTCAACTCGAAAATCTTTTTGTATTAAATCAAGAAAACCTTCGTTGTCCTCCAAAGCCTTAAATTCTTCCCAGTAATTGCTATCATCAACGTTCACAGATTTTTCTTGTTGCAAGTAACGAGAAGCATATCCTTTCAAATTTTCTGTTGGAAGTAATAAAATCGCAGCGATGTAGTCGTTTTCCTGTTCCTTTATGTCAGTCGAATATTTTGCTTGATGATCTCTAGCAGCTAAATAAAATCCCTGTTTCGAATTGCCTTGCATCTCGGATTTTTTTTGAATATAATGTGCCAATTCATGCATCAAAACAAATCTCGATAGTTGCAAAGTCAACTGATTACTGACAGCTATAATTTTGTTAGAAGAAAAGCCTTTTAGTTTTTTTTCCGTTTCATCGACCAAAATCATGCCTTCGATATTATTGCGAAACGGTACTGTCAAAACATCAAAACCCAATATTTTAAGTGATGTTACAGTATCATCAACAGCACTAAAATTATTTTCTTTACAAAAACGTAAAACCTTCTTTTCTAATTCTATGCGTGTTTCAAGTGGAACTTCCATAATTGCGTAATATCCTTTGTAATTCATTATTTACACTCCTATTATATCACATTCTTTAACCCTGTCAACCCCATTTTAACATGGTAATAAACAAAAAAAAATAAAGATTTTGTTAAAAGTTAGGAGAAAATAACTATCATTATAAGAACTATCAATGAATTCTATTGTTATAAGATGAACCGCCAATGCTCAACACTCAAAAAAGGAAACCGCGTTTGAACAGGTTTCCTTTCCGACGAAAGAAATTTACTTTAATTTCACTCCTTTATAAATTTATTTTGTTAAATGCGTCTTAATTGCTATCGCCGGTATCCTTATTATATATTAAACATGAGTAACAGCGCCTACCAACTTTCCGTTCTGCACAATGGGACTGCCGCTCATACCCTGAACAATTCCGCCCGTTTTGTCCAAAAGAGTTTTGTCCGTAACGTGCAACACCAATCCTTTATCATCGCGGCTGGATTGCGGTACGGCTTTGACGATTTCAATATCATATGATCTGCGTATATTGTCGTCCAAAGTGCAATAAATTTTCGCTTTTCCGGGAGTCACTTCACTCACATCGGCAACAGCGATAGTTTCCGAACAAAATTGGGGAATACTGTTGAAACTGCCAAAAGCGCCGAATTTGTTATTTGCATAAATATTTCCTATACGTTTTTCGAAACAAAATCCGCCTTTAAGTTCTCCCGCAGCGCCTTTTTGCCCCTTTTCGATACCGTCTATCAAACAATTGAATACTCCGCCGTTGTTACATTCAATAATAACGCCTTTTGCGTCACATATCGGATGTCCCAAACTGCCGAAATTAAGATTTTTTCTTACATATGTCAATGTTCCGATACCGCTGGATGAATCTTTTGTCCACAATCCAAGCCGATATTGACCCGCTGCAAGGTCTTTTTGCGGAGTTATCACACTCTCTCGAATGACGCCGTTGCGAAGGAATTTAACGGAAAGACTTTTTCCCTCCGATTTTCCGGTGATTTCCGACAATCTTGCCGAACCGTATATTTTTCTGCCGTCCAACTCAACGATAACGTCGTTTATTTCGATACCGGCAATAAGCGCGGGACAACACAATTTCCCGTCCTCTGCAATAAACTCGTTTAGCCCGATCACGGTTACTCCGTCGCCGTCTATCGTTATACCAAGCGGATAGCCGCCCAAATATACTTCTTCATCGATTTTTGCAGCGGTTTTCCCTGCAAATAAATCTCCCATATCGTCGATAAAGTCCACAACGTCGTTGTCGTAGCTCATTGCCGCAACAGTCTTTTCGCTGAAATGCAATACCGACGGAACAAACAGAACTTGCAACAATAATATGGCAAAGATCATTACAGAAAGGGATTTTTTCATATTCACCTCAAATTTGCTAAACGTAGTTTGTGAATTTGACCGCCTAATATACGCATATCAAAATTGTACAAGGCGAATAAGCTTTTGAATTACCGGTTACAGCCTTTTATAATGAAATTTATTGCAAATTTCAATATTTTGTTTCTTATTTCGAAAAAGTTATTTTACAATAACAAAGAGTCCCGCAAAATGCAGGACCGAAAAAATATATTTTTAATTGTTGCTAATACAAGTTAAATAAAAACAAAAAAGTTACCTAAGATTTTCTTTATAACTTGCCGACCAATCGAGAAGTTCTTTTGCACTGCTTAACGCATGTTCGCCTATGCCGCCCATCAAACGTGAGACTTCTTGCGCGCGCGCCTCGTAGCTATCCAAAACCTTGACGGAGGTATAAGTCTTTCCTTCCTTTTCGTATTTTTCTATGTACAAATTTACATCTGCCATCGCTGCGATTTGCGGCAAATGCGTTATTACTATACATTGATAACCGTGAGTCTTGTCGCCGGATACATTTGCGAGTTTGTTTGCCACCATCTGCGCCATATTACCGGATATTCCCGCGTCGATTTCGTCAAAAATCATTGTAGGGATTTTTTCAGCCAAAGCGGTTATATTTTTTACGGCAAGCATAAATCGAGACATTTCGCCGCCGGAAATCACCTTAGACAAAGGTTTTAACGGTTCTCCCACATTTGCCGACATCAAAAACTCCACCTTGTCAAATCCGTCTGCCGACGGCGAAAGGGCGTACTGCTCGAAAGTAGGAGTATCGTTAAACTGCACCGAAAATTCCGTGCCGCGCATTCCCAAATCGTCCAACTCTTTGGTTATGCGTTTAGCCAAATTGCTTGCGGTTTTCTTCCTTTCGGCAGATTTTTCAATGGATAGGTTGTACATTTGCGTAAGGATAAGATTTTTTTCCTCATTCAAACGCTCTATGTTTTCCGACGCATTGACAAGATTGTCGTATTTTGTTTGCGCTTCGGATAAAAATTTCAACACTTCGGCAACCGTACCGCCGTATTTACGTTTAAGCTGACGATATTTCTCCAATCTGTCTTGGATGCGGTCCGCTTCGTTTGGACTAAATTCCATCGAAGAAAGCAAATCTTGCAATTGTGCCGCAACATCTTCGATTTCGATACGTGCCGATACCAATCTATCGGAAAGCAAATCAGCGCTTTCCTCCAAATTTGTTATATTTCGCAGTATACCCGATGCCTGTGCAAGCTGACTGACGGCACCCGTTTCTCCGCTAAGACAATCGCTCGACTGTCCGATTGCAACGGATATTTTTTCCGCATTGACAAGGCGTTTGTATGCCGTTTGTAATTCTATTTCCTCTTCTTCGCTGATGTTGGCAGAAGAAATTTCGTCGATTTGATATTTAAGTATATCCAACAAGCGCTCACGCTCAGACTCATCGCCTCCGAAAGACTTCAATTCTTTAACAACCGAAGCAAGTCCGGGATACAATTCGTTTTTCAGCTTATTGCAAACGGATTTGTGCGAACAAAATTCATCCAAAACGGACAGCTGATTTTTCTCGTTTAACAATGCCAAATGTTGCCCCTGTCCGAAAATGTCCACCAACTCGGAGCAAACCTCTCTGAGAATGGCAAGAGTTGCGGTTTTGCCTTGAATACGTATTTCGTTTTTTCCTTCGACGGACATCTTTCGATAAAGCAAAATTTCGGAATCCTCGCCGTATCCGTATTCCGAGAGTTTTTTGAGTACGGGAGAATCGTTCACATCAAACAGCGCGGTGACTTCCGCAGCATTTTTTCCGTATTTAATAAGAGTTTTATCTGCCCTATCCCCCAAAACAAAGGAAAGCGAATCGATAATTATCGATTTGCCGCTTCCCGTTTCGCCGCTCAGTACAGTCAAACCCTCGCGAAATTCTATTTCGAGATGGTCAATTAGTGCAATATTGTCAATTACTAAACTTTTTAACATATCTTTCCCAAAATATTACAACAGTCTGTTAACTTTTTCTTTGACGGTCATTGCGTCACGCGATGTTTCGCAAACGATCAAAATTGTGTTTTTGTCCGCTAAAATGCCAAGAACTTCTCCGATAGAAAGTTGTTCAATTGCTCCCGCAACCACGCCGGCACTGTCTCCTACGGTTTTGACAACAACAAGGTTTTCTGCCGTTACGACCGATATTACGGTTTCTCGCACGACGCTCAACAGTTTCCCGGATAATCCGGCATCGACGAATTGTTTGGTAACATATTTGTATTTGTTGTCGGAAGTAAGAGTTTTTATCAATCCCAATTCCTTTATATCGCGAGAAATAGTCGCTTGGGTGATCTCATATCCCTTGCGACGCAATTCCGTAACCAATTCGTCCTGAGTTTCGATTTCCTGTGAAGCTATAATCGAAAGTATTGCAGATTGCCTTGTTTGACGAGACATACGCACCTCCAACACCATATTACTTGTATTTAAAACCGTTTGAATAATACTATGTCACAAATAGTATTCTATTTCTTAGAAAAAACGGCACAAATTTTTTTTAATTATACACCATTTATATCAACCTATCAAGAGTTTGCAAGAATTTGCGCAACCCGAGCGCAAATACTTTCATACCCCAGCCCATGATCGACAAGCTGTTCGTCTATCGAGGCATGTTTTACGAAAACATCGTCCACTCCGAGACAATATAATTTTACCGACAGATTATTTTTTGTCAAATAACTTCCGACAGCCTGACCGAAACCGCCTTGCAATACGTTTTCTTCCAAAGTAATCAGCGAACATCCGCTTTCGACAGAGGACAAAAAATCTTCATCCAGCGGTTTTACTGTCGTCGCTTCCACCGCCGCAACTCCGTCAAACCGAGAAGATATATCCGATGCTATCTTGAACAATCTGGCGCCCACCGCCAACAAATACACTTTCGGAATACCGTTTGCCTCCGAAACCAACCATTTGTCCGCAAATGTGCGTTGATCGTGCAGCAGATTTTTGGAATAACGTATCGCCACAGGACAGTTTTCATCAATAGATTTTTCAATCATACGGGACAACTGCTTGTAGGTTGTCGGTGCCCATATTTTAATATCGGGTATCTGCGATAAATAAGACAGATCAAACAATCCCTGATGGGTTTTTCCGTCTTCACCCACAAACCCCGACCGATCCAACAAAAACGTTACGGGCAATTTTTGCAAAGCTACATCATGTAAGATTTGATCGTACGACCGTTGTAAAAAAGAAGAATATATTGCCACAAAAGGATGAACTCCGCCCTTTGCCAATCCCGCTGCAAATGTTACCGCGTGTTCTTCGGCAATACCCACATCATAAAATCTGTCAGGAAAATCCTTTTGTATGCAGGACAATCCCGTTGCTTTTGCCATAGCGGCACACACTGCCACGGTATCATTTCTCTCTGTAAAAATTTTATGCAATGTGTCGCCTATTACGTCGGCACTTTCCAAAGAGTCAACGCTCGTTCCGGCTCTGATTACAGAATGGTAACTTTCGGGATCGGCCTCAGCTGGGGCGAATCCTTTTCCCTTTTTAGTTACTATCTGCATTACGGTAGGTTTGGTTACATTATTTTTAATTTTGGTAAAATAGTAAACCAAATCTTTTATTTCGTTGCCGTCGATAATACCTATATATTTAAGATCGAAGTTATCGAAATAGCTGTTGCGCACATAACCGAGTTTTGCACGTCTCTTGCACCAACGCAAAAATTTATACGTAGGTTTGCCGAGCAACGGTATTCTGAGCAAGAATCTTTTCAAGCGCTCTTTGTTGCGGTCGTATTTTCCGACGCGCAATTTGGACATATTGAGGGTTGCCGATCCCACGTTTTTACCTATCGACATATTGTTGTCATTCAAAACGATCAACATTTTTGTGTCTTTTACATTGTTGAGCGCCTCATAAGTCAAACCGCACGTCATCGAGCCGTCTCCTACAACGGCAATGACATTGTAATCCTGTTTCAATGTATCCCGCGCCTTGGCGAGTCCGAGAGCGGCGGAAATTGCCGTACCCGCATGCCCCGTGTTGAAACTATCCCTTTCGTCCTCTTCGCAATCGGGAAATCCGCTGATACCGCCTTTACTCCTCAGCGAAGAAAAATTCTCACCCCGGGAGGTAAGAATCTTGTGAACATAACTTTGATGACCGACATCCCAAACAATTTTGTCACATTCGTCAAAAACATAGTGTAAAGCTACCGTAAGCTCCACCACGCCCAAATTGCTTGCCAAATGACCGCCGCTTTCAGTGACGTCATCTATCAGCTTTTTGCGGATTTCTTCACATAATTGAGGCAAATCCTTTAAGCTGAGTTTTTTCAAATCTTCGATTGTCTTTATTTGTTCCAGCACGCTATCCTTCTTTGCGGAAAATACTCAATGCTTTTGCAACGCCCATAATGATTCCGTTTGATTTTTTGACGGCAATGTTTTTGCCTAACGCTTTAAATGTAATGGTAAGTGTGGAAATAACCGAATAAATTGCAACTTTTACCACAATGTTCCACGCTGCAGACAATTCCAATCCGCCTATCGCTTCCGATGCCAAGGCTGCGCCGCATACACCGGACACTATTCCGCAAATATCTCCAACAATGTCGCAACATACAGATGACACAATATCTCGTTTTTGCGCAAGACGTACAGCCGTCTTTCCGCCGCGAATTTTACGGCTTGCCATTGCATGGAAAGGTCCTATATCGCATGCGGTAGCCGCAGTACCTATTATATCAAACAACACGCCGAGCAGCAGTATCACTACGGTAAGTAATGTTGCAAGCCACCACTGCGAATCCGTCAATGCCAACTCCGAGCCTGTATTAACTGCGGCAGCGATCAAAAAAGTGATAAAAAACGCTTTTAACGGCCACACATTTTTCTTCTTCTTTTTCTTTTCGGCTTGTGCCCGCTCTTTCTTTTTGTTTTCCGTAGTTTGCTCGCGCAATTGCTGTTCTTCTGAGGATTGAGTTTCGTCCGCGGTACTTCGCGGCACGGAATCTGTATTTTTCATATTACTCCGATTATTATACAAATTATTTCGCTATTTTTATAACAAAAAAAGGTGGTGACTTGTCGGATAAACCTTACGGCATAGGTTCAGTAGGATTTCCCAAGCAAGAACTTCCCGTCGCCGAAGAAGCAGTTTCCTTTTGATCTCGCCCATGCGGCATCACTGCACGCACAACTGAATCGCCACTTAGTCCGTACTATAATCCCCGACAAGCCTGATTTGCAGTCTAGAAGATTTCCTTTGCAGAAACCAATGAGTTTTAGTTTCTTTTGCAGAATTCATTTCGTAAAGCATTCGCACGCACGTTATAGGCCAACAACGCGCGCCGTTCATTACTCCCAAAATTCCACTCAAAACAAGCTACACTGTACACAGCTTTGTATTCACCGCATAGCAGGTTTAACCTCAGAGAGTAATTGCTTATCTATTAGGCAACTACCCTGTAGAGTCTCCACGATTGTTGGGGATAGAGCGTATGCCATTACACCTTACCCAGCAATCTTAACTTCCAGCACAAGCCCCCGTTTGGGCAACGAAAGCAAGCACAAGAAACTTCATCGTTGTGCTCGGCGGCGGTCTTTTAGTCCCGCCTTCAACACATCGATTTCTGACTAGAATACTGCACCACCAATTTTATTTAGTTTAGAGAGCGTTTGCTCCTATACGAATTGTAACACAAATTTCGCGAAATTGCAAACGTTTATATATATGCGCCTGTTTGTATCAATGTCAAAGAGGCTTATTTTTGACGCGCAAGATTTTGATCGCAAAACTCTTTTATAAAAGTGAGATCATATGGCAACTTGTCGCAAATGCCTTTTATCTCCTCATTGAGTTCGCGTACGTGATCTATCAAATCATTTTCGGAATAAACGTCCAAAAACGACTTTTCGCACTTTTTGGAGTCGAGAATATCGTCGATAATCTGGTAGCAAACGCCCAGCTTGCAGGCGATTTCGTCAAACAGCCCTGCTTCCTGTTGTGTTGCTCCGCCCACAATTGCTCCGCAAACAAGCGCCGCACGAATAAGCGTGCCCGTTTTGGCAATAGCAAGCTCCGTAGCCTCGTCGATATTTTTGGTTTCCGTAAATAAATCCAGCGATTGCCCGTGCACCAGCCCGTTTATACCGCTCATTCTGAACAAATATGCACAAGCCGCTTGATAATTTTTGTTGGACATCGGACCTTCGAACACCGTTTCCGCCGCCAAATTCAGCAAGGCGTCCCCTGCCAAAACTGCGCAAGCCTCGCCGAATTGCATATGGCAACTGCGCCTGCCTCTGCGTATATCGTCGTTATCCATGCAGGGCAAATCGTCGTGTATCAGCGAATAGGTATGCACAAATTCCAACGCCGCAGCAAGAATTTTTGCGCCGTCGGTGACGCGTCCGCCCACTGCTTTGGCTGTGTTAAGCAGCAACATCGGTCTAAAACGCTTTCCGCCGCTAAACAACATATATTCCATCGCTTGCTGAACTTTGTCCCGATTTTTTGGGAGATATTCTTTTATTATCCCGTCGATATATTGAACTGTAATATTAGTTTTCATCTGTCAATTTCCTCACTTTTTCTTGCAATACCACAAGTTTACCCTTGCAGTCATTTAGCGATTCCATACATTCATTTGCCAAAGCAACGCTTTGTTCGAAGATTTTGAGGGACTCCTCCAAGGTCACATCCCCCTCTATTTTGTCCGCCAACTCGTTTAGTTTGTTGATTTTTTCTTCCAGATTCATTGTGCCTCCTTTTTGTTTGTCACAGTTGCCTCTGCGCTTCCGTCATAAAATCGTATTTGAATTTTATCACCCAAATTCAATTGACGTACCGATTTGACGGGTAATGTTTCCTCCGTAACATAGCCAAACCCGCGTTTTAAAATATTCACCGGATTTACACTGTGCAGTCTGTCAACAACATTGTACAGGTCTGACTTTATATGTTCCGATTTAGAATTTGCCGCAAGTTCTATACCCTTCAAACAATAGCGTATTTCGGATTTCATATTATCCAATTTTCCTCCCACGCTATATCCCAGCAACTTGCAGTCGTTTTCTACGCTGTTACGATGATTTTGCAACAATGCCGCCGTTGATGAATATATTTTGTCCAAATGAGAAAAAATACGAGCTTTTTCCCTTTCGACGTCAAGTGTAACAAATTCGGCAGCCTCGCTTGGAGTAACGGCGCGTTTGTCTGCGGCAAAGTCCGATAACGTAAAATCCACACCGTGTCCTACCGCCGACACGATCGGTTTGGAACATTCCGCGATAGCTCTGACCACTATTTCCGAGTTGAACGCCGATAAATCCTCGTTAGAACCGCCACCGCGCCCCACAATAACCACATCGACTTCGCTTTTATCGAAATATCGAATACCTTCGGCAATTTGCCGATCAGCATCCGCACCTTGCACTTTTACGGGATACAGCAATATATCCGAAAACGGCTGACGACGCAATGAGACATTTACAATGTCATGTATCACCGCACCCGTTTCGCTGGTAACTACGCCTATCAAACGCGCACTGTGCGGCACATATTTTTTGCGAGTTTCTTCAAAAAGACCTTCCTTGGACAGCTTGTCCCTCAATTCGACAAACTTTTGATACGCCGCGCCCGTATTATTTGAGGCGACAAGTTTTCGAACGAACAAAGAAACGCTGCCCGACTTGGCAAAATAGTTAAGTTGCCCTTCCACAACAGCCATCACTCCCTGTACGGGCTCGCTTGCTCCGGAATAGCAAAAGCAGTTGATTGCGGAGTCATCGTCTTTCAACGTAAAATACCAACCGTTATACGATCTTTTTACATTGGTAATTTCTCCGCAAACCGACAAATCACTTAGTACGCCGTCTATCTCAAATATTCCGCGGATATAGTTGTTAAGTTGAGTTACGCTAATTGTCATTGCAAGATTTATTTTTTGACACTAAATTTTCAAACAGAACCGCGCGCGTGACGGGACCGACTCCTCCCGGAGCAGGAGCTAACGCCCTACATTTTTCACATACGTCGGGACTAACGTCGCCGTGAGATTTTCCGTTGACAAAACTAAGTCCCACATCCACCACTAAGGCGTTTTCGTTTACGAAATTTTGATTGACAAGTCCGGGCATACCGCAAGCCGAGACCAAAATATCTGCCGTTTTACATATCTCGGGCAAATTCAACGTCTTGGAATGACAAACGGTTACGGTTGCGTCTCTTGCCAACATCATTAAAGCCAACGGCTTCCCGACGCTGCCCCTTCCCACAATTACGACGTGTTTTCCCGCGATCTTTTCGCCGTAAAAATCAAGCAATCTTAAAACAGCCGACGGAGTTGCGGGACGAAAACCGCTTGTTCCCCGATATAAATTTAAAACAGATTCGGGATTTACGCAGTCAACATCCAACGAGACGTCCACGAATTTTACGGCAGGCATATATTGTATCGGCAAAGGTTGTTGCAAAATCAACCCGTCCGCATCTTGTAAACCGCATACGCGCTGCAAAACGTCGCATAATGTGAAAACAGACGTGTTCTCATCTAACGTGTTGCTGCAAACGTTTATTCCGCATTTTTCCCCGCTGTTACGCAAAGTATGTAAATACTGATTCCATTGCGGATTGTCAAACCCGACAGCGTAAAGCGTTGTGCGTTTTTCTCTTGTTGCCTCACGCACATCATCGAGTATTTTGTCGGCGCAAGGTTTGCCGTACAATATTTGCGCGCTCATTGCAAACTCCTGACGTAGGCTGCAAGTATGCCGTTGACATATCCGGTGCTTTTTTCGGTAGAATATTTTTTTACGAGAGATACCGCTTCGTTTATTACCACGGGACGCGGGGTATCGATATTGTCTATTTCCCAAATTGCCATTTCCAAAGCGGCGAGATCGAGGCGATATATTCTCGACAGCTTAAAGGAGCGAGAAAACTCGGCGACAGTCGAATCCAATCGTTCTTTGTCTTTGATTACGCCGTTTACAATTTCCGTTGCAAATTGCAGGTCCTCAGCGGTAAGTTTGTCCTGCTCGAACTGCGAAAAATCACCGTCGAATACGCCGCTCATCAAAAAAGTATATATTTTGCAAAATGCCGCTTCTCTTGCGTAGCTTCTCATTTTTCACCCGTCACAAAACGCACAAAACCCTTTGGATAACAAAGGGTTGAGCGCTAATTTTCTTCAAATTCCACTTCGATGACGTGGACGTTTACATCCTTGACTTTGAACTCCGTCATACTCTCTATTGTGTTTTTGACCGTACTTTGAATATTGCTTGCCACATCTGTGACGTCCACATTGTAAGCAAGTTTGACATACACGTCTACAAACACTTCGTCTTCCACGTATTCCGTCTTGATGGACTCTCTTGCCTGTTTTGAATTATCCGGATATTTGACAACTCCTTCCACTTCGTTGAGAGCGCAATCCACAATATCGCGTATAATCTCGCTGCTGTACACAAGCCTACCCGACTCGTCGAATCTATTTATTACTTTCATATATTGCTCCTATTTTATCTTTTGAGCATTGCATCTGTATCAGGCAAGTTTGCTCTTGTGTATTATACCACAGTTTTGTAAAAAATACAATACTATACGGATACGATTCTCACATAATCGGGTTCGATTGCGGCTTCGGTTGCGATAATATTGTAAATTCTTACCGTATCGTCACGCGTCAATTCCTCTTTATCCACGATTACGCTCACGTTATCCAGACCGGCATTTACCGTTACCAACACTTCGTCGAAGCCCTGAGCCTTCAAAAGTGTCTCCAAAAGCATTTCCGTTTCCATTGCGTTTACTATCTGTTGTTTTTGAGCCAGCGCATTTTGTTTGGCTTCGGCATATTCGTCGCCTTCCATAGCAAGAATTGCGTTTAGTTCCGCTATCTCGTAGTCACGCGTAGACTGTCTGTCCAAACGAGACGTTGCAAAAAAGCCGGTTTGCACCGTATCGTCCGTGTTTCCGGTCTTTTTGTTGCTGAGCAGTGTGACATTGAGAACCGCCGCCACAACCAAAACAACAACCATAGATAAAATAAGAGCAATTTTCTTTCCTTTTGACATGTTGTTTCCTCCCTAACTTTTATATGTTAACACCTGAACGTCCTTTTCTGCGACGTCGAGCAGCGTTACAACCACATTAACTATCTGAAATTTAACAATCGGATCATTTGCTCCTTCCGCGACGACTACCACACCGAGAATTTTCGGAGGAAGCACCGTCGTCACAAGAGGTTCGCCCTTTACATAGACCAAACTGTTTTCCTGTTTGACGACTCCGCCCGAAGAAGAAGTTTCCGTTTCGTAGGCATACACCTTTTCTTCGTTAGTTGCATACGATATTGCAACCGACGCTTTGCCGCAGCCGGAAATTTTTTCTACTACGCTACAAATCTTATGCTCCATTTGGCTGATATATGAATCGTCCGCAACGGAATTTTCCGATTTTTTGGGAGCGCTTCCCACAAACACGGCGATCAACACAACAAGAGCAAACAAAAGCGCCAGATACAACTCTATATTTTTTATGCTTTTCAATTTTAATAATGCTTTTTTTAATTTTTCCACGATTTTCTCTCCCAAAGCACATACCTATTTGCAAACAACGCAAAAAACAGGTCAAATCCATACAATTTCCGCTTGAACATTGGGAAAATACAAAGCGACCGCCTCGTTGATTTTTCTTTCCGTCACATAAGACCTGCTGCCGGACACAATTATTTTGACAGAGTCACTGTTTATGCAAACGCTTGCTTCGATACCGTTTGCTTGCATAAATTTGTCGAAAGAAGCGACGGATTCCCGTAGCTGACGATTGTTTACGTTATCGATATACCCCTGCTGCACCTCGATCGTGTCGGTTTCGGCGGAAAATTTCCAATCGCCATTGAAAATACTAATCAAGGGCTGCACTATCACCAAGGTTACCACAATCCCGAACACGGTTTTTACATATTTGCGTGTTTGACCTTCGGGTATGATTACGTCGCACAACACGGACAAAATTGCAATACCCGCAACCGCTATAACCCACTGTCCCATATCACACTCCGTTAGTTGTACAAATAGCAATAAGCGTCAATATACAAAACATAAAACTGACGGCGATAACCAACACCGACAAAAATGTTAATGTTTTGCTCATTCCGCCCAACATCTTGACATATTTTTCTTCCACAATAGGCTCGCTAATCGCCGCAACCACCTGCAAACCGAGATTTATACAAAGCGTGGATATAAGCGGTTTGACTATCAAAAACAACAAAATGAGCAAAGTCACCACGCCGAACGCGTTTTTTATCAGGGAAGTGCTGGCGGCTACTATATCAAATCCGTCTGCGAGATAACCTCCGAGAATCGGAATGTAACTTTTGGTAGCAAACTTTGCCGCGCGATAAGATACTCCGTCTATTGCAGCCGCGGATATTCCCTGCACGGTGGTAACCGCGGAAAACAGCATAAACATAACGCCCAATATCCAACCCGACGCATTAGTAAAAAATCCCGACGCCTTGCTTACGCGCACATTGGACGAAATATTGCTTACAACGGCAAAAACCATTCCGAAAACGGATAGCGGCAACACCACGGTACGGACAATTTCTATCACGGTTGCGGAAAACATCACCATAGAAGGGCGACAAACCGAAGAAGATACATTGCTTCCGTTTGCAATAAGCAGCGTTAGCAAAATGGGTGACGATGCTTCCGACAGAGTGGCGATTTGCGAAAGCATCGTAAAAATTTGACGGTAAACGTCTACTATCATAGATAATACCGAGGCAATTACCACAGCGACGCCCACAAAAGATACTATACTGTCGGTACTGTCGGAGATCAAACCGCCGCTTGTTTTGCGAATCAACCCCAAAATAACCAAAACGACAAATATAGATACGGTTTCCGGCAAAATACCCTGTATGCCTTCCGCGAACAACGATATGACCACTTGCCAAAAATTTTCAACACTGTCAAACTCACCGTTGATAATGCTTTTCACTTTTTCGGCAACGTCTCCGAAAAAATTCGACGCGATGTCGTTCACTTCGGAAAAATCGATGTTGTCCAATCCTTCGTTCACGTTGTCGTTCAGATCGTCGAGTACGTCGGCTTGCGCAAAGACGGGAAACGTCAGCAACAGGGTCAAAATAATTATGCAAACAATTCTTCTCATAACGCCAACCCGACTATCATCTCGAACAACTGCTCCACGATCGGCAAGGCGCAAAACAAAATTGCTATCTTCGACGCAAGCAACACTTTGTCTCCGACGCTTTTGCAATTTGCGTCCACGCATATATTGTTGCTGAATTCCGCCAGATAACCGATGCCCACAACTTTTATTACGCAGCCGACCGCTTCCGAATCGATATTGGCACGCTCGGCAAAGTTGTAAAAGGTATAAACAACGCTGTACAGAGCGTCGCAGATCATCAGCAGCAATACAACGCCTACTCCGATTGTCAAAGGAAGCGCAAACTCGGGACGAAGTTGTCTTACAACAACAATGCCTATCACCGAAACAAGCGCAAGCAGCGCGATTTTGTAAAAATCCATAACTACAAATCAAAAAGCGATTGCAACGTATCGTAGAGCTGTACGATTACGTCCAACATCATAACAAGCGCCACTACCAATCCCACCACGGATACAACGGTAGCTATCTCGTCTTTTCCCGATCGTTTAAGCAACATTGTTGCAATTGCCGTGATAATGCCGACGGCTGCTATTTTCAAAATTATCGCAACATCCATACCGCACCGCTAAACCAAAATAATTCCCGCCATAACGCCCAACAAAATACCCAATTTGGCGTATATTGACGACTTTACTGCTTCTTCGGATATTCGCTTGCTCTCCGCAGCGAAAATATCCGAATAATATTCGAGATGTCTTTTCAATTCATCGGAACTGACAGCCGAAATATTGTCGAAAAAATCTTTTACGGTTTTTCGTTCCGTATTGCTCAATCTGCATTTCAACTTGTTGCCCATCAGATATTCTCCGAACGTGGTACCGCAGCTCTGGCAAAACACAGCGTTAAACGTTTGCAACTCAACTTGCCGCCCGTCTATATTTACCTTGAATTGCGAAATGTATCTATTCAAATCCGCATAAAACGAGCTTTTGTCACGAATTCTTTTTTCAAGATATTTTCCGAGTGCAAAACCGCACAACGAACAAGCAATAACAATTACTATGTCAGTCATATTATTATTTATTTTGTCATTTTTCGTAGTTGTAACATCAATTTTGTGTTATAATACGCGGTTTTAAATGTTTTCCATCCAGCAAAACTATCGTCGTAAACATTGCGGAAACGCCGAATTTATCTTCGAACTCCTCACGGTTATTTCCGTGAACGCTGCATGCAATATTCACTCCGCTGTCAAGAGTTGCACGTAAATGGACCTTGTCGTCTATCGCCAACTCGTCGCACACGATCCATTGCGGCGACATAGCCCTGATACCCACCTCGAATGCATAACTCTTGCCGCACCATGTCAATACGTCGCAATCGGACGCATTGGACAAGTTGTCATCGTAAAAAAATTCTCCTCTTTCATCGACAACCAACACATTGTACCGTCGCGCCAACTTTGTTGCCAAATCGCGCAGAAAAGTCGTTTTGCCGCTTCCCGGCGGACCAATCACAACGATATTGCCACGTTGGCATTGTTCAAATGTCTGTTCATCCACAAGAGCAACTCGATGCGGAATGCGGATACATAGCGAAGTATATTTGCGAAAGACCATTTCGCACGCGCCCGCCGTCTGACCGCATACTCCTATGCGTGAGCCGTCCTCCAAGGTAAAAAAACCTTTTGCAAGCATTTTTTCATAAGCATATACCGAATTGTTGCAGGCGCGTCTTACAATCGAATCACATTCTTCATCAAGCAATAATCCGTTTTCGTCCGACTTTAACAAACCCTTTGTGCCAATGGTATACCACTGCCCTCCGACGTTTACCCTTATCGGTCTGTTGTTGCGTAAACGTATTTCTCTGACGTCGGCAAGCGAACGCAATCTTGCCGAAATCTCTTGCGGCAAACACTCCCACAACCTCATACAATAAAATATTGGACAAGCCCGAATTTTATGCTTTGTACAAAAACAAATCGTCTCAAAACCAACGAAAGAAACTTATAAAATTACTGTTATACTTTGATTAAAAATATATGTGCAAGTATATGATTTTCAACTTGCGCTTAAATATCGTTGCAGTCAAAACTTTGATAAATCAATTGCCAAGCCGAATTTCTTCGTTGTCACGGTAAAAACCATTTTGAAAAATCTTATTAAGCCCAATTTTTCACAAAGAAATATCCACCGACAAAAGTCGATGGATATTTCTTGTTGTTTGTGGTTATACAGCTTTGGAGAGATTATTAAGCGAAATATATGCTTTCAATAATCATACTACCCTCTCCGGCAATTCCGCCTTGTGCGAAAATCAAGATTTTAAGACTCTGATCAACGTTAAGGGTATCTACAATGGAGCTGTAATCAACTTCAATTGTCACCGTATCACCGGGAGCCAATTCTTGATCCGGCTTTTGAATATCACCGTTATCAAAAGGTTTAAAAGTGCATTTAATGGCTTCGGTAACTGTCACATTGAAGATTACTTTGGTATAGTTTTTAATAGCCTCTCCTGTTACATTCACATAGCAGAAAGCCCACTCATACGGAGATTCTTTATTCCAAGATAATTTTAAACCGTCATCGGTATCTTCAAATTTATACACACCCGGATCATTGCTGTAAAAACGAGTATTTACCTCGGTTTGTTCCGCAGTGATGGTTGTAGCTTCTTCTCCAACAAAGGTTGCCGATACAATTGTAAATTTTTGTGTTCCTTGCTTCTCACCGGGCAAACCGATAATTACAACCCTGTTGTCTGCTGCAATGTTCACTTTCTCGGTGAAATTACGCGCACTGTCTCTAACATAATCGTCAACGTAGATATTTACGACTTGTTCCTCACCTGTAAATTCAACCGCCGTTTCCGTTTCAAGAGTATCAAATGGTTTTACAAGCACTTTTTCACCGGCTGTTCCTTTGAGAACGATTCTGAAAGTCTTGACGTTTTTGAGAGCCTCGCCGTAGATGAGTGAACGCATTCCCGCCCATTGACTTGAATTGTTTTTAGTTACTGTCACATCTACTGCGCCGTTTTCACCGTCTTCAAATGTGTACAATTTGTCTCCGCCATCTTCCCACGTAGTAAGGGTCATATCCGTTGCAGTGATTTCTTTATATCCTTGCGGATAATCGGGAGCACCGCCTTCTTCCTTTGTGGAGAACTCAACATTGATAATACGGAATTCTCCGGACTTACCGTTTTCGTTAGGAGCGGCGAAGATGAGGATTGTTTCCTTTTCACTCGGTGTGATACCGTCAAAATGCGTACCAAGAGGCAACACAAACGTTTGCTCGGTTCCGTTCAACTCGTGTTCTTGCTGAATAGCACCGTCATCGAAAGGTTTCAACATAAGTTTGAGACCCTTGTCACCGCTGATTGTAAACACAACGCTCTTCATTTGCGCAAGATCGGCACCTTTTACATAAGCCTTGATGCTCGACCATTCATTACCCTGTTCTGCCTTTTGGAATTTGACATTGAAGGCAGTTCCGTCTTTATCAATTGTGTAAACATTGTCACCGCCGTCATACCAGGCAGCATTGGCTGTTCTGTTGTCAACCGTAATTTCATTAACAACATCTTTTTCCTCGGGTGTAGGAGGAGTCACTTCATCCGTGCTGAACTCAACCTTGATAATTTCGAATGAGCCGGAAGCTTTGTCATCGCCCGGATCCATAATTATTGACATTGGCGTCTTGGTGGCAAAGGTTTTGTCTTCAAGCGATTCAATGTATTTGCTAATATCGATTGGTACAACTTGCTCGTTTCCATTAAATTCATGTTGAGTTTCGGGCAACACATCTTTAATATTTGCATCAAAAGGTTTGAGTAGAGCAGTTTTACCCTCGGGTCCCTTTACGGTAAACACAATGCTCTTCATATTGGCAATGGCTTCACCTTTTACATAGGCAATAATCGCCGAGTATGAATCTTGCTTTGTGTAAGTAACGGTAACTTTGCCGTCTTGCACAGTGGGAACGTATTCGCCCCTGTTCTTTGAATACCAATCGGTACCGACCGTTCTGTCATCTGCTGTGATAACCTTTACGTTTTCTGTTATGGGTGCATACTCGGTAGAGAACTCGGCGGAAATAACGGTGAACTCACCGCTGCCGTCCTTACCTACTGTTTCGGGCGCGTAAATAAGCGCTACTTTGTTGTCGTCTGTTGCGCTTGCCGCGTCAGCCGCCTGTGCAAAATTGCGATCTGCTCCAGCAACGTAGTCAGCAATATCCACTATAAATGTCTGTTCCTCACCATTGAGGTCAAAGGTCTCTTCAAGCGAGTTTTGATTGAAGGGTTTAACCATCAGCTTTGTGCCTGCGGTACCTTTAACGGTTATCTTGAAAGACTTCATATTTTTGATAGCGTCGCCGTATACATACGCGAAAGCTGCGGGCCATTTATGATCCTGAATATTTTGCTTAGCGACGACGATCTTGTAGCTGTTGTCGGTATTTTTGGTTGCAGTGTACACACCGCTGCCCGCATCATACCAACCCGCATTAACGGTAAGAGCTCCGTCCTTGATCTCATTCCAAGTTATATCCTTGGGAGGCTCCGGTGTGGGTTCTACGTAGGGAACGATTTTGTTTGCGGTATTGATAGCGTCGCTTGTCATATAGAACTCACTTGCTGTCAATGTACCCTTTGCGGAAAGAAGTTCGCCTTCCATAAACAGAAGAAGACGAGTGCGCGTTGAAACAGCCAATTGGCTGACATCCCACTCATAGGTCTTTTCCGTTGTGCCGACTTCGAATTTGATTTCGGGAATGGGTTCGGCTCCGCCCTCGAATTTGAGGGTTATAACGGGATGTTCGCTTGTTTCACTTGCGACAGACGCTTTGAATACCAACGTCTTTATTTTTGCAAGTTGCTCCACATCTTCCACAAGCGTTCTCTTTACATACTGATACGCTCCGGATGTTTCGTACTCGACGACCATTTTGCCGCTACTGTCGCTGATGTTATACGAAGTTTCATCGCGATCGTTTGACCAGTCGCCGGCTTTGAGCAGATCGATCTTGACGCTTTCGTCCTCTACCTTGTGGCAGGCAACCACAAGCAGGGCAGAAGCAATCATAAGCACGCTCAACAACACGGCGAGTACAATTTTTCTTGCTTTCATTGTGATTTTCTCCTTATTAAATTTTTTTGTATATATTGCATTTCGGATTGCTCCGAAACGACTTGCTAAAAGTATTTGCAGAGGAACGAGTGATTATCCGCAAGCATAAAGACGCTTGGCGCACCGCATCTCCGCAAAAATGCAGAAACGCATTAACGTTTGAGCAGGGTTTCTTCGGTGTCGTAGTCAAACAGCTGAATGTGCTGAGTATCCACATAAGCAGTGATTTGATCGCCTGCCTCAGCTCTGCAACGAGAACCGCCGCGCAAAACGATTTCCGCATCGGTGCCGTCGATACTGCAATAGATGAGCGTTTCGTTGCCAAGTTTTTCGGTAACGTTGACAGTCGCTTTAATGGCTGCGCTGCCGAATTGCTCGGCAAATCCCTCTCCGGTATGTACGTCTTCGGGACGAACGCCCAACACAAACTGACGCTTGTTGACTTCTTCCACAGTGAGGCGCTTGACCGTTTCGGGATGAATGAGCAGACGGTTGCGACCGATTTTGGCAAACAGTTTGTCATCTTCCTCTTCAAGGGTAACATCCAAAAAGTTCATTTGCGGCGTGCCGATGAAACCTGCAACAAACTTGTTGGCGGGATAGGTGTAAAGGTTGTCGGGGGTGTCCACCTGTTGAATGAGACCGTCTTTCATTACAACAATGCGAGTACCCATAGTCATAGCCTCGGTTTGGTCGTGGGTAACGTAGATGAACGTAGCTTGCAGTTGATTGTGTAGCTTGATGATTTCCGTCCTCATTTGGGTACGCATTTTGGCGTCCAAATTGGAAAGAGGCTCATCCAGCAGGAAAACCTTTGGGTCACGCACTATGGCGCGTCCCAACGCAACACGTTGACGTTGACCGCCCGATAGGTTTTTCGGTTTGCGGTCGAGGTAGTCTTCCAAGCCCAAAATTTTGGCTGCCGCTTTGACCTTTTGCTCGATTTCCTTTTTGGGAACCTTGCGCAAACGCAAGCCGCAAGACATGTTTTCGAACACGGTCATATACGGATAAAGGGCGTAGTTTTGGAACACCATTGCAATGTCCCTATCTTTGGGTTCTACGTTGTTGACCCGTCTGTCATCGATATACAGATCGCCCTCGCTGATTTCCTCCAAACCGGCAATCATTCTGAGGGTTGTGGATTTGCCGCAGCCGGACGGTCCTACGAATACCACAAATTCCTTGTCATGGATTTCCAAGTTGAAGTCGTGAACCGCGCGGACTCCGCCGGGGTACACCTTTGCAATGTTTCTGAGAGATATGTTTGCCATTTGCTCCTCCTGATTGTAAATAGTGACGTTTTGCCATTATTTTTAATTATTTTAGTTTTATTTGCTCCGCCGAAGCGGTTGTTGTCTGTCGTTGCGTGAAACCCAACACGCTCATTGCGTGGCGAATTTCCGAAAGAGAATTGAAGTATTTCCATACCGTGTTGTGGCAATAGTTGGCGCCCATCAGCAGCGTAATGCCCTTGTCTATGCCGATGTAACAGGTTGTGTTGCAACCCTGCGACGGATTGAACGAATCGTACAGACCGTACTTGCCTTGCAACTTGGGATACTTGTCGAATTGCTCCAATGCCTTCAAACTCTGCTGCGGAGTGAACACTATACTGCCTAATGCAGCACATGGCGCCACGGTTCCGTCGCAAAAGTGTTCGGTGTCGTTGTTGCCGCTGGGCGGACAACCCATATTACCCCTGTAACCGCCGGGTACCGCACATGAGGTCAACCCCCATACGCCTTGCGGAAACAGCTTCGGCCGTTGCTCGCAAAACACAATGTCGTTGAGAGACGCCGTCACCGAATTGGCAAACCAATCCATGCCGAGAGAGTCCGTTTTGCCGCGAAAATCCACAAATGCGTGACTGAACTGGTGAGCGAACAAACTGCCGAACCAGGTGTGCACAAATGGTTGTCCGTTGGCTGCTTTGCCCTGCAAGCGACCGAGATTTTCGTACGCGTCACGGGCAAATTGCCATCCGTTGCCTGCCGCTGCCAACACATAGATTACCAATTGCTCGGCGTAGTAATCCCACCAAGCGTGCAAACCTTCTCCATCGTAGTACGCCATTCGAAATTGCTTGCGCTGCGGGTCGTAAAAGTAATTCCAATCCGCACGTTGTACCAACCGTCGTGCCAATTTCAGTGTTGATCCGCCAAAGTAAGACCCTGCGGTTAGCGCTCCGCAAAACAGCAACGCCGTATCGATAGTGGAAAGCTCGCTTTGTTTGTATCTTTCGCCTGTATCACCGCTATAAAAGTGGTACAAAAACCCATGACTTTGCTGCAAACCGAGCAACGTGGAAAGAGTTCTGTCGCATACGGTTTTGGCGGAATTGAAGTCTACCCAATGAAAGTCCGCTCCCACCGCCATTGCCGCCAGCATAAAGCCATTTGAGGCAACGGAACATTTGTGTTTTATATCCGGCACGCGATCCGGCATAAGACCGTAGGTACGCTCTCCGCGAGAGAAATTGTCCCAAAAGAACCGAAAACATCCATGCAATTCCTGCTCCAATGGGGCGGGAGGCTTGATGCGCGGTTGTCGATTGCGCTCGGGAGCGCGGTGTACACCGCTATTGTTGTTTTCCGTCATGCACCACCTACTGAGCAATAAAGCCCAACGCTTCAAGTCCGTTTTGCAAGTATTCGTTACCGTTGGTCAGCTGCCACACACCGCCGCACTTAAAGTTGTAAAGCATAACAAGAGAAATGCCTTTGTCTATTCCGATGTAGTCCATTCCGTAATAGTCGCGGTCGAGATTGTAGCTATCCAACAGACCGTACTGCCCGTTGATAAAGCGTATACTTTGATAGTGATCCAACGCTTCGAGAGATTGTTTGGGTGTAAACACAACACTGCCGATAGCGCCGCAAGGTGCAATTGTTCCTTCGATACTTTTGTAATTTTCGTTCGGTGTCCAGCCTCTGGGCGGGCAGCCGAGTTCTCCGCTGTAACCGTTTTCGCCCGGCACATCGCAAGCCGTGAGTCCCCAACCTCCATCTTTGTAGGTGAGCGAGAGCTTTGCATTGTCGCGGCAGTAATTGTAAGCGGCAAGAGAAGCCTCTACGGAGTTGTCGAACCAATTTGTGCCGTTTGCGTCGATTTTGTCACGGAAGTCGATGAAAGCATGACTGAATTGGTATGTGAATATGCTGCCAAACCAGCTGTAATAAAACTTGTGACCGCCGTAATTGCCTTGTGTACGGGTAAAATCATAGTATTCCGTGTCATCCAGACGGAATTGCTCGTTGGGGCTGCCCGCGCCCAATACGTAGATCATCAGTTGCTCCGCATAGTAATCCCACGGTGTAACGGGGGTGCCTGCGGAATTGAATGTCATAGCGATATAGTGTTTGCCATCGCGCGTCATACGCATAGAAGTCCAATCGACATTGGCATATATGGTATTGGCAAGAGTTTCCACTTCGCCGCCGAAATACTCTGCCGCAGTAAGCGCACCGCACAGCATAATTGCCGTGTCGATAGAAGAGATTTCGCTTCCGATAGCAGGCTTGGCAGAGGACATATTCAAAAAGTGAGTGAAAAACCCGTGTTTGGTGGCATTGCCGCCATCCGTCTGCAAGCGCAGCAACGTTTGCAAAGTGCCTTTGACGCGTTGTTCTGCCTCATCGCGGCTGATATAGCCTTCTTCGACGCCGATAACATACGCCGCCAAACCAAAGCCCACAGAGGCAATGGACGCGTTGGCGTTCTTGGTGACGCCGGCTCTATCCGCAACAAGTCCGTAAGCGGGCGAGGTAGGATTTGTTTGCGCTTCGTTCCAGAAGAAGTCGAAACAGCCCTTCATTTCACGATCGATCTGCTCGCTGTAATCGGCAAGCAACTGCTCATCGGAAGTTTCGTCGCAAGCGACAAAACAAGTAAGCAGTGATGCCATCAGCAATACGGACAATAATATAGTTACAAATTTTTTCATTAAGCTACCTCAGTATGACGGGAACGGCTTATTCGCCGGTGATGCCCGCCTTGTCGATGCCGTCCACAAAGTACTTTTGCGTAAAGAAGTACATTACGAGTAACGGCAAAACGTTTAGCAAAGTTCCTGCCATGTAAATGGCTTCGTTTACGGATTTGCCCGTTGTTTCCGGCGGGAACAGTTCAGAATAGGTGGCTTGGAATTTTTCCAACTCCAAGGGCAACATTTTGACGCTTGTGCCCAAATAAACTGTGGACAAAACCGTTTCGTTGTAGTACCACACCACGGACAACAAAAAGCTGAGCAGAATTGCCGGCATTGCCGCGGGGATACCTATGCGAGTAAATATCTGAAAAGAGTTGGCGCCGTCGATCTTGGCAGCTTCCACAACGGAATCCGGTATGCCGCGGAAGAACTGGTAAAAGATGAGGATAAACACCGCCGACTTTATGCCCTGACCAAGTGCCGCCGGTATCATAAAGCTGAGTACGTTGCCCGCAAAGCCCAACTTGGTAAAGATGATGAGCTGAGGCATCATTGTCAGTTGCGGAGGCACAATGAATGTGAGTATGATGAGGGTAAAAATTATCTTTTTGCCGGGGAAACGGAAACGAGCTAAGCCGTAAGCCGTAACGCCGCATGCTACCGTTTGGAAAATGGACGGTAAAACGGAAATATACGCGGTTTGCAACAACGTGTTGAAGAAGTTGAGTGTTTGAGCCGCCTCGCGGTAGTTGCTCCATTTCCATTACTTCGTCCACTTCTTCGAATTCTTCCTCGTCCGAAGCGGTTTCGTCAGCTACGACGGCGTTATTGAACGCCGTATCTTCCGATACAAGCTGCTCGTCTGTGATAAGTATCGGTTCTTGCTGAGATTCAGTCTCTTCGATCGGCAAATCCGTGGATTCGCCTTGTTCGGCTGCGAGACGTTTGGCTTTACGCTGTTTGGCTTTGTCGGAAATTTTGCATTTCACCTCCACCAACAACGACCATATCATTCGGAAGAACACTCCTACGTTTTTGAAAAAACGTACTGTTTTGTGCCAGGCGTTTACCCAAAAATCGCGTATGCGCTTGCCCAAGTTTACAAAATAATTGCGTATTTTGCCGCCCAACATCACAAAAAAGTTTTTGAAACGAACACCGAAACTTTCCTTTTCCGTATCGTCACCGGTATCGGCAGGTTGTGCGTCTTCGGACAAGACCTCCGTTTGCAATTTATCCGCTTCGGGAGTCT
>CANQGD010000011.1 GCA_947601445.1 uncultured Clostridia bacterium | reverse complement strand
GTGAGCGATTTTTAACACCGCCTTTGGTTTGACCGTTTCATCCCAAGTGTAAAGCTGCACCTCTTTTCCGTCGTGGGAAACAAAGCGTGAGAGTTTCATTTTGCACCGCCTTTTTTGAAAAATTTTTATAAAATACAAAAGAACCGATTTGCATACAGTGATTCGGCGATCATCCCGCCGACAATTTCGCCTGCTTTTGGAACAACTTTGCACGCAACAAAGTTGACTGCAAACAACGCATAAGTCGGTAGCCGCATTTTACTGACGATCGACGAAACAAAACGTCGATACCGCAGCCTACCTTATTCCGGCGCGTTTTTCAATCGGTTTACATGCAGTCGAAAACGCTTTTATATTTCTATCAAATTATAACTCTTTTTTGGACAAATTACAAGGAGTATCCTTGCCTAAATGACGCAAATTCGAAAAGTATTTGTCTCTTGCCGCCGATCATCGCAGCCGTACTGCATATATGCTCACATAATACATAAAATAAAACTATGAAAATAGTATTTACGGGCGGCGGAACCGCGGGACACATCACGCCCAATATCGCGCTTATAAAAAAACTTTCCAACGAAACGCTCTACTACATAGGCAGCGACGGAATGGAACAAGATTTGCTCGCGCCTTTGATAGAAAACGGCACCGTAAAAGAATTTTGCAAAATTTCCGCCTACAAATTGCAAAGAAAATTTAGTTGGCAAAATTTTTTGTTGCCCATCAGATTGTTAAAAAGCGTTAAAGAAGCAAAAAAACATCTTAAAAAAATTTGCCCGGACGTGATTTTCAGTAAAGGCGGATACGTTGGATTGCCCGTTGTTATTGCGGGCAAACGTTTGGGTATACCTACCGTGATACATGAAAGCGATATGTCTGTCGGATTATCCAACAAAATGAGTTCGCACTTTGCCGATGTGTATCTTTCGGCGTTTCCCTGCGACAAACGGGCAAAACAAGTCGGTTTGATCGTGCGCGAAGAAATTTTGCACGGAGATAAAGCCAAAGGTCTTGAAATAATGGGATTTGACGGCAGTAAACCCATACTTCTCGTTACAGGCGGAAGTTTGGGAGCCAAACGGCTCAATGACGCCATAGAAAAAAATCCCCAACTTGCCCGACGTTTTGATATTTTTGTAATTTGCGGAAAAAACAAACAAATCAAATGCGACTTTGCGCGTCAAACCGAATTTGTAAAGGATATGAGCGACGTATTTGCCGCAACCGATGTGTGCCTTACGCGCGCGGGAGCAAACACTTTGTCCGAATTGACGTTGGCACAAGTGCCTTTTATTACCGTACCGCTCACAAAACAATCGCGCGGCGAACAATTGCAAAACGCCGAATGGTTTGCAAAAAACGGTTGCGGAATGACGCTGAGCGAAGCCAATCTCGACGAAGAATTAAACAACGCGATAAACGCAGTTTACGACAATCGAACCGCCATACACGCAAAACAGCGCGCGCAAAAAAACTTGTACGGAACGGATCGAGTCGTTGAGATATTGGAAAGTTTCCGCCCGCAAAAATCCGCTTCGGCGCCGAAAAGCATTACACCGATAGAGGATCACAAGCGAAAAAGGACGGTTAGTCGTCTCGGTTAACGGCAGCAATCTGCTTGCATCTTTCGATGACGGCAAGGCGTAAACGCTGCGGTTTTTCCACTCGTACACCGCTGCCGAGAGACAAAATTTTGTTGATCAAAAGTTCGTCATAGGGCAGAGTTGCTTTGGCAAGGTAACTTTCGCCCATTTTTACGACAGCACCGACGCCCAGCCATTCCTCGCAGTCGGAAAGCGCGCTGCTTTCTATCGAGAGAAGTACTTGCACCATTTCTTTACCTTTCAATACGTCCGTTTTGATTACGCTGCTGTCCACACCGTCATAACTGCGACCGCTGAACCGATCGCCGACTTCCAATTTGACGATACGCGAGACCTTAAAATACCGAAAATCTCTTCTCAATCGACAAAAACTATAAACGTACCATGCGCCGTCTTTCAATATCAAACAGTACGGCTCGATAACGCGCACAGAATCGACCCCTTCTTTGGAGTGATATTCGATGTGGCACAATTTCTTTTGCGCAATGCAGTCGGAAATCGTATTGACCAATTCGCCGAGCGCGGAATCCCCTTCGTCAACGATAAACTGCTCGCTTTTAAGTACCGTCGCGCTCTTATGCGATCGGTTCAATCCCGTCAGTTTGAGTGTGGCTTGTTTAGTAATTTCATCCTGCAAAGTGGAACTTTGCAAACTGAAAATAAGCCTTTCATACTCTTCGGGAGTAAAATAGGTGGCTTTGAGTTTGTAGTTCTCCACTATACGCCATCCGCCGCCTCTGCCGAGACAACTTTCGATCGGAACGCCGCCCTCGGACAACATCGCCATATATCTATATACCGTGCGGGTGGAAATTTCATATTTTTGGGAAAGTTCTTCCGCGCGAACAAGCCTGTCAGCGGATAGCAAGGTCGATAACATACCTACAAGTATGGGAATTTGCATAGTTTCACCTCTTTGCGAATAAATAAAATTGTGATGCTGCGGCAGCCTTGTATTTTACCGTACGTAAAATGCTGCATTTACCGACAAAAACCGACGCGGTCGACGTAGGTACAGTTAATGTACCAAATACTCGGTGCCGAAAAATATTTCGTAAAACGTACAACCAACGAACAAAACAAAACGTACAGTTGCGTTAACGGATTGACGGCTGCGAACGGAATGTAAATAAATTATAATATACTGACAATATTTTGTCAAATTTTTACACAATTTGTATAAAAAAATTAAATAAAACAGCCAACACAATGTCAAATTTAATTTGATATAATAGGGTTGTAAATAAAAGAACGGAGGCAAACAATGAAATACGATTGCTCGAACGAATTTAACTTGGACGACATTTATCGCAAACTTACCGGAACAAACTGCTCTTGTCAAACGGTAACGGCTTGCAATTTTTTTGCACCACGATTTTGCCTTGCGGACTTTCAACAGGCAATGAACGCTCTTGTTGTAACTGTATGACAGTCGGCAGCTGCGTATTGTTTATTACACGCCCTTACAAAGGTCGGCGCGCCCTTTTGTGCAAAAAGTTACACCTGCGAAATATATCCGTTTCTATTGATAATTTCACGCGCGGCTCGGCAAACGCGCACGTTTAATCGACAAAAAATTCAAAACGTTACGCAAACAATGCGATTTCCGTTGTTAAATTGCAATCCCGCAAGAACGCCATAATAGATTTTTTAACGAAACAAATAATCGCACAGGCACATTACACAATTTTAATGTTTTTCGTAAATTTGTATAAGAGCGCATTGCCGCCTATGGTACTGCCGACGAACGGCAAAATACTGCCATCGCTTTTATCACGCAATCTGCCGTCGGCAAAAATCGGTTATATCTTTTTGCACAAGTTCAAAGTGAGCAACGTCGCATAAAATCGCAGGTAAATCACTTCTTTTTTATTCCACCGGCTCCGTTCAGAACAGATGATTCGAATGTATAGGTGTAGCTTTGCATGTCGCGATAGTCGGCTATCGCCTCATCTACAAGCGCCTCTCCATATTGTGTACGTGAAAAACGACCTTCCCACAATCCAAACGCAAGTGAGCCGGGTGTAGTGTTTATTTCATTGACGTACAAACGTCCCGTTTTGTTGTCGTATAAAAAATCCACTCTTATCACACCTCCGAATCCAAGTCGATTGTAAATTCCCGACGTCAAACGTACAACATCCTCTTTTAGCGTATTCGCAACGGATGGAACTGCCTTCTTCGATGTGCCGCTTTGCAGATATTTGTCTCCGAAAGTAAGCAGTTCGTTCACCGTAACGGGCGAATCAACTTCGCTTGTAATCACCTCTCCATTCATTCGCATGGCGGCGCAGTTTAGTTCGACAAAATCCGACAGCGCCTCTTCCACAAGCGCACGCGAACAATATTTGAAAGCGTCGTTGAGAGCTTGTCGCAACTGTTCGGGAGAATGAACAACGCTTACTCCGATGCTTGATCCGAGCAACGCAGGCTTTACTATAAGCGGATACGACAATTCGCTTAAAATTCCCGAATTATCTTTATTGGAAATCCCCACCCCTTTTACCACGGGAAAACCGCAGTATGACAGCACTTGCTTGGTGAGTATTTTATCCATAGCCACAGCGCCGGATGCCACATCCGAACCCACAAGAGGTATTTCGCACATTTGGCACAACGCGGCAATACAGCCGTCCTCACCGTTCAGACCGTGACAACAATTTACCGCAACATCGATTGGTATTTTGACAAGACGTTTGCGCTTGATCACTCCGATTGCCCCCTCTCCCGTCAAAAAAACAACTCTGACCGACAGTTTGTTGTGCAAATGAGCGTACGGCGTCCAATTGTTACCGACGAGAAAAGCGCGATTTTGTTTATTGATATAAATGCTTAACAGCCGCCCGTTGAAGTATCCTTTTGCAAGACATGCCGTTATGACGGATATGTCGTGTTCGCAGCTTTTTCCGCCGTAAATCAGCGCGACGGTACGTTCCTCGGTTGATTTTTTCATATTTCCACCTCAATTTTCATAATAATTACAATCCGACAACATCGGGCAAATCGTTTTGAAACAGCAAAATTCCGCCATGAGCAAGAGGGAGCGCGAGCTGAACCGCTTCGCTAAGACTTCGAGCACGCAAAACTTTGCAGTCTTCACTCCGCAACCCTTCCGCCAAAAAATCCGCATTGCGCCCCAATACCACCGCTGTATCGCACGCTTTGCCTAAAAATTTGCCGCATCGGATATTCATTTCGCGACGATTTTTGCCGCACTCCACCAAGCCTTGGGTGATTACGACTTTCGCGCAAGAAAATTTTGCAAGCGTTTTGCAACAGGCGTCAACGCCCGTTATACTACCGTTGTAACTGTCATCCAACACGTGACAGTATGCTCCTTTTATTAATTCGAGACGGTGAGGCGTTTGGCGGATATTTGCGGCGTTTTTTATCGTTTGACAAACGCTTTGACCCAAATTTATCGCCATCTGAAAACACATGGCAAACGTATCGCCTACATAGTCGGAAATTTGCGGCAATGTTACTGAATGTAATTCGTCAAGATAAATTACGTCTGCCTGAGTGCCGTCAAAATCAACATTTCCGACGTTTATTTGTAAATTTTCGTAGGAGAAAATTTTGCGACACACACCGCTTTCCGCAAAGAACGAGACGATTTCATCCCGCTGATTGAGAACACAAAAACCCTCTTTCGGTATATTTTCCACTAATTCCTTTTTTGTGGAAACAACGTTTGCAAGGCTTTTGAAGGTGGACAAATGTTGTGCGCAAACACCCGTGACAATTCCGTAAGACGGATGATACAATTTGCACAGTTTGGCTATATCCCCTTTTTGCCGCGCACCAAACTCCAAAACAAGATATTTTGCGCAGGTCAGGTCGGTCTTGTTGATAAAAGACGCAATACCCAAAGGCGTGTTGCAACTTCCGGAGGGAGCAACGCTGTCGGAAAGTATTGCCGAAAGCATATCCTTTACCGAAGTTTTTCCGTAGCTGCCCGTTATCGCGATAACGATAACTCCGCTTTGCGACAGTTTGCTCTGCGCAAGCCGGATATGGCGACGGTTTATCGCAATATCGACGGGAAGACATATCGCCCAAGCGGCAAGAGTTGTGATCGGCAAAAGCCACGTCCACCAATCCGGATTGACGGCTACGCAAAGTACAACCAAAATCGCCAATTCCGTTACAAACATGCGCAACACCCGTTTGGTAAGTTTCAGCGGGACTTTGCGCTTTACCAAACTCCAAACAATGGCAAACGACAAATACAGAACAGGGTTGATATAAAGGGCATATTGCACGAAGCAATGCAGCATTATCGCTGCGATTTGCACCGCTATCAACGAAAAATAATATACGGATATTGCAATTTTGCAGTATCCCCTCAACGGTTTGTAGCTTGCCGCTTGCAACACACGAAAACATTCGGCTGACGCAACGGTCAAACAAATTGCACTAAAAACAGATGTCGCTATTTGCAAAACTTACTCCACAAAGTTTCTTAATGTTTCGGCAAACGCCTCGGGCGTGCGAAAAAAAGCAAAATGATCGCCGTTTATTACAGCCAGACTGCTGTTTTTTATCAATTTGTTAAATATTTGCGCCTGCCTCAAAGGAGTTGCCGTGTCTTCGTATCCGTTGACGATAAGCACGGGACAACGAATACGCCGAGCATAACTTGCGAGATTTTGGTTGATAACTTTGTTGAATGTCGCGCGCAAAGCGCCGTCACACGCAAGATAGTCGGCGGAAGCATGGGTCAAATCAACGCGCCCGAACCTTTTTTTTAGCTTGTAAACACGCACGCGCCACCACCGTTTAACGGAAAACCGCCGCAAACCCGCAGGAGCGACAAACAACATTCGGGATATTGCTTCGGGATGTTTTGCGGCAAGCACCGTCGCCACACGACATCCGAAACTGTGCGCAACAATAGTTACGGATTCAAGACGCTGTTCTACGAGAAACTTATAAACATCGTCGACGTAGTCGGCAACGCACCAACCGCTTTCGGGCAAAGATTGACCTTTGCCAAAACCCGGCATATCCACCAAATAGTTTGAAAAATCGGACAAACGCGCCGCGATAGGTTGAAAAATATTTCCGTCGCAACCCCAACCGTGCAACCACACTATCGGCTGTCGTCCGCTGCCCGACTTGATAAAGTACACTCGTCTGCTCCAATGAATATTTTATGAACGTATTTACCCAAAAGTGCCATATTTCGACAATTCTCAATATTTATCACAATATAATAGCATTATAATATCATATCTCAAATCTATGTCTGTCGTAGTATTATATATAAGCACAAAAAACCAACTAATCAAACTAAAATTTCTACGAAAACAACGTAAGCATAAGACAAAATAAAAATTTATAAATGCGTCGATTGAAAAATTTGAAACACAATTCTTTTTAGATAATTGACAGAAATTAAAATATACTTATTAAAAATACCGTAATTTGTTTATGTTATGTGTGCTGCAAATTGTGCACATAAATCCTTACGGATACCGCGAAACTGCGCATTTGTATACAAATTATCCGTCGGAATTGTATACAAAAAAATCTCCCGAATAACTTATCGACGGCAATGCATAAAACACTGCCGTCGGTAAATTTCGAATAAAAGATTAACGTTTTGTTTTATATACTTGTGGAAATAGAAATACATCTCTGTCTCCACAATCAGAACTTTTCAAAAAAAACATCAGCGTATCAATAAAACAACTATGCTTGCTTACAATTTTTTCACCATTGTATACGCATCGCGCGATTTAAAGCGCTTGGAACGTTTGTAAAAATTGGGACGAGTGCCGACTATTTCATAACCGCATTTTTTGTACAGCTCCACTGTCGGAATGTTGGCGGTATTAACTTCCAACTCCGAGCGCTCGCATTTTTGAATTGCGGCAAATTCCGCAACGGTTTCAAGCAATCTCGTGGCAATTCCCTGTCTCTGATATTTGGGCAAAACGGCTATATTACAAATCTGCGCTTCTTCGTACATAATTCTGACGCAGACATATCCTACGACGACGTCATCCGCCACTTCGCCGAAAAAATGTGAAAATTCGTTATTAAATTCTCCGATAATGTTGTTTATGCTCCAAGCGTCCTTGCCGAAACATTCTTTTTCTATCTTGCCGAGCTGAAATACGACGGGCATGGAAAATTGCAATTTACTGATCATTTCTGTTTTCCTCCGCTTGCGAACGCCTTATATACAAAGGCTTCAAATCGTTATCGAAACTTTTTTCCAAGTAACGTGTACGTATCAAATTTATGGCACCGTCCAGATAATCGCTTGCCGTGCCCCGTCCCGCAAATGACGCGCGCTCATCATCGTATTTTATCAAAACAGGAGCAATTCCGTTGACGTAATCGGCAAAATAGTAACCGTTGCCGGCATCGATAACTGCGCTGCCCTTTTGTCCGCAAGTCGGGGAACATGCAATAGCTTCCAAAGAATTCAGCGCAATATATGGGCGAGGAACCGCCGTTGCATACCCTTTTACGGTGGCTACGCCTATCCGTATTCCCGTAAAACTGCCCGGACCTATTGCGCATGCAAAAGCGTCCAAGTGGGCAAAATCCGTATTTGCTTTGGTTAGCGCTTCGTTCACTTTTTCGCAAAGCAATTGACTGTGCCATCGTTGCGTATCTTTGTTGATTACTGCTGTAACGTTTTTTTCTTCAATTACGGCGACGACGAGATCGGAAGTTGTCGTATCTACAAAAAGTACTTTCATTGTATAACCGTTATTTGACGAACATTCTCGTCCGTTTTATCAATTTGCACCGTTATGCAGCCCGTCGGCAACAGCTCCGGTATACGTTCGCTCCACTCTATCGCGGAAACGGCGTTTTTGTCGTAAAATAATTCGTTCAATCCCGTCATTTCTACCTCTTCACTGTTTTCGATACGGTAAAAATCAAAGTGATTGAGCGTGAGACGTCCGTGATACTCGTTGTGCAATGCAAATGTGGGGCTGGTAACTACGTCTTTTATACCCAAGCCCTTGGCAAGCCCCTTTACAAAATGTGTTTTACCTGCGCCGAGATCGCCTTTTAACAGCAGTACTTCACCGCCGCTCAATTTGTTTGCGAACTGTTGGGCAAATTTTTCCGTCTCTTTGACGGATTTGGTTGTTATTTGAGCGAGTGATTTCATCTTATATATTTTACTACAATTTACTATCATTGGCAAGCGAGTTGGCAACAAGTTTGCGCAAGTAGAAAAATGCACAGCGCCGCATCGGGCACTGTGCAATAAATCAAGGCTTGCAATCAAGAATGTAGTTTTTAATCAAATGTGCAACTCGCCATTCAATGCAGGTCGGAAGAAGGAACGTTGCCTTCGGAGGGGTCGGACGAAACCGTTGTTTCGTTTGAAACATCCTCTTGTGCCGTTGGTATATCCGATGACGGCGTTGTGTTTTTCTTTTTACTCTTAATTTCCCAATGCAACGCCTTGGATAACGGTTTGTAAATGAGAAACGTAATTACGGAACAAATGGCGCAACGCATCAGATTGAACGGAATTACCGCCAAAAACAAATAGTAGGTATAAAAACTTTCTACGGTTATACCTTCATAGAGCGTTGAAACTGCACGGATAATTGTCTGCATGCCCGCGGCTTGGTCACCACTGCCGAATTGCATTGCGTAAAACGGTATCAGTATCAACCAATTTGCCAACATCGAAAACAATATCGCGCTAACGGTTCCCACAAGCATACCGATTATCGCGCCTTTGCGTTTTTTCATAAATTTATACAGAATCGACGCGGGTAATACAAATGCAATACCGACAATGATGTCTGCCAATTCACCTACGCACATTGTGCTGGTGAGAGGCATTTTGAGCGCACATTTTATCACAATGATGATAACGGAAGCCCATGGACCTATTGCAAATCCGCCAAGCAATGCGGGAAGATCGGAAATTTGCAAATCCAACCAAGAAGGGAAAAAGGGCAGATTAAACACGGGAATCAGCTTTGGCAACAAATACAACAAGTAGGCTATTGCGGAAAGTATCCCCATAACCGCCATATTGCCTGTTGTGAAAAATTTGTTTTTTTCGGGAGCCTTTGCCAGTGTGGTAAATTCTGTCGGCGTCTCATCCGTTGTCGTTTTCTGCGATAACCGTTCATCTAAAACACCGTCGGTGTTTGTTTGAGAAATAGGCGTTGTCTTTTCTTTCATAAATTCTCCTTCTCTTTGAAACGGTATCTTGAAATTTGTCCGCGCATGAAAAAACCCTCGGACAAATCCCAAGGGTGCAAAAATACAAGAAAGTATTTTATTCTTTTCTCATCCGGACTATACCGTCGGCTCGGGAATTTCACCCGCTCGGCGCCGTCTGCAAAACAGACTGCGTTCATAGGCTTTCACTATCGGTGTGGAATTGCACCACGCCCCAAAGAATTTGTATTGTACTGTTATTATATCATGCCGTTACGAATAATGCAATGCTTTGAAGCAATTTTGTCGGAGATAAAGATAGTCGCAGTCTTGCCACTGCTTATTTGCGCTTTCCGACAAAATAAACTTTCGATACGAGTAAACATATACCGGAAGTTATATCGTACTTAACGGATTGTGCTGCCACAGTTTAATCTGCTTTGCGCACAAACGATTATATGTGTTTGCAGCGGAACGTTCGAATATGAGCCCTCACGGTAAAGTTTTTGCAAAAAAAATACGGCCGTGCGCCTATTTCCCGAGCGGGTTTGACGCATAGCCGTAATTTTCAATTCATTTATATTCCGTTAAAACTGCAATTGCCTTATAGGTATTCCAAAATCAATATTTTACGAGATTGTTTGCCAAATCGTAAATCCGTTGATTAAATTGTTTTTTCTCGGACAATGCGGAAACCATATCCTCATCGAACACCTTATCGTTTTTTATGCCGATAACGCGATCCGTTTTGCCCTCGGCAAGACATTCGACGGCAAGATTTCCCATCAAAATGCCGAGCTTTCTGTCGTAGACGGTAGCGTCGCCGCTACGTTGCAAATGTCCCAAAGAAATACTGCGAATATTGAGAGTCGGCAGTCTATCGAGAATATCTTTCATTACTTTGTCCGCCTCGTGTCCCTTGTCCAACGTGCCATCGGAACGTATTCCCTCGGCAACGATAATTATGTTGTCGAATTTATCTTTTGAAGCATTGCGTTTGATTACTTCCGCAAGCGCATCGGGATCATATCCTTTCTCAGGCACGCATACTGCTTCCGCGCCGCAACAAAGCGCCGCAAACATAGCAATATCGCCACAGTCACGTCCCATAACTTCCACAACGCATGTGCGATCGTTGCATGACATAGTGTCTCTGAGCATATTTACATTGTTTACAACCACTGCAACCGCACTGTCAAAACCCAATGTATAATCGGTATACGCCAAATCGTTGTCGATTGTGCCGGGGATACCTATCACCTTGATACCGTATACCGTGCTGAGGACCTTTGCTCCCGCAAAACTGCCGTCGCCGCCTATTACAACCAATCCCTCGATACCAAACTTTTTTAGCGTGGCAACTGCCTTTTTTTGTCCTTCGGGAGTTTTCATCTCGGGACAGCGAGCGGTGCCGAGTACGGTACCTCCGCGATGAACGATACCCTCAACGCTTTTTGCGTCGAGTTTAGTGACATCGCCGTCAATCAATCCGCGGTAACCGTGATTTATGCCGTAAATCTCCATTCCGTTTGAAAGAGCCGCGCGAACGGTAGCATAAACAGCGGCATTCATACCCTGACTGTCTCCGCCGCTGGTTAAAACTGCAATTTTTTTCATATAGTGTCTCCTTGCTGAGCGTTGTCGGCGGCAGTGACCTGCACCTTACGCACAAATTTTCTGTTGTAATTTAGCCCGAGTTTATCGTAGTAAACAAGTCGCTTTTGCAAGCGCGGATAAAAATCCTTTCGACATTTACTCCACGCACATTCCGCAAGCGCGTCCAATCGAGGTAATATGTTGAAAAACAATCTGTCCGCCGTCTCTATATGTTGAGTCCAGATAGCGCCTTCCACACCCAAAACATTGACGCGATCCGCCTTTTTTACCCCGCGATACGGATTCAATTTGAGCGTGCGCCCGAGAGAAATTACGTCGTACTCGTGATTGAAATGCACGCGTCTGCGCGGAGATACAATTATTTGACGTCCCGTGCGCGTTTCCTTTGCGGCGCGATGACGTTTGAGCGGAGTCCAAAGCTGACTGACGATTCGCCTGTCGGTATTTTTCGTTACGCCGTCGTTTCGGATAATAACGGTTTTGCCGTGAGATTCGAGATGAGCGCGAAAAACCTCTATCATATACGTTTGCAATTCATCGAAACTGTCCAATTTCAACTCGGACATACGTTCACGACACAATTTGCAATTGCACCATCTATCCTTTGCGACATTCTCACCGCCCAAGTGAATATATTGCGACGGAAACAGTTCGCAAATTTCGTCCAAAACATCTTTTACAAAGTCATAAGCGCCGTCGTTTCCCGCGCACAAAATATCCTTGGACGCGGACCATTTTTTGCGGACTTCCGAGACGGTGCCCGTACAGCTGAATTGAGGGTACGCTGCGAGAGCCGCCACAAAATGTCCGGGAATATCGATCTCCGGAACGATAGTTACATTGTGCGCGTCCGCAAAAGATACAAGTTCCTTGACATCCTTCTTGGTAAGGTATCCTGCATGCGGCACATCGTCGATGTAACTTTCGCCGTCCTTGATAACTTCGCTGCCGTCACGCACGCTTGCAATTTCCGTAAGCAACGGATATTTGTCAATTTGCAGCCTGAACCCTTGATCGTCGGTCAAATGCAGATGCAGAACATTGAGTTTTACCTGCGACATCAATTCCACCAACTGTTTCAAAACATTCAAGTCGAAAAAGTGTCGGGCAATATCCAACATCAAACCGCGATAACTAAAACGCGGATAATCTTCTATATAACAATCGTTGCAAACAATCTGCTCCTGCGCGGAATCAAGATCGAATATTTGTCGCAAGGTTTCTACGGCATAAAAACATCCGCGTTTATCGGAGCTTGTAATAGTCGCAACACCTTGATTTATCATGATAACATAGCCTTCGACATTCAACTGACTGTCCTTGGCAAAAATAATTTGTGCTTCTTGTATCACGTCCGTAAACTGTAAAAAGAAACCGCAACTGTGATATACAAGATCGGCAAGACGCTCTGCCTGAGAAACAAATTCTCCGTCGCAAAAAATCTTGGCATTGTCGTTGATTACAAAACTGCCGCTTATATTTTCGGACTTTTGAGGAAAAGGTAATACTTTCATTGTTGCCTCTCAAAAGATTTAAACTTGATTATCGGATAAAAGCCTATTCAGGCATTTTATCGTTAAAATTATTGTAACACAAAACACCTTTTTTTACAACATTATTGAAGTAACTTTCGTTTTGGGCATATTATTTGCAGCACGATATAAAAAATTTACAACAAAATATAACGCCGAGTGAGTAAACCGTTTGCAAATTATCTTAAATTCAAATAATTTTGTTTGGAATTATTGTTAATCTGATGATGTACGGAATTATATGCAGCTCAACCATACGGTAGTTGCCGAAAAAGCGAATGTCTTAGAAATATATTGCACAAAACGTATGCTGTTGAAACAATTTTCAACTCAACTTGACAGTTTTGGCGTAAAAGGCGACGCTTGATAAGCTGCTGTTATTACAAAAAGCCGAACAAAAGCAACTCTCCCAACCGCCATACCGCAGTGGGAGAGTGTAAATTCAATTATATGTCGGGAAAATTCCTACACCACAACATTTGACATAAAGCCCCGAATGAAATACAATCCGACATTTACAAAGAGCCTTACGTTACAATAAAACGAAAACTGTGTGTTTACCAAAATATTTCTTCCGCGTAAAGCCGTTTACAAAAGCCCAACTTGCCGTTGCAATGAGTAAATATTTTAGCAGCGCAACATAAAGAAAATACCCGCTTGACTTTGCAAACAACCCTGATAATTTGAAATTTATTTGTTATTTAATCGGAGAGAAAATCAATTTTTTCTCTTTATTATATACACGAGTACAACTATGCCCACCGCTATCGCAACCGCAAGCGCAGTCCAACCGAGCAACGGCAATGCGTTTACCCCTGCCGAACGCGAATAGTTCCACGCGGTCACAACCGCCTTGTTTTTGTCGCCGAAGTCGCGCATCACGCCGAGGCTGTCGATATTGCGAAAATCGTCGTTGTGATTTGCCGCAGATGCAAACGGATAACGCCAATTGCTATCGCTTATTTCGTCGTAGCAAACAATTTCGCCGTTTTCGTCCAAATAGCTGTTTTCAAAGAAATACATCTCAAACTCCTGCATACTGTCGGGGTCATCGATGTCGTATTCGTATCCTTCGGCGAGTACTTCCATGGCGTCCGTATCGTTACGCAGAACGTCCGCTTTGACCGCCGACGAATAACCTATTTCCAACAAATTTTGCGCTGCGGAAACAGGGATATTGAGATAGTTGATAAAAAGTTTTATCGCGTCGAAATGCGCAGGATTGTGCGTTTTGGGTACTACCCAACCGTCGAACCATATATTTCCGGTAGAATGAGGCACGTAATAACTCAATTCATAATCGTCGTATTCGTCCGACCAGCTTTCCTCTACCGCATACATAGCGTCGCCGCTCCATGCAAGATCCACAATAGCATTGCCCATCAGCAGATCGTCTTTGCCGAAATCCACTTCGTAGCCGAACAGTTGTTTTTTCTGTTCTGTCAAGGCGTCTTTTACAACTTCCAACAGACCGTCATCCACAGCATTGATAAGTTCTCCTACGGACATTTCCGTATAAAGTACTCCGTTTTCGTCAGTCAATCCGTCGAGTCTGCCGCTTTCAAGCAAGTAAAAAACGGTGGCGGCATAGCTGTCGCGAATACTGTCCTTCATCAGAATATTTCCCGTAAGCCCCTCGTGAAGCAAATTTCCGTTACCGTCGTCGTTGAACAAAATGCCCCAATTGGAATCGTTGAGAATTTGCTCATCGTAAATGCCCAATTCGTCAAAAGCATACTTGTTGTACAGTATGCCCAAGGTGCCGTACATATAGGGGACAAAATAGTCTACCATGCTGACTTTTTTGCCTTGATTGTCGCCTTGTGCGGTAATTTCGATCTGACCGAACGTGTCGCTCACCTTTTCGATTATACCTTCTTCCACATTATCGCTGTTGTGTTCATACAGGTCGAGATTGACATTGGATGAAAACGCGTCCGTGTATCGTTGTTCATCGAAATAATACATCGGTATCAGCATATCCATCTCGATAAGTTTTTGAATGGCATATTCGCTCGGACAAACGACATCTACATTGCTGTCACCCTTGGTGAGACGCGTCAGCATGGTTTCGTTTGTATCAAACGTGACGTAGGTTATATCTATATCCTTGCCCGTCACCTGTTTGTAGTAATCTTTGAAATCTTCCAAATCCTCGTCGAAAATGTAGTCTGCCCAATTGTAAATTACAAGACTGTCCTTTTCCGACACATCGCATGCCGAAAGTAATGCCGCCGCAAAACAAACAAGCAAAATCACGAAAAGCAAAGAAGCGATTTTTTTCATTTTTTTGCCTCCTTTTGCGTCTTTTTGATGTTCATCACCAACAAAAAAGTAAACATCACGACAAAGAAGATGCTAAACACCGCAAACCAAAACGGTTCGAGGCTCTTTACGCGCGCATCCTCGTATATATACGTGGAAAGAGTTTCTATACCCGTGTCGCCCTTGTTGAACTGCGTGATGATAAAGTCGTCCAACGAAAGAGTAAACGCCATTGCAAAACCGCTGACGATACCCGGCATGATATAAGGGAATACCACCTTTATCATGGCGCTGAACGGGTTTGCGCCGAGATCGAGCGCCGCTTCGTACATATTGGGGTCCATTCGCTGCAAGCGCGGCAAAATAGACAAAACAACATAGGGTGTGCAGAATGCCACGTGCGAAATGATTAGACGAGTCATTCCTTGCGGGAAAATAAAGCTGAACGCCGCAAAAAACACCATCAGACTGACAGCCATCACCACTTCGCTGTTGATCATCGGCAATTGGTTTACCGTAAGGGTGATTTTTTTCAATTTACGCCCGAGCGCAAAGATACCTATCGTGGAAAAAGCTCCCAAAATCGTAGAAATAACGCTTGCGGACAGCGCAAGTATCGCAGTGTTTTTCAACGCCGAAATCAGTCCCGCATTTAAGTCGGGATCAAACAGTTGTTTGTAGCTTTCCAATGTAAAGCCGCTGTCAAAACTGAAACGGCTACTGCCCGAAAAGCTGAACACGATGATCAGGAAAATCGGCAAATACATAATCGCCAACACCAATCCGAGGTATCCGTCCGCGCAAATGCGACCGATGAGATTACGTTTTTTCATAGTACGCTCGACACCTCCTCATCTTTGCTTGTGAGGTTGACAATTACGTTTGCCACGATAACCAAAACCAGCATAACCAAACTCATAACGCTGCCAACGCCGAAGCTGTTTGTGGTTTTGGAAAAGTGCATATTGATCGCGTCGCCGAACAGGAAAATTTTGCTGCTCGACAAAATTTCCGAAATGGCAAATGTGGAAATCGCGGGAATAAACGTCATCGTGATACCACTGACGATGCCCGGTACAGACAAAGGCAAAACGGTTTTGAGGAAAACGTTCAACTTGTCGGCGCCGAGGTCCTCTGCCGCTTCTATGTAGCTGTGATCTATCGAAACAAGCGTAGTATGCAGCGGCAAGATCATATACGGCAAATAGTTGTACACCATACCGAACAGCACCGTACCCATACCGAGGTCTACATCCATTGCCATAAATATCGCTTTGGTAGAAAGGGTGCGTATAAGGAAGTTTACCCACATCGGCAAAATAAACATCAGTACAAACACGCGGTTAGAAGCATGATATTTGGCAAGGAAATATGCGCAAGGATAGCCTATTGCAAGGCAAATGACGGTTGTTACCAACCCGATTATCAAGGAATTGCCCAAAACCGTCAATCCGCCGCCTGCGTCCGTAAAAAACTCCGCAAAATTTGCAAATGTAAATTTGCTGTTGTCGTCAAGGAAGGCATTGATAAGTATAATCACCAACGGAACTACCACAAACAGAAGCAAAAAAATCATATACGGATAGGCGAAGGCGCGCCGAGTAAGGCGAAACTTAAACTTCTTGTTCATCCCTTACCTCCTCTAATAGTATTTTGTCGGGAGCGATCTTGATACCCACGCGATCGCCGATACTCCACTCGTAGTCGTTGTCCACAAAGAAATCATAGTAGGTATCGGTACGCACGATATACTGCCAATAACTTCCTTTGTAAATGGAAGAAATGATCGTGGCGCCGATAGTTCCGTCCTCCTCGTCGTCGGTCAGCTCAACGTCGTCGAAATCCACCTTGACGCGCACTTTCGTGCCCTCTTCGAGACTACTGACGCAAGGAAACTTTCCGTCGCACATTTGCACAACGTTTTCTTCCCAAATTTCTCCTTCCAACTCGTTGATAAGGCGGGATTTGTGCATTATGTGGAAGTCGAACGGCTTGATGTACAAACCGATTTTGTCTCCCGCGTTTACTTCCACATTGTCGTGAATTACTATTTCGTTGCGCTCGTCGCCATAGGTAAGCGCCGTTACTTGATAGTGATCGCCCTTGAACACGCAACTCAACACATCCGCTTCCACAAGACAATTTTTGTCGTCGGTTTCTACGATTTTTATATCCTCGGGACGGATAATTACGTCTATCGGTTCGTTAAATTTGAAACCCTTGTCCACACATTCGAACCTGTGACCGGAAATTTCCACACAAAAGTCCTTTACCATTGTGCCGGAGAGTATGTTGGATTCGCCGATAAAGTCGGCTACAAACGCGTTTGCGGGCTCGTCGTACACTTTGGTGGGATTGCCGATTTGTTGGATTTCGCCGTCTTTCATAACCACTATCGTATCGGACATCGTCAAGGCTTCTTCCTGATCGTGCGTTACATACACAAAGGTGATGCCCAATTGCTTGTGCATCTGCATAAGTTCCAACTGCATATCCTTGCGCATTTTGAGGTCCAACGCGCCCAAAGGCTCGTCCAACAACAGCACTTGGGGTTCGTTGACAAGAGCGCGCGCGATAGCTACACGCTGCTGCTGTCCGCCGCTGAGGCTGTTTACCGCGCGGTGACCGTAATCTTCGAGGTCGACCATTTTGAGGGCGGCGTTTACCTTGTCGTTTATTTCCGCCTTGTTAAGGTGGCGCATTTTTTGCACGGTTTTGCCGTTCTTGTCCGTTTTCGGCTCGCCGTCCGGAATGGTTTTCATTTTCAATCCGAAAGCGATATTTCCGAATACGTTCAGATGCGGAAACAGCGCGTATTTTTGAAATACCGTATTTATGTTGCGTTTGTGAGGAGGCAATGTAGTGATGTCCTCGCCGTTGAACAGTATCGTACCGCTCGTGGGCTGTTCAAAACCCGCAATCATCCTGAGCGTTGTGGTTTTTCCGCAGCCGCTCGGTCCGAGCAGAGTTACAAATTCTCCGCGGCGAATACTCAACGAGATGTTTTTTACCACGGGTTTGTCGCTGTAACTTTTGCAAACGTTTTTGATTTCGATAATTTTGTCGTCCATTGTTGCCTCCTAAAAATTTGACGGGGTAGTCACCCACAAAATTTTACATTCTTCGTTCTTTGCGTTTTTCAGTTTGTGTTGGCGTTTGCCGTTGAGCGAAAAGGATTCGCCCGCTTTCAATCGGTAACGTTCTTCTCCCACCGATAACTCCGCCTCTCCCGATATTACATAACCGAACTCCTCTCCTTCGAAAGGAAGGCGTTCGACGCTTTCTTGGTTCTTTTGGAGAGTGAGAATGATCGGTTCCATTTGCTTTACCTGCGAATTGGGAATAAGCCAAGTACTGACTCCCGAACCGTTTTCCGACACAAAATAATCCGAAGGCGTGTACACTACCTGCTCTTTTTGCGGTTCGGCAAAAAATTCGTAGAGAGAAACGCCCAACACGTTCAAAATATCCTCCAACGTTGCAATGGAAGGGGAACACAAGTCGTTTTCCAACTGAGAAATGTATCCTTTTGTGAGTTCGGTGCGTTGAGCCAACTCTTCTTGCGTCAATTCCAATTGCAAACGGTATTGTTTTATTTTTCGACCGATTTCAACCATTTGCGACACTCCGAAACAAAAAAATACCCGACGGCAACCCACAAGTTATTTACGGTACTGCCGCATTTCACGGCGCAGGCACAAAGTCCTGCATATACGAAAATAAATTTGTTTGCCACGGGCAACGGTACAAGTATACAACAGCGATTAAGTAATGTCAAACATTTTGATTAAAATTACTAAACTTTTTTGACATAAAATAAAAAGGGAGGGACAGTTAAGCAAAAATTTACAATACGGTCGTTCCGAGAGGACGTAAACGCAACGGATAAACATTGTCCGCACCGTATTTTTCGGTGGCGGCGGAAACAAATAACGCAAGATTTTCACTTGGCAAAACACACAGCACCGTTCCGGCAAAACCTCCGCCGTGAACACGCGCGCCGCACAAGCAAACGCCGCGGGCAAATGAAACAGCGTCGGCAATGACGGAGTCGGACTCGTCCGTCGAGCAATTTTTCAGTTGATAAAGACTGCTGTCTCCCGAAGCGTTGATAAGGGAGATTATTTGTTCGACGCGGTCTTTGCCGCTGCCGAGAGGATCAAGCGTGCCTTTATCGGCTGACGCGGCAACGTTCAACAGCACGGATATACGCTCCACTCTTTCCGATTCGTCGAAAAAATGTTTTGCGCGCAGCGCTTTGCCCTCACCCAAAGCATTAACGACGTCGTTGTAGCGAGAGAAAAACTGCTGCCGCGGTACGTTTACAAGCCGTTCCGCGCCAAAAAATCTTGCAACATCGCGCATATCGGCGGGTATAGCCGCATACAGATCGGAGAGATCGGAATGGCTTTTGCCCGTGTTGATGAGGACAAGCGACACATTTTCCGCTGCGGCTTCAAGTCGGGTGCAGACTACTCCGTCGCGGAAATCCGACAGCACCGCGCCGCCGGTTGCAATTACGCTTTGGTCCAACAAACCGCACGGCTTGCCGAAATAGACGTTTTCGGCAAACTGTCCCGCCCGCGCAAGTACGTCGGACGGAATTGCACCGTTGTTGTACAACACGGAAAGAGCGCTGCCCACAAACAATTCGAAAGCCGCACTGCTGCTTACTCCCGCGCCGGAGGGAATAACGGAGTCGGTGTACGCGTCGAAACCGCCCACTTTGAAGCCCTGTTCCGATAGAAAGCGCACCACGCCTTTTACAAGACCGGCGCTGTGACTTGTAACGGAAAAATCTCCCACGGGAACGCGAATTGCGCCGCGCTTTTTTCCCATAATAGTGATAACATCCGAGTTGTTGGCGTGAAAAGCGGCGACTATATCCAGATTGACGGTACAGGCGATGACGCGTCCGCCGTTGTGATCAAGGTGATTGCCTATAAATTCCACCCGTCCCGGAGAACTGCACAAAAATGCCGAACCGTAGCCGAAATACTGCCGAAAATTTGTCAATACGTCGGCATAACGGTTAAATTCGGCGAGATTGCGCCTGCCATACAATTCGACGAAACGTTTCGTTACGCCATTTGGAGAAGAATACTTTTGCATAATTTCAAATTAACATCGCAAAATACTGCGGAAAGGTAAATAAGCCGTCGTATTTTTGTACTTACAAATTTTCTAAATAGGACATGGCTTTTTCCTTTGTTTCAACGTATTTATTTTACTATAAAACAGTGTTATATGCAAGTGTAAGTCGGCTAAGAGATAAAAATTTTGCGACGATAAATATACAAAACAAAGTCACCCTCTTTCGGAAGGTGACTTTGACATTTTACGAGGGTTTCGCACGCAGCTAGAAAAATCTATTCCTCGCCCGCCGATGTTTACTCAGACACTTTCGTTTCTTTTTAACTTCGACTTCCCTTATGGAAGGGCATCCATTAAAATATAAACATATTTTGTGATACAATACTACCATATATTCATGATATTGTCAATATTTTTTTTTCGTTTTTTTACATTTTTTATATTTTTTTTGTGCATAACTGTCAGTCATTCCTGCTATATAATATGCAATATTATCTAAAATTATACAGTATGTACGTTCTAAAATTTCAAAGTGTTTGTATTCTCCGAGCCAACTCAATATATTTGAAAGCTCTTTCGTAGTATTGCACTTTCCCGTAAAACGATGCTTGACAATATCTATCACTCCACTGATAAAATTTACTTTTTTCGAAAGGTTAACAGTGATGAACGCCTTTTTCAATTCTTTTTCGTCCAATTTGCAGTCGGTTTCTTTTTCATTCAGTTTACGAATATTTTTGCTGAGATATATTTTCAAATCTTCAAATGTATAGTTTATTTGTCCCTCTGCAATATCACCTACATTTTCATGATAATGCGCAAAAAGAGTTTTTATCACGTTGTCGTGTTCATCGTCCAATTTCTTGATCTTTTCGTCTTTAATTGCATTATCGGTAATTTTTAAAAATGTTTTGTTAAGGGCACAATCAAAGTCAATTACCCAATCGAGCTGAACTTCGTCTTTCTCATTATAACGGTCTTTGTTTAATTTTACTGCTTCCAACAAATTAAATTTCAGTTTTTCGCAGACTTTTTTTGATATATTTACAATTTTTTCATCATCGCCATTAGACATAGTTGCATACAAAGAATGCAACAACTCTCTGAGTTCGTTGTCTATAACGCGGCGAGATAAATTTCCTACATATTCGTTCAATCCAAAACGAACGCAATCATCAAAATCTGCTACCCGTTGCGCAATTTCGTCGGCAACAGCAACAATCTGTCCTTCAACCGTCAACGGAATGTTGTTTTTATGATACGAAATAGTAGACAAGTATTTGTTACGGATAAATTTTGCATTGGGAGCCAAATCACCACACAAAAAATTACGTTTCAATAAGTATGGGTCGTCCAAGTCGCCATAAAGTCCGTCCTCTTTGAATACTTGGGTATGTTTCAAAACACCGTCCAAAACTTGCCAAGCTATCAAAGGTTTACGTTTGTCATTTAAATATTCTTTCGAATCCAACATATCTTGTCTGGTCAAAATTCGATAAGAATTTACGTTATGCTTAAACCAGTGTTTTTCGGACTTTTGCATAATATCGCTTACAACGCCGTCTAAGTTTTCAGTACCGTTCAAAATACTGCTTAAAGTACGTTCGCCGACATGTCCAAATGGAGTATGTCCTATATCATGTCCCATGGCAATAGCCATTATCAATGAATCGTCTATAACGATATTTTCAGTCTCACGCAATTTTGCGGCAATTTGTAAAGCCACTACACACACTTCAACAGTGTGCGTAATACGGGAACGATAATGATCGTTTTTCATAACTCCAAACAACTGAGTTTTGTCATGGAGTCTTCGGTAATCTTTTGTATTTACTATCTGAGATAAGTTTTCTAAATAGGACATGGCTTTTTCCTTTGTTTCAACGTATTTATTTTACTATAAAACAGTGTTAGATGCAAGTGTAAGTCGGCTAAGAGATAAAAATTTTGCGACGGAACCCGAAAAATGGGTGAGAAGTATCATTTCAAAAAAATCAAAGAACAACTTTGGAAATTTTGCAAAAAAATACCGATTACTCTAACAAAAAGCTCGCTATGCAGCAGCAATTCGGGCGGCGTGCGGAAAAACTCTCAATAAATTTGACAATAAGGGGCAAAATACGCACATACGTATGCAAAAATTTGCTGCCAACGGCGAAAATCGAGATCAGATAAAGAAAATGAAAAGGGCTCCCGATTTCGGGAGCCCGACAGCTCGGTCTTGCTCAATCAAATACGGGTAACAATGCCCGATGTGCGCGGAAAGGACGGGTACGTTTTTGTTATCGCCAACAAACGGCATGCGGCTCCCTCGGGGTGATTGCGCCCCGACTCCCACGCCTCTACCGTCTTGACGGAAACCCCCATAAACTTGGCAAATGTCGCTTGCGTCAAGCCCGTGCCTGTGCGGATAGCCTTGATCTCTTGCGCGGTAAATGTATCCGGCGGCAAAACGGACAATTTGGTAGACTTGGCTTGTAAAACGCCGTTTTCGTAATCGATCGCTTGCTGTAAACCTATTTTTATTTCCTCAAATACACTCATAACAAACACCTCCGTCACTCGTCTTTGCCGCTCAATTGGCGGCTAAGTATATCTATCAATTGTTTCAGTTCGTTCCGCTTTGAATATACCCTATTAAATAGGGTTTGTCAATACAATTGATTAAAATATAGCGAATTACAAAAAAATCTTACGTGTACATACAAAAGGGCTCCCGATTTCGGGAGCCCTTTTGAAAACTTAATCCAGAATAGATTTTAAGTTATGCGGGATAACCGTAGTAGGTTACAGAATTCAAAACATTGAAACCATTGGAACTAGCAGAATCACAGTCAATGGTGATTCTGAAATAACAATTTGCTCTCGCCTGTGATAGTGTGAAAATATTGTCGTCAACTTTTATTTCATCCAGTTCAATTGTTTCAACAATATTCTTTTCCGCAAAGTCTGCATTGGTGGATACTTCAAGCTTAAATGCCTTTGTTTTATCGTTGTCTACAGAATCCATGTTTACAACAACAGATGTAATTTCCTGCGTAAAAGCATTAGTGTTGGTTATTGTAGCAACATAGGCATTAGTTTTATGCCCGCATTTAATAAACGTCCATTTATTATCGTAATTATTGAAGTTAATGATTCGCCAAGAGTTGGAACCACGCGTTGCAGTCCAATCAGTGTTGTACCCGTTTACTTTGTCATCGTTGGTATTGACTTCGCTACCAAAAGTAAGAGCAAACAATTCTTCTTCCAACTTAGTGTCGTTTGAAACGATTTTAACCTCAACGGTCATCGCTCCTGTAACAACAAATTCGTATGATCCATCGTCTTTAGCTACCAGTATCGAACCATTGACAAGTACTTTAGCCACCTTGTAGCCTTCCGTGCATGAGATGGTGAATGTCACTGTTTCGCCGGCATTCGCCTTGGCAGGTTTGTCAACAATGTTGCCGTTTTGTTCTACATTCCAAGTAATATCGTATTCCACGTTCTCAATAGCCTCCAAAGTGCAAGAAACAAATTCTTTGGTGTTGACTTTGAGCAATACATCGGCAAGTGTACCGACAACAGTAACCTTGCAACCAACGACAGCTTCTGCAACTTTTGCTTTACCGTCCTTGATTTGGTAAGCCTGAATAGCATGACCATTAACATCCATATAAATGGTAGTAGAACTTACGCCTGTAACTAAACCCTTAAGTTTATATGTGCCGGGCAAAGTTTCTTGTGCGCCGTAAGAACCTTCCGCTTTAAGCTTGTCGAGAGCTGCCAAGATTTCTTCAACGGTAAATTCATGTCCGCAAGGGCAAACGTTTTCTACAGGAGTGCAATTGACTGTAGCTTCATAATGATCAGGGCAAGCGGGATCCGTGCAACTTTCCTTATGAGTTGTTGTTCCGGAAATCTGTTCATACTTCAAAACATGCTGATGTGCGGGGTCTGTGCCACCACCGCCGGGGGTTGTGCCACTACTTGCTCCTTCTAATCTCAACTCTATGCTCTTCCAATAGGTTGCATGGGAATCTACTGCTTGGAACTTGATAAAAGTCCATTCGCCTTCCGGAGCAGTTATCGTGTATTCTGTTACATCTGCCTCGGTGTCAAATACAACTTGTTGAGCTACGGGCGCAGTATCAAGACCTTCATAGCTTGTTGCGAAAAATATAGTAAATACATTCTCACTTCCGTAACTGTTAGTTCCGTCCATTACAAGATGAATTTCTTTTATCGCCTTGGGCAATGCGGTTTTGGTGTAAAATAGTGTGCCCTTACTTCCGCTAAACTGAATTGCATCTTTGCCATCATATGTATTGCGCATAGACTGAACCCAACCGAATGTAACACCGTTCAATACACCCGTTGCCTCTTCCTCGTTGTATCCCTTCTCAAACGGCAATGTTGTGGAGGTTATATTTATAATGTTGGTATCGTCTGCCGGGTCATTGTGACCGGGGCATTTTTTGGCTGTGCAAACAGGGTCGGTGCAATCACTTGTGCAGCCTTCGCAAGTCTTGCATACGTGTCCGCAAACATGCGCTGCGGGAGGAGTATCGTGACCGAGGCATTTTTTTGCTGTGCAAACAGGGTCGGTGCAATCGCTTGTGCAGCCTCCGCAAGTCTCGCATACGTGTCCGCAAACATGCGCTGCGGGAGGAGTATCGTGACCGGGGCATTTTTTTGCTGTGCAAACAGGGTCGGTGCAATCACTTGTGCAGCCTCCGCAAGTCTCGCATACGTGTTTACATTCGTGTTTTGCGGGTTCTATGGAACCGCCCCCACCGGGGGTGGAGGCGTTACCATAGAGTTCAATCGTGTTGAGCATTGCACGAGTTGCGCTCGATGTCGTCGAAAAGACAACTGTCTTGTTTGTTCTTGTATCAACAATAACTTGCACATATTCACCGTCATCGGAGTGTTTTACAACTTCGTATTCAACACCGTTGACAGTAACTTTACCGTCGTTACCTTTGTAACCTGCCACGTAGAAAACTACGCTTTGAACATCATCACCGACAGTAATTGTGAAACCACCGGTTGCTTTTCCGCTACCGAGTTTGATTGAGCTATTGCCTACTTTATCATTGGCGTAGGGGTAGAATTGAGAAATATCGGTAAAGTTTAATGTGAAAGAACCAACCGTATACTTAAATTCACCGTTTTTTGTCAAATCCCAAGCTACTTTATAATCGACTCCTTCGGAGGTTACACCGCCGTCGCTGTGCTCGCCTGTCGTAACATTCTCACCAAGATTGAATGTAGCCAAGAGAGTTCCGATAGGAGCATCGGGTGCAGGTGTGGGTTCGGGACCCGGTTCCGGATCGGGATCGGGAGTAGCGCCCATTTTTCCAAAGTGAGCGGGGAAGTTGCTGGCGTTGCTCAAATAGGAAACATTGCTTGCAGAGAATGTTTCGAATGTGTTGTAAGTGCCTACATAATAGGTAACATCACCTACGGTAAAGGTAAACACTTTGTAGGTTTCGTCCCACTTCCATGTTGCGGTAGATTCGGCAACATAGCATATACGGTGATCGGAATCCAATTCGAAATAGGTGTTGTCAGATTTAAGTTGAATTGTGTATCCGTCTGTTTCGTTGCCGGCAATCACGTAGGTAGCTGCCGAAGCGTAATTTTCGGTGGTTGCACCGAAGTTGCCCTTATCGCTGCTTTCTATCGTGCCTGTGGAATACAGCCATTTGTCAACTTTGCCTTGATACAATCCGAAGATATATTCGCCGGGGGTGGGTTCGTTGATTTGAACGAACGTCACGTCGGAAGCAGCTTTGACAGTGTAGGTGATTTCCGCTGTGGCGGTCTTGCCGTTGAGGGTGATGGTTGCAACAAGCGTAACATCCGTATCCTCGTCGGGAAGAGCGTTGATCGTGAGCTTGTCGGATGTGAGCGCAAGCCAATCGGGTGTTTCGCCCTTGACAGCCCAGGTGATTTTTGCGCCGAGATTGTCAACTTTGGGAAGATCGGTGTCGCCCGTTTGCTTGATCGGGTCAACTGTTACGGCGCGGAGGTCTTCGGCAACTTTGTCTACAATTCCTTGGTCATCCAACTTTTGGTTGGGAAGTTTGAAGAAGTCGTAGTATTTCTGACCGTTTACTGTGTAGGTCACTTCAATGTCGTAGTTACGCTTCGTCGCAACGGGTTCAACGATGAACTTTCCGTTCTCGATAGTGACCGTGGGGTTCTTGATGCCCTCTCCGGCAAGTCTGTAAGAAATTGTAACGTCTCCAGAGGAAACGGGCATGTCTACTTCCTTATGCGTGGTGACCAGGCTTGAGAAGTTGGTCGTCACTGCCGTTTTCACTGCAGAAACAGCCGTCTTGAGCGCGGTGCCCTCGAGGCAGGAGCCTTCTTGCTCAACGATCGTAATGTCATTTGCCGAAACAGGCTGAATTTGGAAAGCATTGAAATTACCGAGCAAACCGGTGATATTGACATAAACGTCGCCTTTTTCCATTGCCGCTTTCAGCGTATCGTATACGTCGAGCATTGCAGTCAGTTCTGTAACTTTATCGTCCGTAAATACATACTTGGAAATACGAACCGTGATATCCAAACCATCGCGCGTAAGCGTTGCAAGGTTGGTGTCCGATCCAGTGGGTTTGGTTTCGGGAATATCTTTCACTTTCCAACCGGAAAGGCTGACATATGTGGACTCGTGCCAAATGGCGGAGCCAATGCCGCTGATCAGGTCTGCGTCAAACGAATACACGTGATCACGCGGATTGATAGGCGTTTTGTCGTCGACAGTTGCCGTTCCGCCGCTGTTGTTTTCCCACAGATCATTGTAATTCTTTGTCTTGTCGCCGGTAAAGGTCACGTGAGCGCCGACAACAAATTTGTCTACTTGCGTCTTGTCGATCTTTCCACGATAGATATAATATCCACTGCAATAATCGTCGTCGATCATCCAGAACGTCGCATTGCCGTATGACGCGGACACCTCGTTTATATAAACGATGTAACCGCTAAGCTCAAGGGGATAATCCGTCACGCTGTAATAACGTTGAACGATCTGTCTGTGTTCGAAAATAGGAGAAACAGAGAAGGAATAGTCAACGGGTGCAGTTTCACCATTGTAAGCGAAAGTTGCGCGAAGTTTAACTGAGGTGATGTCGTCATCGGGCAGAGTTACTTCGCAACGATTGTTGCCCGTCACGCTAAGAAACGCTTGAGAAGCCTTGTCGTGTACTTCCCATGTGATGGTCGCCTTTTTTCCGAGATACGTAAATTCAGTTTGTAGATCAAAGGAGTCCGTCACGGCAGTGCCGCGCTGTGGGAAAGTGAAGTTGTCGGTGAAAGTGTACACACTAAAGCCGTCAACACGCACGTTGAAGGACTTACTGGCTTTTCCTGAGGAAATCGTCAGTGTTACTTCAGTAACGTCGTCCTGAATAGTGACTTTCGCCGTATATTCAGCGCCACCGTCAACAATTTGAATAGCGTTGGTATTACTGGATGTCCAGGTTACTTCAACCAACTTATCCTCCGAGCCGATGGTCTTCGGCAAGGTGAAATCCTCGGTCAAGAGTTGCTCCGCTTGCGGAAGGATATATCTGCTGATAACATCCTCGGCAGTCTTATCGCAGGCAACAAGTCCCACGACGCAACTCAACACCAAAACAACCAACAATGCCATCAATGCCAATTTTGTTTGTTTTTTCATGTTGCATCTCCTTGTAAAATTATTTTATTGTTATGTCGGAAAAGTCCAAAACGGTGAACTCGTACGCACTTGCAGAGAACCGATACGCGCACCTAATGACGAGCGTCAAACCAACCTTGATCTGACCATTGTATTCGGAAGGCACAGGCACTTTGAAGCTCGCGCCGTCGGGCAGCGGGTCGCCCTTACAGGTCAAGGATGTGCCGGAGAACGTCAGCATTGTTCCGTCCAGTTTCACGTCCGTCACTTTCAGCTCTTCATATGCATAGGAGCTGGTCTTGTTCTTGTACAGAGCGTTGTTCGGGTCCATCCAGATGCAGTAGAAAGTCTGCTTGCGCCAGCTGGTGTCCTCTGCGCCCTTTTTAGAGTCGTCGCCTTTCACACCGGACAGCTGCCAAGAGCCGCTGCGCTGTTGCAGGAAACCGACAAACTGATACAATGCGCCCACCGTGAGAGAAGTTGCATAGCCGTTGTAGCCGGCGAACAAAGACATCTCGTACACTGTTCCCGTCTCTTGGTCAAGCTGCGCGATCGTATACGTGCGGGAGCTAGAGCCGCTGACATTAGTAACGTACGCTTCAAGGCGCACTCTGCCGATCTCCGAATAGTTGCCGGGGTTCAGCTTGATGTCCTTCACGGAAGCGTCCGTGATCTTGTCGGAGTACAGCGGGTCGTCCAACTTGGAGAACAGACGAAGCTCTCTCTTGCGCGCAGCCTGTTCCGCTTTCTGGAAATAGTTGTAATACGCGCTGGTCGCGGATTCCTTATTTCTGGAGAAACCGTTCTCAACCAACTCGAGGTTGAGCATGTAGAAATCATGCTCAGCGGTCCTGTACCAAACGTAGCACATATATCTGTCGCTACTGGTACTGTCGCCATCCGGCTCTTTTCCCGTCGTGGACTGGATCACTATCGCCGTAGCCTCGTGCAGACGCTCGTTTGTGAATTTGCTGGCGGACTTGCCCCACTTCTCTATGTCTGCGGTAGATTCGGGAGTGTCTACTCCCGCATAACGCACGGTAACGGAGCCGCCTACTTTCAAACCGAACGTGGTCGTGTCGCCGTCTGTCGTGATATCGTTTTCACCAAGCAGTTCCGCCTCGCCGATACCGTCGCTACTGAACAAGTTCTTTCCTTCGTACGCCTTGGTCAGTTTTAACGTCTTGGTCACTGCTGTGAGGTGTTCGGTGTTGTCGGCGATCTTATTGCACGCGGCAAATCCGAGCGCACACACCGAGAACAGCATTGCAATGACGAGAATAATGGAAATTTTCTTCATGTTGAATTCCTTTTTATATTATTGGCTTATTTGCCGCCGCATGCTTTGTAGGCATCTGCAAGCGCTCTATCCGGCTGTTTTTGTCCGAGCAGTACGTACTGAACCACGCTGGTCATCTGAGCGCGCGCAACGGACGAGCCCACAAACGCTGGAGATACGAAGAAACGGTTTTCTTCAGAAAGCGTTTTACCAACTACGCTCGTCTTGGAGATTATCAATTTCTTTGCTTCGAGAGTAGTAACTCCGTCCTCATCCTTTCCATTAAGATATGTTTGATATCCCTCATCATCATAAACATCGTTACGCATGGGGTTGTAACCGCTGCCTTGACCGAACTGAATTTGGAATTGCTTGCTGAGCAGAATCTTGATGAATTGGAAGGTCATGATCTCTTTTTCCGTGGGGTTGCTAGCGCCGTTACCACCGGTAAGCATTACTATGGAAGGTCCTTGGCTAATGCAACTGTAATTGATGTGATCGAAACCTTCTGCGGTCTTGCTCGCAACGGGCTTTCCGTCTTTGTCCACGGGAGTGCCGGGAATGGGAGCAACTTCAGTTGTAAAATTGCTACCTGCTTGGTTGCTGGCTCCGCCTGTGGAACCAATGCAGAATATAGAGCCGTTTTCCTTTGGACCTTTGGTAAACAATCCGCTAGTATATCCACCGTAAATCTGCTGTGTGGTGATGTAACCTTTGTTGTACTTGTCCGCAATGTCATCAAGCCATTCCTTGGCGCCGTCGTTGTTGAACAGGTAGTGATTACCGGTAGCGCTGGTATATTCAAAACCTCTCTGTTGAGCCATGGTAATGAACCAGTTAGCTTCACTGTCATATCCAAGCGGAGTGCAGGATTGCCACTTTGCCTTTGCCAATGCGCAAGCATCCCAAAGTTCACCCCAAGTTGTGGGAACTCCTATTCCGAGTTCTTTAAGCGCATCGGGATTGTAAAACATAACCTCGGTGGACTTGACGAACGGAAGGGTTACAAGCGCGTCGGAGGGAAGCGTTACGTCATCTGGTACGGCGTAAGAGGAGAGCTTGCCCTCTTCAAAGTATCCCTTGTTGAAGGAATCCACATCTTCCTGAGTGAAACCGATACGGTCGATGGTCTTGGTCTGCTCGCCGTCGTCGCCATTGTAGGTATATGTGAAGCTGTCTTCACTGAGCAAGTACTTGTTCATATCTACAACGGTACCGGACGAAAGGTATTGAGCAACGTGGTCGGCATAGCAATAAGCCAGGTCGGGTTGAGTGCCTGCCGTCAAGTCACTGCGGACCTTTTCAAGAACTTGATCATAGCCGCCAGGTTGAGTATGCTCAATCGTCCATCCGGGATAAGTTTCTTCGAATTGCTTAACAGCAGCATCCGTTATCGTCGCCAAAGAGTCGCCTTGAGACGAATAGAAGTATATCGTATGATCGACATCGCCGTTACCGTCGCATGCTGCAAACACCGTCAGGCATCCCGCCAATACAAACACGACTACAAGTAAACTCGTGATTAGTTTTCTTTTCATAATTTTCTCCTTTTTTTTATTTACTTGACATACCTTGCGGTATGAGAAAGTCGTCACTTAATATTAGTTTGCGCAATGCGGACAAAAACTCCGCATTGCGTAAGCGTAATCATTATCCTTTGGTACCGCTCTTCGATACTCCGCGCATGATGTACTTGCGGCAGAATATAAACAGTATCAACAAGGGCAAACTGACCATACATACCGCCGCCATCTTCAATGTATCGAGAGACTCGGTACCGCCGCCGTACAGCGAAAATCCGTCCGGTTGAAGTCTATCCACAAAGCCGCCGGTTACCCAGTTGGTGATCATTTGCCATGCCTCATTGCCGTTGACTAAGCGGGGCCAGATGTAGCTGTTCCAAGTGCCGATAAACTTCAACAACGTTATCGACACAAGGGTGGGCGCAGTGAGCGGAACCATGACTTTGATAAGATAGCCGAAGTCGGAAAGCCCGTCCACCTTTGCCGCCTGATACAGCGAATTGGGAATTTGCATAAAGTTGTTTCTCAGCAAGTAGATGTAATACACGCTGACAAGGAAGGGCAGTATCAACACGGTGTAGGTGTTGTTCCAATGCAACTTGGCTACCGTAATATAGTTGGACACGGTGTAAAGTTCGCCGGGAATCATCATTGTTGCAAGCATAAGCGCAAACAACGCGTTTTTGCCCTTGAAATTCATACGCGCGAGAGCGTATGCGGTAACTATCGTGATAATTACGCCCAATATAGTGGAAAGCAAACCCACTACTATCGTGTTTATCAATATCTGAACAAAGGTTGCATTGCTGCCCGAAGCGCTTGTGACCTGATGGAAAATCATCCAATAGTTTTTCCACTGGAATTGATGCGGGAAAAAGGTGGGAACGCTGAGACGGTATTCCGTTTCCGTTTTGAGAGAGGTGATCACCATCCAATAGAAGGGAAGAAACGCAAACACAGCGCACAACGTCAAAAATATGTACACAAATACGTCTTTAATGATACGCTTGGTTTTGTCTCTCTTTTCCATTGTGGCAACGTCTATGTTCTCGCCGCCCGAAAGGTTCCATTGCCCGATGACCGCGTCGGCGGATTTAGCGTTCTTTTCGCGATAACGTTTGATACACAACCATGTTATAACGCCGCCGGCAGCCAATATCAATATAACAAGCAACGCCACCAACCAACCCACAGCTTTGGAGCTAAGTAAAAGTAAATTTGTCATTTTTCGTCCTCCTTATCTGTAAGTTGTGTGCTTCTTGGTCACTTTGTTGTTGATCCAAGTGATAATCATAATGATAATGAACAGTATCAATGAGCCTGCGAACGCGTAGCCTGTCTGACCGAGCGAAATGTAGTTGTACAAGTAACCTACCATTGTACCCATGTCGTAGTCCTGACCCATTGTGGCTCCGAAAATACCCACAACCGCGGAATACTGTTTCATTCCGCCCATAATGCCCGTGACAAGCAAATAGCTGATTTGCGGCATTATCATGGGAGTGGTTATTTTCCACAAAATTGTACTGCGGCTGGCGCCGTCCACCTTGGCAGCGTCATAGTACTGCTTGTTGATGGACTGCATTGCGGAAAACAGTATCAATATTTTGAAGGGCAGTCCCGACCATACCTCGTAAATTGTCGTGACTACGTACTTTGCCCAAGGTATGCTGAGCGAACCTATCTCCCAATGCGGCGAGGTGAGCCCTACCCAATCGATGGGCGCGATACCGAAAACGCCCAATACGATATTTACTATACCGTAAGTTTCGGTGTAGCTTGCCGTGCCGATAATTTTGAAGAATGTTGCGAACACGGCGCCCATTGCCAATGCGTTGGTAAGATAGGGCAGGAAAAGTATCGTTTGATACGCCTTTTGTATACGTTTGATGGAGTTTAACGCAACGCTGATAAGCAATGCAAGCAATGTGGACAACGGCACCGATATAAACGTAAGTATCAACGTGTTGAATAGGCACTGAACGAAACTTGCGCCGCCCGTTCCCGTATCGCCGCGGAACACGCGCACAAAGTTGTCAAAGCCCCAACCGTTGAATTTTCCCGTCATTCCCGAATAGCCTTGCTTGAAGCTGTTGATAAACGCCGCTATGATGGGATAAAAGGTGAATACCGCCATGAGCAGAATCGCAGGCGCCACAAACAACCAACCGCTTTGGGATTTCAGCCCGCGACGGAATTTTTCACCGCGTGTAAGCTGCGGACCGTCGTTGGTGACCAATTCTGCCTCCAACTTGCGCTGTTTGTAGGTTTTGATACTGCCGAAAAAATCTTTTATGGCAGTCCATTTATCCACAAACCAACCCTTTATGCGGTGCCCGAGATTGATAAAATACTGCACAAATTTATTGTGCTTTTTGGGCGGAGGGGTCGGAGTCGGAGTGACTTCCGTTTTGTTTTCGTCTTTCATTATCTCAACCTCTCTTCTGTCTCTGCATTAAACAGGAATAGTTTGTAGGGTTTTATATTAAATTTGAGTTGCGTCGCATTTGCCGGCAACGCCACGTCGCTGTCGATAATGCAACGTACCGTGGGTTTGGTGGAACTTTCATGAGTGGCAACGACGGATTTGTCGCGACCCATAACCTCGATGTGATCCACATTAAGCGTAAATGCGCCTTCGCCGTCGTAGATGAAGCCCTCGGGACGAATACCGACATAGACTTCCTGATCTTCGTGTTCCGTCGTGCCGACTGCCTCGCCGCCGATAAATACTTTGCCGCCTTCGATACGTCCCTTGAAAATGTTAATGGGAGGCGTGCCGAGGAAGTTGGCGACAAACAGGTTGTTGGGATCGTCATAGATGGACTGAGGTTCTCCGATTTGTTGCACAACGCCCAATTTCATAACCACCATTATATCGCAGATGGACATGGCTTCTTCTTGGTCGTGCGTTACGAACACGGTGGTAATACCAGTCGTGCGCTGAATACGCTTGATCTCCTCTCTCGTTTGGAGACGCAAACGCGCGTCCAAGTTGGACAAAGGTTCATCCAAAAGCAACACGTTGGGCATTTTGACAAGCGCACGAGCGATCGCAACGCGCTGCTGCTGTCCGCCCGAAAGTTCGTTGGGCTTGCGCGCCATCAAATCTTCGATTTGCACCAAACGCGCCGCATCCAAAGCGCGAGCATTGCCCTCTTCCTTTTTGATACGCATGTTGTCCAACGGGAAACGAATGTTTTGCTCCACCGTCATGTGCGGATACAAAGCATAGTTCTGGAAAACCAATCCGATGCCGCGTTTTTCCGCCGCGAGCGTAGTTACGTCCTGATCGTCGAAAATGATTTTGCCGGAAGTCGGACTTTCCAAACCGCTGAGCATAAACAGCGTGGTAGATTTACCGCAACCGGAAGGTCCCAAGAGACCGACCAATTTGCCGGAAGGTATTTCGATATTCATATCCTCCACTGCATGCACTGCATCTCCGCCCTTGGTCCTGCTGGGGAAAATCTTTGTTAGGTGTTGAATAGATATTCTCATAAGCGTTGTACCTCTCGCTTTATTATTGTCGTTTTGCTATTTTGACTACTTTTTCAACCTGAAATCCGTCAATCTCCAAATTGTCGGGCAAATCGAGCGGTGCGTAGTCGCGATTGATGTCTATAAACGGGTTTACGTATACGCCCGCTTTTATGCGCTGCGTGTCCGTGTAGTTACCTTCTTTAAGCAAAGTAAACTTGACTTCGGCGTCGCTGTTGGTGTATTTGATTTCCACGCCGCCGTTAAATTCCGGCACTTCGGATACGTCCAAACGCAAAGTTACCATGCTGTAATAGTCGTGGCCGAAAACTTCTTCCTTTTGGGGCGACTTCTTATTCTTGCGCGGAATTTTGCACACCGTGAACAAAAACCACCTGAAAAATTTTATTATATAATGCGAACCCAACAGAAAATCGGCGATAACGTATATTGCCACAAAATATACGATTATGAACGGAATTGCTTTTTTGTTGGCGCGACCGTTTATTACGGACACAGCCGCTTTGTATTCGGCACATTCGGGCGTATATACAAAGTCGGCGTTTTGTTTCAAATTTTTAACGCAAGACTCCACATAGTCGTTTCGGGCGGAGTTGATGGAGTCCCGCTCGCTTGAAGACGTTTCGGGATCGTTTACGCGCGCCACCAGCGCATTGTAACCGTTAATATCTCCGAAACAATCGAAAAATTCGCTTTGAAAATCAAGATTTTGCTCAGTTTCCGCCTCGAATTTCACCGTGCCCGTTTTGTCTTTGAAAGAGAGCTTTTTCAAGGAGGAAACTTCGCCTTCCCGTATTTCCAAAATTATAAACCCGTTTTGCGTATATGTGGATATACCGTCGTTCGATCCGTTGCCGTCGCTGTCGTAGTCCAACAGCGGCAAATCGACTTCCTGTCCCTGACGAGTAGTTACGGTCAAAACGGTGCCGTTATTTTCCGTTGCAAACACTTCGTATCTATCGGACACTCCGTAAACGTAACCCGTGTAGCTCTTGTAAAACATTCCGTTGGAAAGTTTGTCCTTTTCGCTCGCATCGTCACTACTGCTTCGGTCGTATACCTCCATAACCGTTTCATACAGTATCACTCCGCCGCCGTCGTCGAATTTGCAATCGATCACGGGCTTTTTGAAAAATCCCGCAGGTTCGGTAAGCGCAATCGCCGTGATAAAATCGCCGTCGGCAAGAGCTTCCGTACTCACTTCGGAGGGTATCGTAAATGTCGCAAAGTATCCCGGCAATGTTAACGAGAAAATAATTCCTATCCCGAAAGTGAAGATGAAATAAATTATTGCGGAAAATAATCTACCTTTCTTCATACCAATTATCGGTCGTTAACGCTTTCCTCGTCGGTTTGTATGTTTGCGGAAACGTCGGCAGGCGTTTCGGCGGGGTTTTCATCGATGACAACCGAACCGTCGGTCCGACGGATATTCGACTTGAACGCAACTTCTCTCTTTTTGAGATTGTCGCGTTGCTCTTTATACTGTTTTTTGTTGAACAGGGGAATCAAAAAATAAATCGCTATCGCAACGGCAATTATTGCCGCCAACACAATGAAAAACACTTTGTCCGTTGCGGTGAGCTTATTGAGAGCTAACAAACCAAGCATAAATTCCTCCCAAATATTTATATCGTTGAATAAATACTCTATTAAATACAAACGATACTTGTCGCAATATTGATTTTACCATATCAATTTGGGCAAGTCAATACCCAAATTGTGTATTTATCGTCCTAAAAAGTACATTTTTTCGCACAATTGATTTTCCGACGAACAACTTGTGCGGTATCTGCGACATTTGTGCGACAGGTTTGCGATTGCCGCTTTCTTGGCAAAAAGAAAAGCAAGCATCTCAAAATAGATGCTTGCCGAAATGTCACAAAATATTTTCCGACGCAACAAAGTTATGCGCACAAAAGCGCGTCAAAACTGACGTCTGCAAATAGTTACTTTGGTTGTCGGTAGGTTTGTGTTTGAGTTCCATCACCGAAATTATGCTCCCGTAAACCTTCGCTTTGTGCTATGTTGCGTTTGTTGATTAAATATTACTATATTTGCCGTTTTTTGTCAACCGATTGCACGGCGTTAAATTGAAATAAATTGCTATTCCACCGTGACCGACTTTGCCAAATTGCGAGGTTTGTCCACGTCGCGCCCCAACGCTTTTGCCACGTAATAGGCAAGCAGTTGCAACGGCACGACGGACACTATTCCCGCAAGCGCGGGGTGAATTTTGGGCAAAATGACGGGTGTGGCGTCCGTAAACACATCGGGAGACACACTTATAACGCGTGCGCCGCGCGACGTAACTTCGGTAATGGACGAAGCCATTTTGTCACGCAATGCGTCGCAAGTGGAAATTGCCACCACTGCCACGGCAGGGTCCATCAACGCAAGCGTGCCGTGTTTCAGTTCTCCCGCGGGGTAGGCTTCGCTGTGCAAATAACTGATTTCCTTCAATTTGAGGCTGCCTTCGCACGCCGTGGGATAATCTGCCGTTCGACCTATGTAAAACACCGCGGAACAATCTTTGATAGTTTCCGCAAGGTTTATCAAAATGCGACTGTTGTCTATAATATCCCCGATTGCTTCCGGCAAAAAATTCATTCCGCCGAAAATTTCCATATACAAAGCGTCGGAAACGCTTCCGCGCATGCGCCCCAAATCCAACAGCAACAAGGTCAGCGTCTGTAACTGACAGTTGTAAGCCTTGGTGCTGGCGACGGCATATTCCGCGCCGGCATAGATATTTGTCGTACGCTTGCAAACAAACGTCAGGGAGGACTCCGAAGTATTCGTTACAGCATAAGTCAAACCGCCCGATTTCGTTACGCGTTCCGCCGCGCGCACCGTGTCCGCCGTTTCGCCGCTTTGACTGATAAAGAAGAACAGACTTCTTCCATCCGCGATATAGTTGTCGTAAATAAATTCGCTTGCGATAACCGAGAATATATCCAAATTCAACCACTGTCTTGCCACCGCCGCTACTTGCAATCCGCTGTTGTATGCGGTGCCGCACCCGATGAGATAAATACGTTTGAGACGGCGCGCCTCCTCCGCCGACAAATGCAATCCGCCGCTTCTTACATATCCCTCCTTGGCAATACGCAGTCTCGCCGGGATTTCACGGATTTCTTTCAGCATAAAGTCGCCCTCGACGGATTCGTACGCCTCGGCTTTTTCCGGCGCGAAAAAGGGAACGGACAGCGGATTTCCCGAAAAATCGAAAAAACGAACGCCGTCGGACGATAGTTCCGCCACCGTATTATCGGGAGTTACGGCAACCGATGTCGCCCAATGAGAAACGCATCTTATGTCCGAACAAAAGCAGGCGCCCTTTTGCGATATGCCCGCTATCAAAGGACTTTTACTTTTGATAGCATACAATTTTTCGTCGTAAACGGTCGTTATCACTATTGCAAAAGAACCTTTGAGCTGTCGTGCGGTATGCAATACCGCGTCAAGTACATTGCCCTGATAATTGCGTTCCAAAAGGTGAGCCGCGGTTTCGCTGTCCGTTTGCGACGTAAAATGCACGTCGTCGCCCAATTTCTTTTTCAATTCGAGATAATTTTCGATTATTCCGTTGTGCACGATTGCAAACTTGCCGTTTTGAGATAAAAACGGGTGCGCATTGGCGGTACAAACCGCGCCGTGAGTTGCCCAGCGAGTGTGACCGATCGCCACATCGGTTTCTTTCAGAGAACAAACAAGTTCTTCGAGTTTTGCAACGCGCCCTTCCGTCTTGCATATATCTATGCGCCCCTCTCTGCGCGCGGCGATACCTGCCGAATCGTACCCGCGATATTCCAACAGTTTCAATGCTTTGAGCGTACCTGCCACTGCCCCGACGCCCGTCATTCCGAAAATTCCGCACATAAACGCTCCTTTGTTTATGTGTTAGTATATGAACAACTCTCCCGAAAAGTGACGAGATCGTTTCGTAGTCACGAAACAGCGCCTTTTAAAAGATTTTCCGAAAAATACGACAAAATTTCAAGCAACCAATTTGCGCGGCTATCAGATAAACAATTGTCACTCATATAAAAAGTCGGTACAGACAGTATTACGTTTCAAAACATTCGCGAATTTGTTCGGAAAGATTTGCCGCATTTGCCGAATATATGTTTTACACGATTTCGCCGTTTCTGTCGCAAGCGACCAAAAAGCAAACGCCTCTTTTTCCGATCGAAAGGGAGTTTTGTGCAAATTACGAAAAAAACACAACTCTGTCACGGCTATTTGTTTGACTGTGACAGAACCTTGGAGTATAATTTTATATATAGTTTACAGATATTAAGGATACGCTGCAACAACGCTTCTCGCAACGCGAATGCGGCAATATCGGAGACAATATGCAAAGAGAAAACGTAAGAAACATTGCAATAATAGCCCACGTAGACCATGGCAAAACCACGCTTGTAGATCAACTTCTCAAACAAAACGGAGTTTTTCGCGCAAACGAAACGGTTGTGGAACGGGTGATGGACAGCAACGACATAGAACGCGAACGCGGGATAACCATTTTGGCAAAAAACACGGCGGTACACTACAACGGAGTAAAAATCAATATCGTGGACACTCCCGGTCACGCCGACTTCGGCGGAGAGGTGGAACGCATTCTCTCGATGGTAGACGGTGTTTTGCTGCTTGTCGACGCAATCGAGGGTTGTATGCCGCAAACTCGTTACGTGCTTAAAAAAGCTTTGGGATTGGGCAAAAAGGCGCTTGTCGTTATCAACAAAGTGGACAAAGGCGAGTTTGACGAGCATGAACTTCGCGAACAAATAATGGAACTGTTTATGGAATTGGGCGCCAACGACGAACAATTCGATTTCAAAATAATTTATGCTTCGGCAAAACAGGGTTGGGCAAGCGAAAGCCTCGATTCGCCGGGTAAAGATATGAAACCGCTTTTGGACGCCATTCTAAATGAAATTCCCGCGCCGGAAGGAGAAACGGAAGCAGGTTTGCAGCTGCTGATATGCAACATTGACTATGACGAATATGTGGGGCGTATCGGTATCGGCAAAGTAAACCGCGGCAAAGTTACGGTCGGTCAACCCGTAATCCTCTGTCACCGCAACAACAGTTTCAACACGGCAAAAGTTACGCGGCTCTATCAATACGAAGGGCTGAAACGCGTTGAGTGCGAAAGCGGCACAATGGGCGACATTGTGGCAATAAACGGCATTTCGGACATGAACATCGGCGAAACGATATGCTCTATCGATTGCGTAGAACCTTTGCCATTCGTCAGCATAGACGAACCCACCGTTTCGATGCTGTTCAAAGTAAACGACAGCCCGTTTGCGGGTCGCGAAGGCAAATATGTAACAAGCAGACATCTGAGGGCGCGCCTTTTCAGAGAGGTAGAAACAAATGTTTCCATGCGCGTCGAAGAAACGGACAGCGCGGATTGCTTCAAGGTGTACGGCAGGGGAGAATTGCACCTGAGTATACTCATAGAAAACATGCGTCGCGAAGGCTACGAATTTGCCGTATCGCGCCCCAAAGTAATCTTCAAGGAAATAAACGGCGTAACCTGCGAACCCGTAGAATATTTGGTTGTTGAAGTTCCCGAAATTTATGTGGGCGCCGTTATGAACAAGCTGGGTATGCGTAAAGCGGAATTGATAAATATGTCTCCCGACAATCAGGGCGGCACAAAATTGGAATTTAAAATACCAAGCCGCGCTCTGTTCGGATACCGCAGCGAACTTTTGACAGATACGAAAGGCTTCGGAGTTATGAGCAGTGTGCTGGACAGCTACGAACCCTACAAAGGGGACGTACAGGAGCGCACACGCGGCAGTCTTGTATGTTGGGAGGACGGCGTAACCACCGCTTACGGTTTGTTTAACGCACAAGAAAGATGTCGTTTGTTCGTAGGCGTGGGTTTGCCCGTTTATGCAGGAATGATTGTGGGAGAAAACAGCCGTGAAGATGACATAACCGTCAACGTATGCAAAACGAAACATCTCACCAACAACCGCGCAAGCGGCTCCGAAGAAGCGCTGAAACTAACCACTCCTACAATATTGAGTTTGGAGCAATGCCTTGAATTTATCGGCGACGACGAACTTGTAGAGGTGACGCCTTCTTCGATACGTCTGCGCAAGCAAATCCTCGACCATGCGGAACGTATGCGCATTTGGGCGAGAAACAGAAAATAATTTCGCTCACATAAAAGACGGCCGTTTCGAAAAATTTCACACTATTGCAAACTTAAAAAGCTCGCCCCAAAAGGCGAGCTTGATTATTTTGATACAGAATTTCAACCGCGTTCGGAAAGTTCCTTCATAGTCCTCTGCAAATCGCGATCGGAATCTTTTTTTGCTATCGCGTCCTTTTTGTCGTAGTCGCGCTTACCTTTGACGAGCGCCACTTCGACCTTTACAAGACTATCCTTGAAATACAGTTTGAGCGGCACTATTGCATAACCCTTTTCCTTTACTTTGCCCAACATACGCATAGTTTCCCGTTTATGAGCAAGTAAGCGCCTGTCTCGCATGGACGCGACATTGGAATAGCTTCCCTTGTCATAGTTTTTTATGTGACAGTTTACCAAAATAAGATTTCCGTTGACAATACGGCAATAGGAATCGGCAAGGTTCACTTCGCCCCGTCTCAGAGACTTTACCTCGCAACCGATAAGATTTATTCCACACTCCAACGATTCTATCACGTTGTAGTCATGGTATGCTTTTTTGTTGGTGGAAATCAATTTCATCTGTTTTTGTTTACCGACCGTTTTCCTCGTTTTCGGCGGACTCATCTTTGTTCGCCGCGTCTTCATCGCTACTTGTTTCGACAACCGTTGCCGCCGTGGAGGCACGCAATTCCTTCTTTTTGCGGCGGGCTATTTTTATATCGCCCCAAGTGACTATTGCATCTAAAATAACATATACCCAAAACAGCACAATCCACAACAGCGACGCAATGGCGGGCCATCCGTTTTCCTCTTTTACTGCGGGTAATATCAAGTCCGTTATCACATAGCCCAATACGGCAATTGACAAAATCACCAATCCGGCTATGTTGGTTTTGGTTTTATCTCGACGTTTGATTGTGGCAATCACATCGAAAAAAATAAGCATCACTCCCACTCCGGCAAAAATGCCGCCTATCCAGGGTAGAATTTTATCCAACATTTGTACTGTCCGCCTTTTGGTCTTGTCGAAAAGAAAAATTCGGTTTTTAACCGTTTCGACACACCGCTTTAACGTACATATTATAACCTCAAAGTAAATTTTAGGTCAACCGAAAACACAAACGAAACAATTATTCATCGCTTTTTTGCGGTTTCGGGTAACACAATATCGAAATCTATCCGACAGGCTTGCTTGTTTACGGAAGAAATTCTAACCGTCACTCTGTCGCCTATGCTGTAACGTACGAAATTATTATACAAACAAAACCGCTCGGCATCGTAGTTGAGATCGGCGCCCAATTGCTCCGCTGCCACAAACCCCTCTACCGTATTCGGCAGTTCGGCGAATATTCCGCGTTCCGTCACTCCCGAAACAAGCGCGTCGAACTGTTCTCCCACAAGACGGGAAGCATAGTCGCATTTTTTTATGTCGTCGGCTTTACGTTCCGCTTCGATGGCAAGTTTTTCGCAAAGACTGCTTTGTATTGCCGCCTCGTGACAACGTTCCTCGTAGTAAGCCATCGCCTTGTCCGTCATTTTTCCCGATAACGCCGTCTTCAATACGCGATGCACAGTCAAGTCGGGATACCTGCGAATGGGAGACGTAAAATGACAGTAGCAACGCGAAGCCAGCCCGAAGTGTCCCGAATTGACATCGCTGTACTTTGCTTTTTGCATGGTCCTGAGCATAACATCGTTTACCAGATTGAAATACGGAGTTTGCTCTGCTTTGAGCAGCGCGTCGCGAAGCACCGAATTGTGCATCTCGCGAGTGCGCCTGACGTTTATTCCCAGACCGTTAAGCAATGCAAACAACACGTCAAGTTTGTTTTCGTTCGGTTTGGCATGTACCCGATAGACAAACGGATAGCCGCAATTTTCGGCATACTGCGCAACACATTCGTTTGCAACTATCATAAATTCTTCTATCAATTGATGAGAAAAGCTGTTTTCCGCCAAACGCACGTCTACCACCTCGCCGCGCTCGTTGTGCACAAACTCCACTTCTTTTGCGGCAAATTCGATATTTCCGCGACGATTACGTCTGTCGCGCAGGATTTTTGCCAAATTTTCCATAAGGCGCAAATCATCCGCTATGTCCGAATATTGCGAAGTTGCGGCGCCGTCGCCGTCCAAAATCTTTTGCACGACGGCGTAGGTCATTCGATGACGGCTGTTGATTACGGAAGGATACAAATCGAAGTTTAGCACTTTGCCGTGAGAATCGATATTCATCGAACAAGTCAAGGTAAGTCTGTCCACCCCCTCATAAAGAGAACATATTCCGTTGCTCAACTCGCGCGGAAGCATCGGAAATACCGTTTCCGGCAGATAAACGCTTGTTCCGCGCAAAAAAGCTTCGTTATCAATGTCCCCGTTCGGCGGAACGTAGTGAGTTACATCGGCGATATGCACGCCGAGTCGGTAAGTTCCGTCGGGATTTATGGCGATACCGACGGCGTCGTCCAAATCCCTCGCGTCTTCTCCGTCTATCGTAAAAACAGTTTCATTGCGCAAGTCACGTCTGCCGATCATATCCTTTTGAGAAACGCTTTGAGGAATAGTCTCCGCACGAGCTTGAACATTTTCGGGAAAACGTTGGGATAAATTGTAACTTGCAGCAACCGACATCACGTCCACGTTTTTGTCGTCGGGGTAGCCCAATATTTCCACTATTTCCCCTTCGGGATTCAATCGGTTGTCATCCTGCCAACGCATAACGCGCGCCACTACCTTCTGACCGTTTTTTGCACCGAGGTCTCTTTTGGGCAGTATATAAATATCGCTGATAAAACGCTGTTCGTCCGGCACGACGAAACGGGCGTTTTTGCTTTTGTCGTATATTCCCACGACGTGCGTCATTCCTCGCTCCAACACCTTGACGATTTCCGCCTCATCCTTGGTGCCGTTCAATCTGCGAAACAACACCTTGTCGCGATGAAAGGCGCCGTTGGTTTTGGATGCGGGAACAAACAAATCATCACCGTCCTCCCGAGTCAGAAAACCGTAACCGTTTTTGTGCGCTTGAAATACAGCCCTGCCGAAATCCTTTTCGTTCACCTTACGAAAACGGTTGTTGCGCTTGTCTCCCACAATTCGGCAGTCGGATTCCAACTGCGAAAGCGCTTCCTTGACGGCAACCCGTTCTGCCGTGGACTTGACTTGCAGTATTCCGTACAATTGCCGCGCAGTTACCCACTCGCATTGCATATTGTTTATCAAGTTGTAAATTTGTTCCGAAAAATTCATTTATTTGTAGTTTGTCCTTAAAATCAAAATTGATTGCATTGTTTCAGATCGGATAAATCAAAAGCAATATCGCGGCACCCCATATACTTTGTTTTTCACACCGAACGAAACGATCCTTGCGACGAAAAACGCTTCGCCGCCATCGGCACACAAAAACAAATCGCGTTTGACAACAAAAAAAAACGGCGACTAAACTCGGTTAGCCGCCAAAAGATATTTTGCAGTTTACACAATTACCGCTGCCATAACGATAAGCGCGATACAACACAGCGCAAGCACTCCCGAACATATATATGTCCACAGTTTCAAGCGCGCCTCTGTGCGAGAAGAGGCATTTTTTCCGTAGTAAGATTCGTTATCGTCGTTTTTGGAACCGCCTGTAAAAGCCTCGGTACCGTCGGAATTTCCCGATTGCTTCATAACCACAAATATAATGAAACCGGTGCAAATCAAAATGATCGCTACAAGAGCTATACGAATAGCTGCAACTATATCAGCTGTGGCAACAGCAAACGCCAAAAAATTCAACACTTTTGTGACCTCCGTCTATGAAACAGGGCATAAATTGCCCTTATTGTTTGTCATACTTGTACATTTTAACACATTGTGCGCAGTTTGGCAACTGTTTGACGCAAAAAACACAATTTAAGAGTATCCGCTATAAAGCGGGCAACCGTATATCGACACGATTGATATTTGCATAAGATTGCTTTGCGTAAACAGTCGTCAAATTTGTTTTTGAAAATATATTTCTTTCGATATATCGGCATTTGACATCACCAAATATCCTTCGCCTGCCCATGGAGCAAGTTCCATTGCGACATATTCGCCCCAAACGATTTGATAACCGCCGTAGCCGTCGTATGAAGCGGTGATTTCTTCGCCGTTGATTGTGAGAACGTTTGCGGTAATGACGACGGTATACAAACCGTCCTCGCTCACCCATGTGCCCCAAAATTCCGGTTTGAACAGTTCGTCGGTGGGATGCACCGCTCCGCCATCGATTACGCGATCAAGTGTGATATTGGAACGAATATTCTTTTCCCAATACAAACCGATGCTTTTTACTTCGTTTGTGTAACCGTTTTGACCTATGCAAACCAAATCGTCCACTCCGTCAACGCGGAAAGTGAAACCTTCGTAACTGTCGTAGAGGGTGACTTCCGTTTCATATAATATTTCGTCCGCGTAGATGTAGATACCGTACGGCGAAATGACAACGCGGTACTCCGTCCCATCGTCGGTTGTTGTTTCGTATGCGCCGAGGAATTTTTCCCAACGACATTCGCTTATCGTAAGCACCACCGTTTTGTCCGAAGCGTCGTCATCGTGATCTTCTCCGTAAATAAATTGGTTGCTTTGGTTGGCGTTCAAATACAAAAACGCGTGCGCGCCGTTGTAGACAAAATCGAAAGTGTAAATGTACACCTGTTGTTCCTGCGAAAACTCGAACCCGTATTCGAATTCCTCTATCGCGGTGACGGAACCGCCGACAAACAAAGTCAAGCCTTTCTCTCCTATCACCACGCTGTACGGCACGTCGGCGCCGTCAAAACCGCTGTATATTCCGACAAAATCCAACCAAGGACATACGCTGCGATGCAAATATACGATTTTGCTACCCGTTGAAAGCACCAACACGTCTTCGTTGAGCAACATTTGATAGCTTGCTCCGCCAACGGTAAACGTATAACCTCCCTGTTGCGACGCGGCAATATTCTCCGCAGGGTCGCCGTTGATTCTTATGCTGTCGGGAGTGACGGTCAGGGCGTATTCAAAAGAATCGTCCGCCCAATTTCCGCAATAATCGCCGCTCACGGTGCCGTCGATAAATTGTTTGGAAAGGGAAATCGGCAGTTCGGTAGAATCGAACTTATCGAAAATAAGCGTTACGTCTTCGCTGATCTGACCGTAGAAATTGTAGCTAAATTGCACGCGATACAACTCGCCGTCACGCAGTTCTATTTCAAAAGAAGTCGCCGTGGAAAAATAACGAGGTTCGTCCAAACCCGTGGCAAAATACTGCGCAAAATAGCCCGGCAATACAGAATAATATTCGCCGGCAATCGTGTCTATCGGGCGCATAGTGTATACGCCGTCACCTTTGTATTCCAACAGCGACAAACTCGCTTCCTGCACCACGAAATCCGCGCCCAAATCTTTCAAAGTCAAATTTTTCTGAAAATCGGGAGAAAAGTAAAACTCGCCCTCGTCGTTCAGATAAAACGCCCACACATTTCCGTCGGGACGCTCTACATAGCCGTTTTCCCAATCGGTAAGATTTTCGTAAATACCGTTCTCGGTGTAAAAAAGCTGATAGTCGAGATCTTCCTGCCCGTATTCCTCACTGTGATAGTTGACGGTATAGCTTTTGGCAAGCGACGCACGTTGCAATGCTTCTCGCAAAACGTCGTGCGCTTCCGTTTCCGGATAGTTTTCCAACCAATATTGCGGTATATGCGCCGTACCTTGATTTGTTACGTCAAAATTGTACACACGCTGCAAATCAAAATACTCGTCGTAACAATTTATGGAAAGGCTTACAGCTTGATCGGAAACTACGGTAACCTTAAACTTGGTGACGTTTTCTTCGTAAGTGGTAAGTACAGCTGTTATTTCCCGTGCAAGTTCGAGATTTTTCAAAGTCCATTCCGTTTCGGATTCGCGTTCGAAATCGGCTTGGACAACCTCTTTGAAAGGATTGTCATAATCGGCAAAGTCGTCCTCGGAAGGTTCGTAATACACTTTTCCGTATTCGTCGTGCAGCACCAAATTTGCCTTGCCGTCCACGTTTTTGAGCAACATGGCAGAAGTCAATTGATCGAGGAAGAAACTTTCGTAGTATATTGCGTCGTTTTGCTCGTCGAAAAGGGTGTTATAGACGGAATAGTATGATTCGCCCGTAGAGGGGTCCCACTCTGACATTATACCCGAAAATAAAGCCGAACCGCTAAGCGACGCAAGCACGTCTGCACCGATAGTATCGTCCTCAAAGGTTTGCAACAAAGCAAATGTCACGGTGATTGTCGTGTCCTGCGTGATAGGGAAAGTGTATTTGCCGTTTGTCAGATGTGCGCTTACGCGTCCGCTGACAAGAAAACTTTCTATTTTGCAACCCTCTGCCGCAGTAACGGTCACCGTAACGGACTCGCCTTGTTGATATTTATCTCCGTTTGCGGGTGCGTCTACCTTCACACTACCCATAGTTTCGTCATAAGACGCAACCGTCACCGAAAATTCCGTTTGCGGTTGAGTCGGTTTGTCGGTATCGGTAGGCTCGGAAGGCGTCGGTTCGACCGGACTCGGGGGAGTGCAAGCAAAAAGCATCGCAAGACAAACGGCAAGCGTTGCAAACAGAAAAACCATTGTCCACTTTTTGAAAATTTTCAAATTCCTTCACCACCGATAAGCATTTGCTAATAATATCACATTTTTTAATAAAATAGTCAAGCAATTTGCGTGCTAACGACAAAATTTCGCCGAAACAACGTTTGCCGACATTCGGAGAGTCCATTCTACCGACAATATAACGAAAATATACCGAACGTTAAAAATACAAACGGAGAACGCCGAAAGTTGCGCTCTCCGCTTGTCGAGACAGATTATTGTTTGATCGTCGATACCTTTTAATCGTCTGCCGTAAAACACTTGTCCGAAGCAATTAAATATACAATCGAGGCTGCCGCAAAAGCGGCAGCCTCTAACAATTGTACGAGAACAAATGTTTTTTCCGTCGGCTTGTCATTCTCACGACTGCTTTTACCCTTGTTTGGGTTATATTTTATGCGTCGTTTGCAAAAATTCATG
>CANQGD010000010.1 GCA_947601445.1 uncultured Clostridia bacterium | reverse complement strand
CCAAGGATAATTAGCACATACGACGTGGAATTGCAAGTACCATATAGTGTTTGCACCCAAGTACAGGAGAAAAGTGTTTTATGGAGAAAAGCGAAGAGAGATTGGTGCAATTCTACGTCAGTTGTGCGAATGGAAAGGAGTAGAGATAATTGAAGCGGAAGTGTGTCCCGATCATGTACACATGTGTGTAAAGATAACGCCCAAAATGAGTGTTTCGGGCTTTATGGGATTTTTGAAAGGCAAAAGCAGTGTGATAATATACCAAAAATTCGGAAATCTCAAATTTAAGTACCGAAACAGAGAGTTTTGGTGCAGAGGGGATTATGTCGACACCGTCGGCAAGAATACGAAAAAAATAAAAGAATACATAGCGAACCAACTTAGGAAGATAAATGAATGGAGCAAATGACTATATACGAGATAAATGATCCATTTGCAAAGACAAGCCAGTTCGCTAACGCATGACAGCCGCCAGGCTCACAAAGACACGTTCAGCCGAGCGAAGCGAACGCTACGAAGTATTTCGTGTAGCTACAACAGAGGGTTTTACCCTCATTTGTAAAGCCATCGGCTTTGCCGCTGGATATTTACTTTCGGACTTGCCGTTTGCTTGAATTTTTGTGTTTTGCTTTGTGTCCCTCGGAATATCTACCCCCCCCTTGGGACTTCATTTGCCGTCATTTCAAATTTAATTTTATTGTATTTTTTGTTGTTACACGATTAAATATATGATGGAATTTGCAATAAGTCTTTTTTTGTTTAAATTGTTGAATTATGTCGTGCATATTGACACAATTCTTTAATATATGTTAAAATAATTTAATAAATTATAGAAATATATGTGAACTTGTTCCTGTGGAAATAAAAAATTCGCATGTCCGACAAACGTATAAAAAGAACATTTACGTTGATAGAAAAAGAATAAAGATAAAAACTTTGTGATATTGTGTAGTGTCAATTGGTTCGTTGATAGCGACAACTTGTTTGTTCATGTTTGGCTAGTATAGAGTCAATAACGTATTGATTAGATAATGGGAGATTGGATATGTATTACAAAAGCGATGATATAGTTAGACATATAAAAAGTCATTCTGAGTGTGCGTCCGTCGATTTTGATGCTGTTACTACCTTAAATGATTTCCTTAAATCGGGAGGAAAAATAACCCCCTACTTTTCAACTAACGACAAAACGCCGAATATCGACGGGAGATTTGAACTTGTTCCAAATCCGAAACAATCAAGAAAGCCGATACAGAATTTTTTTGTTCAGATCAAAGGCACAAATATAGATCGTGTTGAGGAGAATGGCAATTTAAAATATTGTCTGCAAAATTTGGCGTTCCCGGCATATTTATACGAAAACGTCACTTTGGATCCGGGTGTCATGTTTGTTGTAGTTAATCCAAGTAAAAAAGGACAAGAGCGTGTTTTTTGGAAATATATCTCAGTAGAGTTTCTCGGAACAATAGACTTTACTCATAACAGCGCAACCATAACATTTAATTCCGCCGATGAAATAGAATTCTCCGATGCGGGCATAGATCGGTTTTGCGTCGCCCTTGAAGAAATTTATGAACAACATTCTTTTGTAAAGAAACTCGAAAACAGAGAATATGCAAAAGAAGAAATAAACGCAATCGTTTCGGCATGCGATCAGGAAATTACGGAAAGTATTGACCGACTTGAAGAATGCAATGATACAAGAGACAATGTGTCTAAAAGAATTTTAACAAAGCTAAACGATCTTTGCGTTGCCGCTTTATTATTGAATGCCATGCACAACGGAGCTTCTGCGCCAAGCGTTGATTTTGCATGGGAACAAGCATTGATGAATATAGACACAAAATATTTGGCTTCCTTTTATAAAATGTTACGGTATCCTGGTAGTCGAGTGCCGTCAAGCGGACAAGCTGAACGTTTAATGCTGAAATATTATAATTTTCTGTGGCAGATAAAAAAGGATTTACGGCAGAAATTTGAACTTGAAATTTTGAGCAACTTAGACAAATTTCCCTTCAAAACGAGGGATAAAGTTGACGAACAATATTACAACGAAGTGGGGCAAGCCATTGCAAAAATGCCTCGCAGTAGCAATAAACTAAAAAAATCAAGATATTATATTCGCAAGAGAACGCCTTTTTTTGTTAACGATGAGCGTTATTATGAAATTACGCTTCAATTGGCGGGTCTTTACGCAAGTAAATACAATCGAGTTACTGTGTATACGAAAGAGAATATATATACTGAGTATTCTATTCAAATCGGATATGAAGAAACCTCGATAAACTTATGGGATATTCCCACTAAAATTAAAGTAATAACGGATTGGCGCGTTTCAATTGAACCCGAATGTTTGAATAAACTTGCCAAAATATTGAAACAAAACGTCGTTATAAACTCTACATATACCGAATATAACGCGTTAATGGCGTTTCTTACGAGAACGGGTATAAATCTCACGGATTTTATCGACTTGGCTGAAACGCAATTCTCGCGCATATTGGATTCCGTTTATTTCGGCATTCAATCGCCGCGATTTAAGAGTGTTTTATTGTTGCTACAAAAAAATTATTCAAAGCAATCAAACACCAAAGGAAGGAATGTCGTCAGGTATTTGTTGGTGCGGTTAAGAGAAGAGACGTTGGAAAGTGTTCTCCCGACAAAGGGTGCTACAAAATTTTTAAGTCAAGATTTATATATAAAAACCGCTTGTTATCCGTTTGAAAAAAATCCTTTCTTGTCAAATTTGGCGGGTAGCAAAACAAGTGGATTGACTTTTACAAAAGATATTGCACGGGCGGTCGGTGTGGAAAATATGCGCAAGTTACTTCCATATCTCGCCTTGAAAAGATTGGTTGGAGAAACGCGGGAGGTATATTACGATGAAAACGGTGCGGAATTTGGTTTCGACGCAAAGGATGTGGACGAATATAATAGTAGTTTGGATGAATGGGAATGTGATGAAGGATATCAAATAAAGCGAGAAAACGGTACCGTTTGTATAGATTCTTACGAAAGAGATACGATTGCTATTTTAAGGAAATTGCGCGAGTTGACAAAAGATGGTAACAAAGGGCAAAAGGAACTGAACAGCGCATTTCTGAACAAATTAAAGACCAGATATGGCAACAAATTGAACGATGAATTCGATAACATAAAGTTATCTACTTTGCAAAACGTATTTGTCGATTCTCGATTGCTTTTGATATATGGTGCTGCCGGCACGGGCAAAACAACAATGATAAACCTCATATCTAATTTAATGGGTAATCGCAAAAAACTGTTTCTCACGAAAACGCATTCCGCAAAGAAAAATTTGGAACGGATGATAGAAAACCACGGTTCTGAATCTCAATTCGTCAGCATAGATAGTTTTTCAAGAAAAATCAACCCGGGAGAATTCGATCTGATTTTTGTCGATGAATGCAGTACTATAGATAATTATACAATGCTGCGCTTTCTTAACAAGATAAGGGATGACGTGTTGTTGGTTCTTGCGGGCGATATATATCAAATCGAGTCAATAGATTTCGGCAATTGGTTCCATTGTGCCAAAGATATAATAACCGCACACAATGCCAACGTGGAACTGTTGTTCCCGTGGCGTACAAACGACAAAAAACTTATCGGCTTGTGGAATGAGGTACGAAATCGCGGCGATTTGATTGAGGAGAAGCTAGCGTATGATGGTCCTTATTCAAAAGATATCGGACCGAGTATTTTGGACGAGAAATCTGATGACAGTGTGGTGCTGTGTCTGAATTATGACGGAAAATTCGGTCTAAACAACATAAACGCATACTTTCAAAACGCAAATTCCGCAACGGAAGCAGTTACATGGCAAGAGTGGACATATAAGGTTGGAGATCGCATTCTTTTTAATGAATCGAAAAGATTTCCGATTTTATACAACAATTTAAAAGGCAGGATCTTCGACATAGAGTTACAGGAAAACAAAATTTCCTTTACCGTTGATGTCGAAACGATTTTGACGGAGTTGGACTGTAAAGATGAGGAAATTGAATTTTTGGATGTAGTTGGCGAGAATTCCACGCGTATAAAATTTACCGTTTACGAATTTGATGGCGCCACGACAGGAGAGGCGCGTGATTGGGCAAGAAAAAGATCTGTTGTGCCATTTCATTTGGCATATGCGGTGTCAATACATAAAGCACAAGGTCTTGAATATAATGATGTCAGTATTGTTATACCAAGTAGTAATTCCGAAAAAATAACGCATGGCATATTTTATACGGCAATAACTCGCGCCAAAAAGAAACTCCATATTTATTGGAGTGCGAATACAATGGACGAGATAATAAAAAACATAAAAAAAGAAAAAACAAGAAACAAAAGTCAGGAAATTATCAAAAAGAAACTAAACGATTGATTATTGAGGAATAGCATAAAGTATGTTTAATTCTTTGATTGTTTATAACTAAAAGTGTCGCGACCAGTTGGATTGCGACACTGAATTGTAGGTGTTTCAACAATCAAGTATTATATTTTGTGCGATACAAGGGTATAAATATTATTACTATAGGTATTGCGAATAGCATGTTCAACAGCAAATAGATGGGGCAACCTTGCGCGGTTATACCGCCGATTTTGAATATAATCATGGTGCGGAGGGAATGGAACGGCGCCTAAATATATTTACGATAATGAACATAAAAAATTAATTGTAGACTTGATTGTTCATAAACGCGGATATGACAATGAATATGGGGCTGACAATCTCTTTTGCGTAGAAATGAAAAAGGACATGGATCATCATGGTTACGAAGGTGATCTAGTGCGATTAAATAAATTAGTAAGTCGCGATTATGGATTTAACTATAAATAAGGATTTATGATTGTGGCAGAAATGAAAAAAAAACCAACTAACAATAGAGTCCACCGTCAAGGGAAATATTTAATTGACTTGGATGCTACTCGGCAGGAAAACTAAAATTACGTATATTGAATATGCTTGATATTAAATTTTTATAATTATAGCTCGACATTATTTACATTTATCATACAGTGCCCAGTCGAACCTGCAAGGGTTTGTATACGTAATTGTTTTACTTAATTATATTTTGGAAGACGTTTTCTTTTTATGAGTACAGAGCGATTAAAAAATTTTATAGAGCATAACAAAACAGCAAGGTTTTGCACGGTGTGGAGTAAATAATATGATAAAAATAGCTCAAACAAGTGAGTGCATAACTAAAATGATGTGTGGCTACACGGACAAAACGTACAATTATTTTGGAAGAGCGTATTGAAAAAATCCCTTATTATTGATATAATACAAATAGTCTATTTATGTGAAAAAAAGAAACCCACTTGCGTGGGTCGTTCACCGATAGCGGTGTGCTGCCAAATGCAGCGGTTTGGATAAATCTTTATTTGAACTGGTGTAATCCAAATAGGTAAGATTATATTAGCACAAAACAAAAATGGAGTCAATACATGAAAGAAAAAATTTTTAAAAATTTCGGCGAATACTACATAGGCTTGGATATGGGTACGGATTCCGTCGGTTGGGCGGTAACCGATACCAACTACAAACTGTTGCGCGTCAACAACAAAAATCTTTGGGGCGTGCGTCTTTTCGACACGGCACAGTCTGCCAAAGAAAGGCGACTTTTTCGTGCGGCACGCCGCAGGCTCCAACGGCGTAAGCAGCGGTTGCATTTGTTGAGAGAAATTTTTGCGCCCGTTATAAATGACATTGACCCAAATTTTTTCGCGAGATTGGCGGACAGCAATTTGTATGACGGAGACAAGCGGGAAAACACTTGGTTTTCGTTGTTTAACGATAGCAACTTCAACGACAGGGATTTTCATCGCAAATACAAAACGGTGTATCATTTGCGCAAGGCAATGACGGAGGAAGTAGATCCGGACCCGCGCTTGGTTTATCTTGCGTTGCATCACATCATCAAAAATCGCGGACACTTTCTTGTGGAAGGCGGAATGGCTGCGATAGATGATATTTCGGTGTCGCTCGATACCATCAACGAATATTTGTCCGAACACGATTGCGAGCAGTTGTGCGGCAATCGTATCAACGATTTCAAACTCCTGCTCGTAACGCTCAATTGCGGAAAGAAAGCGCGCAGTGAACAATATATCGAATGTTTCGGCGTCAAAAACAATAAGCAATTGTGCGCTGTATTAAAACTTATCGCAGGCAATACCGTCAAGGTTAAAGATTTGCCCTGCAATGTTGATGATAACGTTGACGAAAAGGAATCTTTGTCCTTGGATTGTGATTGGGATTCTCAGGAGGAAAAATTCCGCGAAATATTCAATGATGATTTTGTTTTGATAGAAAATGCAAAGTTGCTTTACGACTACGCACAGCTCAAAAAACTTTTGGGCGAACACGCCACTTTGTCGGAGGCAATGGTTGCCAAGTACGACAAACACAACAAGGATCTTGCATTGTTAAAAAAAGTTTTGCGGCGATACGGCGTGCAAAAAGACTACGACGACATGTTCAAATCCGCCCCTGCGGGTAAGTGTAACTACACGGCGTATAGCGGTACGGCAAGATTCGGCAAACACGATTCAAATGCGAAGAAAAAATATACGGTCAGCAAGCTCACATCGTTTGACGATTTCCGCAAGTATGTCAAGGAAGTTCTCCAACCGATATCCGAACAACACGACGATGAGGACATCCGCTATATTTTGAACGAATTGGAAAACGGCACGTTTTTACCCAGACAAGTCAGTAAAAGCAATGCCACAATTCCCTATCAGCTAAATGAAATGGAGTTGTGTGCTATTTTGAACAACGTTCACAAATATCCCAAATTTGCATTTTTGAATCAGTGTGATGAAAACGGTATAGATAATGCCGAAAAAATCCGCAAAATTTTGGTGTTTCGCATACCGTATTTTGTCGGTCCCACAAACAATCACAGTGGCAAATATTGGCTTGTACGCAAGGCGGACGGCAAAATTCTGCCGTGGAATTTGGAGTCGAAAGTTGACTTGGACCGCACGGAAAGAAATTTTGTGCAAAGACTGACCTTGGATTGTCCTTATGTGGAGGGCGAAAAAGTCCTACCCCGTTGCAGTTTGCTTTACGAAGAGTATGTTTTTTTGAACACAGCCGCCAACATCAGAGTCAATCGAGAACCGTTGACGGCAGAGCAAAAAGAGATGCTTTCAACCTACTTTGCCCAGATGGGGGCGAGTAAACTTACTGCAAAATTGCTCAGACAGTGGTTGCGAGACAACAATTTGATATCGGATGAAGAAATTGATTTGGCGGGATTCAACGACGATGCCACAACCGGTCGCCGCACATATTATCAATTTGCAAAAATTCTCGGCGGCGCCGATCGCGTGGAAAAATACCGTGAGCAGGTGGAAAAAATAATTTTCGATATGACCGTCTGTTCCGACGAAAAAGAACGTTTGCGCAAACATTTGAAAAAAACTTATGATTTTTTGACCGAACAGCAGATCAAAGCCATTGTCGGGCTTACAGTCAAAGGCTGGGGCAGATGTTCCGCTAAATTTCTTACTATGCGCGTAGGAATAAATCCCGACACGGGAGAAGTGGATTCGTTTAGCGTAATCGACGCCATGCGTTCAACAAAATACAACTTCGAAGAGGTGTACAACAAATACGGCTTCAAAAATTATTTCGAACGTCTTTCGGCAAACGAAAGATCCGGTTACGGTCTTGTGGATGAGCTATATTGCTCCCCTGTCGTAAAAAAGCAAATTCGGCAGGCGTTGAACGTTGTCAAGGAATTGCGTTCTTTGCTGGGAAGCGATCCCAAGAAAATTTTTGTCGAAGTGGCACGGGACAAAAAGAGTGACAAAGAAAAGGATCTCGAAGAAAGAAAACTTAGTAAATCGCGTTTTATTCAACTGCGCGAGCGGCTGTTTGGCGAAGCAAAGTCGCTTTTTGTCCCGGACGATGACGTAAAAGATAAATTGGAAGAAATGGAAGCCAATCCGCGCCAACTCAACAAAACAAATCTTTTTTTGTACTTCTTGCAAAACGGAAAGGATATTTATACCGGTGAGCGCATCGATTATAACCGATTGTCGCAAAACTACGATCACGACCATATTTATCCGCGTAGCAAAGTCAAAGACGACAGTATCTTGAACAATCTGGTACTTACTGCAAGGCAGATCAATTCGAACAAAACCGACGAATTTCCCGTCCGTAAAGAAATTCAGGACAAGATGCTTCCGTTTTGGACATCGTTGCGTATGCAAGGACTTATGACTGCCGAAAAATTTTATCGTCTGACTCGAAAAACCCCATTGACCGACGAGGAAATCATGGCATTTATCAACAAACAATTGGTGGAAACAAGACAAAGCACCAAGGAAACCATCAAGTTGTTGAAATCGTTGTTTCCAAACACTGAAGTGGTCTATTCCAAGGCGACGTTGGTCAGCGAATTTCGCGCAAAGCAAATCGACGTGCCTTCCGTCGATCCCGTGACGGGAGAGATCGACACAAAGCGCGTTCCGCAATTTGTCAAATGCCGTGAACTCAACGATTTGCACCATGCCAAAGACGCCTATTTGAATATTGTAGTCGGCAATGTGTACAACACGCGTTACGGTCACAACGCACAATTTATGCGAGAAGGCGTCGACCGCGGACCGTCGGACGCCAATATCTACGACTACAATGTGGGATCGGATCGCGCCTACGCTTGGATCGCCGGTAAAGATGGAACCATCGCACAGGTAGCCAAAGTCATGCACAGCAACACGCCGTTATATACAGCCGAAAGTTATGTAAAAAGCGGAGCATTGTTCGACGCCACCGTTTATTCAAAAGGTAAAGACCTTGTACCGCTCAAAGGAGCTTTATCCGACAATGAAAAATTTAGCCGTATGTCGGATACGGAAAAGTATGGAGGATATGATTCGGAGAGCAGAGTGTATTTTATGTTGGTAAAGTACACCGCAGAAAAATCGACGAAGAAGGGTGTTAATAGGGTGGAAAAATATCGGTTACTCGGTGTTACGGCACGGTATGCCGCACAGTTGGAAAGTGATGCCGCGCGCACAGAATATTGCCGCAATTCCGGTTTGAATGAACCGATCGTGCTTATCCCCAAAATAAAAATCGGTACATTTTTCCGCTTTGACAAAACATTGCTGGCTCTTTCCGGAATGACGGGCGAGCGGATTATTTGGCGTTTGGCGCAACAAAATACGCAACCCACGGATGTCGAACGCTATCTTAAAAAAATATACAATGTGCTGGAAGATAAGAAAAAGGCGGAAAAAATGGACATTCGTTTTGTGTTGAACGAACGCGACGGAATAAACGCCCAACTCAATCGTGCTATGTACGATTTGTTTGTTTCCACATTGCTTTCGGACAAGTACAGCGGCGCTTCGAGTTTGGTTAGTTTCGGTAACAAATTGATTGATTTGCGAGAAAAATTCCTTGACTTGTCTTTGACAGATCAATGCATTGCTCTTGCGGAAATTACAAAAGTTTTGCAGTGTAACAGTTTGAATGCAGACCTCACAGTTATTGATAAAACTGCGGGCAAAAGGTGCGGTACCATTTTGACATCAAGCACATTTGACTTGGACTGTCTACGCAACATAAAAATCGTTTATCGCTCGGTCACGGGTGTTTTTGAACAGCAAATCCCGCTTGTCGATTTTGACAAGGGGTCATCCAACAAATGAGTTGGCGCATTGTCACGGTGACCAACCGATGCAAATTGGAGCATCGGTTGGATTACCTTGTATGCCGCGGTGAAAAGACCGTCAAAATTCACCTTTCGGAAATTTCCGTGTTGATCATTGAAACGCCGGCAGTTGCTGTCACGGCAAGTCTAATGTGCGAATTGACCCGTCGCAAGATCAAGGTGATATTTTGCGACGAAAAGCACAATCCGTGTTTTGAATTGTCACCATCCTCGTTGCGTTATGATGCCAGTGGGTGTATTCGCAAACAAATTGTCTGGACTGAACAAAACAAAGAGCATGTGTGGACGCACATCATTCGCCACAAGATTTTTCAGCAGATGACTTTGCTAAAAGAGCTAAATCATACTGAGCGGGCGCAAATGCTGATAGACTACATGGTACAGCTACAACCGGGCGATCCAACCAACCGTGAGGGACACGCCGCCAAAGTATATTTCAATGCTCTTTTCGGAATGGATTTCAGCAGGAGAGATCCGAGCTTTGTTAATTCGGCTTTGGACTACGGGTATAGTTTGTTGTTATCCGCATTCAATCGCGAAGTGGTTGCCAACGGATATCTGACAAATCTTGGATTAAATCATTGCAATGAGTTTAACCATTTCAATTTGAGTTGCGATTTGATGGAGCCGTTCCGTCCGTTAGTGGATAGGGAAGTACTGCATTTGGAAGGCGAAGTCTTTTCCAAGGAACACAAGCATATTTTGCAACAACTGCTCAACAGAGAGATCGTGTATAGTGGCAAAAGATACAGCGTCAACAATGCGCTGTCACTCTATGTCAAAGATATCATTGCGGCTATTGAAGGCGACAGCAAAAATTTGCAGTTTTATTCATTATGAGTTTTAGATTTATGAGATTGATTGTATTTTTCGATTTGCCAACAGAAACTTCGTCTGATCAAAAGGCATACAGACAGTTTCACAATTTTCTGGTGAGAGAGGGTTTTGTGATGATGCAAAAATCCGTCTATGCCAAACTTGCGCTCAACGGATCCACTATTCGTTTGGTACAAGCGCACTTGCAGAGCAATGTACCTGCCAAAGGGGTGGTACAAGTGATGGTCATAACCGAAAAGCAATTTGCGGATATTGTGTATCTTGCAGGGGAAAGCCGCAGTGAAGTGGTGGATTCCACCGATAAATTTTTGTTGATATGAAACTTGCAAACTATGATTTAGAAAACGAAATAGATTTTTACATCAGCGATGTTTGGACGCTCGTATGTGAAAATCCTCATCAATTTGTGCGCCTTGCGGAAAGTTTGTTTCGCCAAGCCAAAGGTGAGGAGGGGACGTGGAGACTTTACGACAACGGCAGATCCGTGGACATCGCCAAACTTGCTGTTTTTGTTTGCGACTTTTTCTCTGTCAGTTTAACCGACAAAAAGGCAACCAATTTGTTGCAAGATCAAATAAAAAAACTTGCTTTTGATGAAAATCACACAGTAGCGACTCACGAAATCATATCGGCACTCGACAAATATGTTCATTTGCTTTGCGAAGACATAGATTACCCCACAAGTATTGGAGAAGTGGAGTTTTCTCAAATTGCAAAAATTATTTCTGTTGCCTTTTTAGATGAGGCGCAAAACATTATAGAGCGATTAGCGGACTATGTTACCCTAATTAGCCGTCTTACGCCGACGAAATTATTGATTTGCGTCAATCTACGTAGCTATCTCACCGAAGATGAATTACACGGATTTTTTGTACATTGTGTAGATTGTGGCATCTGCTTGCTTTGTATCGAAAGTTTTTTCAAAAATGTTATTCCAGGTGAACGAGTACTTGTGTGCGACAGCGATTTGTGTGAATTTTTTCCCACAAACAAATAGTTTTGGCTAATCACTTTATTTTTTTGTTAGTTTGATATATAATTATCTTGCCTATTTAAATTAATGCGACCGGTAATCGTAAAAATTTTCAAATTTGAGGTTTGAGAATGGTGTAATTTCAAATAGGTCTAAAACGCAAGTGGAAGCACTCTTGCCAACGCCAAAGTTTGAGAATGGTGTAATTTCAAATAGGTCTAAAACGTCGAAAGTGGAAGAGTTGAACAAAGAGCTGTTTGAGAATGGTGTAATTTCAAATAGGTCTAAAACCAAAATACAGCTGAGTGTAGACGGAGGCTAGTTTGAGAATGGTGTAATTTCAAATAGGTCTAAAACGATGTAAAAACGGAATTACAAAGATATTTAGTTTGAGAATGGTGTAATTTCAAATAGGTCTAAAACGAATTTTGAAACCCAATCCACACGCGGTATGTTTGAGAATGGTGTAATTTCAAATAGGTCTAAAACAATACAAAAAGTCTTGTCTTTGCAGCTCTAGTTTGAGAATGGTGTAATTTCAAATAGGTCTAAAACTCCGTCTGTAATCTGCTCAACGTGTTGACTGTTTGAGAATGGTGTAATTTCAAATAGGTCTAAAACCGCTGTCATTGCCACAAACAGTATCGATAAGTTTGAGAATGGTGTAATTTCAAATAGGTCTAAAACGGCGACTATGTAGAGGGCACTGTTGACGCAGTTTGAGAATGGTGTAATTTCAAATAGGTCTAAAACGTATATGTTGTAGTTGTATGGTGTCCCGAAGTTTGAGAATGGTGTAATTTCAAATAGGTCTAAAACTTTTGAAACAATACAAAATTTTCCCCATCCGTTTGAGAATGGTGTAATTTCAAATAGGTCTAAAACTACGGCTTTATGAACAAAATGTTCGTACGTGTTTGAGAATGGTGTAATTTCAAATAGGTCTAAAACCTTCCTGCTGCTGTTCCGCCACTGCTTGTGTTTGAGAATGGTGTAATTTCAAATAGGTCTAAAACGTGTACTTCCCAGCACAAGAATTCAGCAAGGTTTGAGAATGGTGTAATTTCAAATAGGTCTAAAACTTTCAATTGCCGGGTGTGCTGCGTCGTCTGGTTTGAGAATGGTGTAATTTCAAATAGGTCTAAAACCGGGTGAGTGGTCTCCTTTTGATGATTCTGGTTTGAGAATGGTGTAATTTCAAATAGGTCTAAAACTCGAAATCATAGACGGCAAACGCTATATGAGTTTGAGAATGGTGTAATTTCAAATAGGTCTAAAACTAAACAAGGCGGTGAGTGAATGAACTTATCGTTTGAGAATGGTGTAATTTCAAATAGGTCTAAAACCTTCGGAAAATCAAAAAAAGACACCTGAACGTTTGAGAATGGTGTAATTTCAAATAGGTCTAAAACAAATTTATAAAAATTTGTAAAAAAACAGTTGTTTGAGAATGGTGTAATTTCAAATAGGTCTAAAACAGACAAAAGCTAAGACTTAGACGACTTCGAGTTTGAGAATGGTGTAATTTCAAATAGGTCTAAAACTGTCTACTGTATCTGCTATCACTGCTGTCTGTTTGAGAATGGTGTAATTTCAAATAGGTCTAAAACGCACTTTGCATAGAGGAGCACGAGCACCGCGTTTGAGAATGGTGTAATTTCAAATAGGTCTAAAACCAGTACGCTGTTAAGAAAACTTTTAAGGGAAGTTTGAGAATGGTGTAATTTCAAATAGGTCTAAAACCTGTTCAAAGGTGGGGTTGATTTCGTCGCTGTTTGAGAATGGTGTAATTTCAAATAGGTCTAAAACAAATGAGATTTAGCACATACAACCAACCCGGTTTGAGAATGGTGTAATTTCAAATAGGTCTAAAACATAAATATAAATACATAATATATACCCACGGTTTGAGAATGGTGTAATTTCAAATAGGTCTAAAACATAAATATAAATACATAATATATACCCACAGTTTGAGAATGGTGTAATTTCAAATAGGTCTAAAACTAAAATAGAAAATCGACGAAAAGAACAGCCGTTTGAGAATGGTGTAATTTCAAATAGGTCTAAAACACTTGCGATCGACTACCCCGCGGACTACTAGTTTGAGAATGGTGTAATTTCAAATAGGTCTAAAACTTGTCAACCTATCAAGCCGCGGACAAACACGGTTTGAGAATGGTGTAATTTCAAATAGGTCTAAAACGTGCAGAATTAGTATATCGCACAAGAATAGGTTTGAGAATGGTGTAATTTCAAATAGGTCTAAAACTTGCGGTGATTTTTGACCGGTAAGGGCATTGTTTGAGAATGGTGTAATTTCAAATAGGTCTAAAACCAAGTTTACGACGGCAATCTTTTCCGCAGTCGTTTGAGAATGGTGTAATTTCAAATAGGTCTAAAACACCAGCAATACAGACAAAAGAGCAACTAACGTTTGAGAATGGTGTAATTTCAAATAGGTCTAAAACAATCGGCTTGTGACAAAGTTAAACCTATGAGTTTGAGAATGGTGTAATTTCAAATAGGTCTAAAACATAGATGCCGAATATCAGAGGGCGAACGCGGTTTGAGAATGGTGTAATTTCAAATAGGTCTAAAACTTTATTATGTTTATAGTAGAAATAGCAAAAGTTTGAGAATGGTGTAATTTCAAATAGGTCTAAAACCTCACACGCGATCCCGAACTCTCGGAGACGGTTTGAGAATGGTGTAATTTCAAATAGGTCTAAAACCCGCAAAGACGGCGAGGTCTACTGCGAGAAGTTTGAGAATGGTGTAATTTCAAATAGGTCTAAAACGTGTAGTCGCCTTTATCGGGCGGAACGATTGTTTGAGAATGGTGTAATTTCAAATAGGTCTAAAATCCGAGATTTACGGACATTGACAGCAAAAAGAGAAATAGAGAGATTAATTAAATTTGTAAAGACGGCGAGGTTTATTTATTTAAGTTTTTCTTTGTATTTATTTTATCGAGGTTTTGCGTAAGCACAATATATTCTTGACAATAAGGCTAAGCGGTGGTAAAATAATCATAACCTATCGAGAGTGACGGAGAGACGGACTCTGTGAAGTCACAGCAACCTAAAATATTGTTAGGTGCTAAATTCCGCGATGAAAATCGAAAGATGGGACCGCGAAAGAGCATTTGCGCGTCTTGTCACATACAAGGCGCTTTTTTATCGGCTCGTTATGCGATAGGTAACAAAGGAGAACGTATGAAAAACAACAAACACAGATTTTTCACTTCCGAAAGCGTGACGGAGGGGCATCCCGACAAGATGTGCGACCAAATTTCCGATGCGATATTGGACGCTATACTTACGTTGGACCCCGACGCGCGCGTCGCATGCGAAACGGTAGTATGTACGGGTACGGTATTCGTTATGGGGCAGATTACCACAACCGCTGTGGTAGACTATGTAAAGATCGTGCGCGACACGGTGCGAGAGATCGGCTATACGCGCGCAAAATTCGGTTTCGACGCCGACAGTTGCGGAGTCATCATTTCTCTCGACAAGCAATCGCCGGATATAGCTCTCGGTGTGGATCGTTCCGACGAGTATCGCGATCGCGGAGAAATCCTCGACCTATACGGAGCGGGCGATCAAGGTATGATGTTCGGCTATGCCTGTGATGAAACGCCGGAATATATGCCCATGGCAATAACTTTGGCTCAAAAAATAAGCCGCAGGCTCGCCGAAGTGCGCAAATCCGGTGAAATCGATTATCTGCGCCCGGACGGCAAGTGCCAGGTTACTATAGAGTATGACGAATATGGCAAGCCATACCGCGTAGATACGATCGTGCTATCCACGCAACACGGTTCCAATGTGGACAGTGCAACTATCGCCCGCGATATGATAAATCGCGTTATACGCGAAGTGGTGCCGCTCGAACTGTTAGATGAAGAAACCAAATATTATATAAATCCGACGGGCCGATTTGAAATCGGCGGTCCTGCTGCGGACAGCGGTCTTACGGGGCGCAAAATAATCGTGGATACCTATGGCGGATATTGTGCCCACGGCGGCGGAGCTTTCTCGGGCAAAGACGCTACAAAAGTGGACCGTTCGGCAACATATATGTCGCGTTATATTTGCAAAAATATAGTCGCGGCAGGATTGGCGCAAAAAATTCAGTTGCAAGTCAGCTATGCAATCGGTCGCAGCAAGCCGGTAAGTATCGACGTAAACACTTTCGGCACAGGCAAAGTGTCCGATTCGGCGCTGGCTGAAATAATTTCCGAAGAGTTCGATCTTCGTCCCCGCGCCATAATAGATCGTTTTCAGCTGCAACGTCCCATTTATAAAGCAACGGCATGCTACGGTCATTTCGGCAGAAACGAATTTGTTTGGGAACAATTGGATAAGGTAGACGATCTCAAAAAATATCTGAATCGGGAGTAAACTTGGAACTTACTGTAAAAGGCACCGTTTCGGCAATCGTATTCCGAAACGAAGAAAACGGATACACCGTACTTAATCTGGAAACCACCGACGGCGAAGATTTGACTTGCGTCGGCACTTTCCCCACGCTTTCGGTGGGGGCGGTATTAAATGCCACGGGCAAGGTTTCGGTACACAGCAGATACGGAGAGCAGCTTGCGGTTGAAAGTTACACGGTGTGCGATCCCACTTCCAAAGCGGGCATTATCAAATACCTCGGAAGCGGACTGATCAAAGGCGTGGGCGAGGTAACTGCCAACAATATTTACAATATGTTCGGAAACGATACTTTCGGCGTTATCGAGCACAATCCCATGTTGCTCACCAAAGTCAAAGGTATTTCGCAAAAGAAGGCGATGGATATTGCCAATGCCGTGGCGGAACTTAAACAAATGCAGGAACAGATAATGTTTTTGCAGAGCTACGGTATAACGGTAAACCTTGCCGTCAAAATTTACAATATTTACAAATCCGAAACAAAATCGCTGGTGCTTGCAAATCCTTACCGTTTGATAGACGACATAGACGGAGTGGGTTTTTTAACCGCCGACAAGATTGCGCAAAGCATGGGTATAGAGGCGATAAGCGAGTTTCGCGTTCGTGCCGCCATCGTTTACGAGCTGAAAGAAGCGGCGGAAAAACAAGGCAATACCTATCTGCTTTTCGAAGATTTGATTTCCTGTTGTTCGAATTTGTTGGAAGTGGATTTATCCCAATACGGACAATTGGTTGAGGATACCGTTACAAAGCTTGTTTTGGAACCCACCGTAAAAACTTTTGATGTGGAAGGTCAGCGGTGCATTTCTCTTGTAAAATACTACAAATTGGAAAAAGCAATCGCGGCTCGCCTGATTGCGTTAAACCGTGACGCACGCAGAGTTCTGGTGGATGCCGACAGTCTTATAACACAATTTGAAAAGGTGAACGACATCTCTTTTCATGCGGGACAGCTGGGTGCGGTCAAGTCTGCGCTTATAAACGGAGTTACGGTTATTACGGGCGGTCCGGGAACGGGCAAAACCACGATTATAAAGTGTATTGCGGAAATTTTATCCTCCCACGGAATGCGCATAGAGTTTTGTGCGCCTACGGGAAGAGCGGCGAAACGTCTTGCTCAATCCACGGGCAGCGACGCCAAGACAATCCACCGCTTGTTGGGATTCGAAGTACACGGAGACAGATTGCAATTCAAATACAATCGTATGAATACCCTTCCATGCGATGTTGTTATAGTGGACGAGCTTTCCATGGTGGATGTTTCGGTGATGCACAGTTTGCTTTCCGCCCTCGAAAACGGTACTCGTCTGGTGTTGGTCGGGGACAAAGATCAACTTCCGAGCGTAGGTGCGGGAAACGTCCTTGCGGATATAATTCGAAGCGGAGTTATCGAAATACGCTATCTGACGCATATATACCGTCAATCAGAGGACAGTTTGATAGTTACCAACGCGCATCTTATCAACAAGGGCAAGATGCCGGAAATCAACAACAAAAGTCGCGATTTTTTCGTGATGAATTACAACGATTTTCAACAGGTGTCGGATACGGTAGTGGATTTGGTTTCCGCCAGGTTGCCCAAGTTTACGGGATTGCCGTCATCCGAAATTCAAGTGTTGGGGGCATTGAAAAGCGGCGTTGCCGGCGTGGAAAATCTCAATTTGCGTCTTCAACAAACGTTAAATCCCCGTATTTTCGGCAAAAACGAATTAAATGTCGGCAGGAACGTTTTGCGCGAAGGCGACAGAGTTATGCAAACGGTAAACAACTACGAACTTCCTTATGTGCGCTTCAATGCGGAGGGTACAATAACGGACGGTCAGGGAGTATTCAACGGCGATATAGGTTTTGTACGCCGAATAGATCGAGCCAACGGTATACTCGAAGTTCAGTTTGACGACAATCGACTCGCCACGTACAACGAACAGCAACTAACCGATCTACAACTTGCTTATGCAATCACAATACACAAAAGTCAGGGAAGCGAATTCGAAGTTGTGGTTGTTCCTCTTGTCAGCGGTCCGCCCACGATAATCAACAAAAATCTGCTTTATACCGCGATCACGCGTGCAAAACGCGCGGTGGTTTTGGTGGGAAGCAAAAAGATTCTCGCCTTGATGGTTCACAACAATTACGTCGCGGCGCGTACTACCAATTTGTGTAGGTTTTTAAGGGAAGAAAACGAAGTATATCGCCGATTTTTCGGTTCGGTGTCGGCTTCGCAGGATGAGGATGAAGAATAGAATCTGTAAAATAAAACGGCGACTTACGCAATTGTTCGCTCCCGTAGATTTTCGCTGTATGATTTGCGGCAGAGATGTATTCGACGAACTCGGATTTTGTCCCGAATGTCTCAAACGCGTCACGTTCAACAACGGCAAAACGTGCAAGCGGTGCGGCGTAGCATTGGACGGAGAAGAAGATTATTGCGGAAATTGTTCGTTTGACAAAACGTACTTCGACAGAGCATATTCGCCATTTTGTTATGACGGCGCCGTACGTGACGCTATTCTCGATATGAAGTTCAACAATTGCGGTGCGTATGCGGAAGTGTTTGCGCGCTATTTGGTATTTGCGGCTCGGCGAGAACAGTTGCAATATGATTTGGTGACTTTTGCGCCCATTTCACGCAATTCACTGAAAAAGCGTCGTTACAATCAAGCGCAGTTGCTTGCGGAAGCCTTTTGTGATATACTTGAATGTGAAAATTTATTGTGCGAAACGATAGTAAAAATAAGAGAGACCGAACCGCAGGAAAAATTGTCCAAAACGGACAGAAAAACCAATTTGGTCGGCAGTTACCGTCTTGCTCCAAAATCGGATGTCAAAGGCAAAAAAGTATTGCTTATCGACGATGTCAAAACAACGGGCGCAACGATAAACGAATGTGCCAAAGTGTTAAAAAATCACGGAGCACAGTCGGTTGTGGCGCTTACGGTCGCTTCGCGTAAAGAAAACTTCGATTACGAAAATCAACAGGAGTGAAATATGAAAGAAAATTACGGCAGGGCAAATGCCGGAGCGTTGAAAAAGCTCAAAAAAATAGGTAAGCAGGTCAACGAAAAAGAAAAATATTATTCCGTAATGACAGACGCGGAACTTGCGGGGCAAACGCAAATTCTGAAAGACAGATACAACGGCGGAACCTCGTTGGACGATTTGCTCCCGGACGCTTATGCAATATGCCGCGAGGCGGCGCGCCGCACTTTGGGACAACGGCATTTCGACGTGCAGGTAATGGGCGGAATCGCTCTGCACCAAGGTCGTATTTGCCAAATGGCGACGGGCGAAGGCAAAACGCTTACGGAAACGCTTCCCGCATACCTCAACGCACTGACGGGAAACGGAGTTCACATAGTTACCGTCAACGAATATCTTGCCAAGCGCGATATGGAGTGGATGGGGCAGGTGTTCCGTTTTTTGGGATTGACGGTCGGCGTAACTCTGAGTCAACAATCTTTCGAGGATAAATACAATGCCTATCGTGCGGACATAACATACGGCACCAACAGCGAATTCGGTTTCGACTATTTGCGCGACAACATGGTCACTTCCCGTTCGCAGCGCGTACAACGCGGGTTAAACTTTGTCATAATTGACGAGGTGGACAGTATTTTGATAGACGAGGCGCGTACTCCGCTTATCATTTCCGGCAGGGGCGACAAGCCGGGAGGCGAATATATTCGCGCACGCGACTTTGTCATCAGATTGCAAAAGTCTACCAACGTTGACACGGAGGGGAACATCGAAGGAGAAGATAGCGGTCCTTTTGCGCGCTTGGGTAAAAGTTCCTCCGACGAAAAGCCCAACGGCGACTACGTTGTGGATGAAAAAAACAACAGCGTGCGACTGACGGATCGTGGTGTTAAAAAGGCGGAACTGTATTACAAAGTGGAAAATCTGTCTTCGCCGGAAAATTCCGAGATAAACCATTATATAAACAACGCTTTACGCGCGCACGCTTTGATGAAAAAAAGCGTCGATTATATTGTGGAAAAGGGGAAAGTTATCATTGTCGACAACTTTACCGGACGTAAAATGGAGGGCAGACGTTTCAGTAACGGATTGCATCAGGCGATAGAGGCAAAGGAAAACGTTACCATTCAGTCGGAAGATAAAACCGTCGCGACCATAACTTTGCAAAATTATTTCCGTCTTTATCACAAGATGAGCGGAATGACGGGTACCGCCAAGACGGAGGAAAAAGAATTTAACACTATCTACAACGTCGACGTTGTGGTTATTCCCACCAACCGACCGGTAATCCGTATTGACTACGAAGATCAATTTTACAGAACTACCGAGGCAAAACTTAAAGCCATAGTAAACAAAATCAAAGAATGTCATGAACATGGTCAACCCGTGCTTGTCGGTACTACCAGCGTGGAAAAGAGCATAGCCCTTGCGCGCAGGCTCAAAGATATGGGCGTAACAAACAAAGAAGTGGTAACTTTGTTGAATGCAAAGTCGGATGAAGAAAAGGAAGCGCTTGCCATTGCCAAGGCAGGTATGCCTGGCAATATAACAATTGCCACCAATATGGCGGGGCGCGGTACGGATATACTGTTGGGCGGCGGCGATCCGTTGCCGTTGGCAAAAGAGGAATTTCGCCGAGTTATGAAACAACGCTACCGTCAAACGGAAAAAGACGGAGCGATAGCGGAACAAAAGGTACGCGAAGCGTTGGAGCTTGCACTCGGAGATTCCGCGGAAGACGCGTTTGCGGCGGAATGTCAAAGGATTTACCGTGAAATTTATGACAAATATGCCGAGGAGTTCAAACAGAACAGACAAAAAGTTTTGGACGCGGGCGGTTTGTTTGTCATAGGTACCGAACGTCACGAGGCTCGTCGTATAGACGATCAGTTGCGCGGGCGTGCCGGACGTCAGGGAGACCCCGGCGCAAGTATGTTTTTTGTGTCGGCAGAGGATGATATGATTCGAATTTTCGGCGGCGACACTTTGCAACGGGTAATGACCTTTATGAAAATGGGCGACGACTTGCCAATTGAGTCGCGTATGATAACGCGCATTGTGGAAAGCGCGCAAAAACGTATAGAGGGTATGCATTTCTCCGCGCGCAAAAATGTCTTGCAGTATGACGACGTCAACAATCGCCAGCGCAAGATTATATACGGCGAACGCGACCGCATAATGGACAACGACGACGTTCACGAAGATATTCTCAAAATGGTTCCCGACTATGCGCGTTACGCATTGGCGGAGGCGTGCGACAGCAACGAAAACGTCGCCGAATGGGACTTGGAAAAGGTCAATAAAGTACTGAACGGATTCTTTATAAACGAAGACGGCGCCGAATTGGTTACAAAAGACGATTTGGTAAGCGCGCGTTATGTTTGCGACAAACTTGCCGACCGTTTGACAAAGTTTTTCAACGACAGGCTTAACGAAGCGGGCGAGCGCGGCGCTTTGGTTTATCATCAGTTGGAGCGTGACATGCTGTTGCGCAGTCTCGATTCGCTGTGGATGGACCATATCGACGCTCTGGACGACTTGCGTAAGGGCGTGGGATTGCAGGCGATAGGTCAGCACGATCCGCTTTCCGTTTACAAAAAGGAAGCGTTCGATATGTTTGAAACGCTCAACGAACAAATCAAAATTCAGGCTTTGCGCAGGTTGATGCGTTACCGCATACGTCCCGAGGCGATAGAAAATCGCGAAAACATAAATTCAGAGAAAAAACTCAACGGTCCGTGTCCCTGCGGGAGCGGCAAAAAGTACAAAAACTGTTGCTATGCCAAGGATTTGGCAAAACAGCAGCAAGCGCCGCAAGATGGCGACGAACAGGAAAACGACAAACCTATGACCAAACAGGAAATTTACGCGATGAAGCGTCGGCAACGCAAGTCGGACAAGGAATTGCAAAAAATTTCCGAAGTAAACAACAATCGCAAATAATATGATACAAATAGACGAACTGAAACTGAATATCAAGGAACTCAATTCCAAATTGACGGGTATCGGAGAGAGTCTCAATTTGCCCAAGTTGCGCGAGGAATTGGCTTCGCTTGCGGAACAACAGCACAAACCGGATTTTTGGGGAGACGTGAAAAACGCTCAGCAGGTCAGTCAGCGCGCCAAAAATATCGAGGACAAAATTGCTTCTTACGAAAAGTTGTGCAAACGGCTTTCGGACGTAAGCGATCTTTTGGAATTGTGCGACGGAGACGAGGCGATGCTTGCGGAAACCGCGGAAGAACTATCCGCAATAGACTCTGCCGTCAACGAAATGCATGTAGAAACGTTGCTTTCCGGCAAATTTGACTCAAACAATGCCATTCTGACGCTGCATGCGGGTGCTGGCGGAACCGAGGCGCAGGATTGGGTTCAAATGTTGTACCGAATGTATACTCGCTATTGCGAGCGGCGCGGGTACAAGTTGACCGTATTGGACTATCTTGAAGGCGAGGAAGCCGGTATAAAATCCGTTACTTTCAAAGTGGAGGGGGCAAACGCATACGGCTATCTTAAAGCGGAAAAAGGCGTGCACAGATTGGTGCGTATTTCTCCCTTCGACGCCAACAAACGCCGACATACAAGTTTCGCTTCATTGGAAGTGATGCCCGAATTGGATACCGATACGGAAATAGTTATCGACGACAAGGATTTGAAAATTGACACCTATCGCAGCAGCGGTGCGGGCGGACAGCACGTAAACAAGACGGAAAGCGCCATAAGAATAACGCATATTCCCACGGGCATTGTGGTATCCTGCCAAAACGAGCGCAGTCAGATACAAAATCGCGAACAAGCCATGAATATGCTGCGCGGCAAACTTGCCGAACTAAAAGAACGCGAGCAAATGGAAGAAGCCGCGTCTATTAAAGGTGAAATAAAAAAGATAGAATGGGGCAGTCAAATTCGTTCTTATGTATTCTGTCCTTACACTTTGGTCAAGGATCACCGCACCAACTTCGAAAACGCCAACGTGGCGGATGTAATGGACGGAAACATACAAGGGTTTATCGAAGACTATCTGACAAAGGCTTTTTGACAAATGAAAACAATTACACGACAATTTTATACGGGTGAACGCGCAATGTTTGCGGTCAAAGATTTACACTTTTGCGAATGTACTTTTGACGCGGGCGAATCCCCTTTGAAAGAAAGCGGTAATCTCATTGTAGACGCCTGCTTGTTCAAATGGAAGTACCCGCTGTGGTATTGCAACGACGTTACGGTGACGGACAGCACTTTTTTCGAGACGGCGCGCGCAGGAGTGTGGTATACCGACAACATCTCCTTCAAAAATTGCGTGATAGAAGCTCCCAAAACATTTCGCAGAACAAGTCATCTCACTCTCGACAACATAACATTGCCGAATGCGGCTGAAACATTGTGGAACTGTTCGGACGTCGTGTTGCGCAACGTTACGGCACAAGGCAATTATTTTGCGATGGGATGCAAGCGCATTTCCTGCGAAAATCTCGTTTTGACGGGAGATTACTGTTTTGACAGCGCCGAGTACATAACGATACGCAACAGCAAATTGCTTAGCAAGGACAGCTTTTGGAATGCTTCTAACGTAACGGTCTACGACAGCTTTATTTCCGGCGAATATCTTGCATGGAATGCGCACAACGTCACGTTGATCAACTGTACGGTGGAAAGTTTGCAGGGGCTTTGCTATGTGGACAATCTCAAATTGGTAAATTGCAAACTGATCAACACCACACGAGCAATGGAGTACAGCAGTGTAGACGCAGACATCTCCGGTCATGTTGACAGTATAGTCAATCCCAGCAGCGGACGTATCGTTGCGGAATCGATCGGAGAGTTGACTCTCGACGAACGATATATAGATCCCGCCAAAACCACGGTGATAACAACGGAGAAAAAATGACGGATTTTGACAAAACAGTAGATCGGCGCAATACCGATTCTCTGAAATGGGACGTGGACGAAAGCGAGCTGCCGATGTGGGTGGCGGATATGGATTTTGCCACCGCTCCGTGTGTTGTTGAAGCTATAACCGCCAAAGCGCAACGCGGTGTATTCGGATATGAAAATGTTTCCGAACAATGGTTTGACGCCATATGTAATTGGTGGACAACGCGGCACCAATGGCAAATTTCAAAAGATTGGCTGTGTTTCGTTACGGGAGTTGTGCCGGCAATCACAAGTTGCGTCAAGAGTTTAACGTCGTGCGGCGACGGCGTTTGCGTAATGACTCCCGCCTATGATATATTTTTTCATTCAATAGAAAATACCGGCAGACAAGTGGTCGAAAGTCCTCTTTGCTACGCGGACAATTGTTACCGAATCGATTTTGCAAATCTCGAAGAAAAGCTGTCTTTGCCTAACGTGTCGCTTTTGATACTGTGCAATCCGCACAATCCCGTAGGGCGCGTGTGGAGCAGAGAAGAGCTTGCCCGTGTGGGAGAATTGTGCGCAAAGCACGGGGTAAGGGTTATTTCCGACGAAATTCACTGTGATCTCACCGAACCCGATGTCAACTATGTCCCGTTTGCCTCCGCGTCACCCGTTTGTGCGGATATTTCCGTCACGGCAATTTCCGCAAGCAAAGCGTTCAACCTCGCGGGATTGCAGTCGGCGGCGGTGGTTGTACCCAACGCGTCTTTGTATGAAAAAGTCGTGCGGCATCTCAACTACGACGAAGTGGCAGAACCCAACAGTTTTGCGTGCGTATCCACCGTGGCTGCGTTTACAAAAGGCGGCGAATGGTTGGACGAATTGAGACGCTACATAAGCGGCAACCGCAACTATACCGCTGCGTTTCTTGCCGAACGTCTGCCGTCGCTCAAACTTGTAAATCAACAGGCGACTTATTTGCTTTGGGTGGACTGTTCGGCGGTGACGGACGACTCCGAGGCGTTTTGCCAACATCTTCGCGCCGCAACGGGTTTGTATTTGAATTGCGGCGCCAAATATCGCGGCAACGGCAAAAACTTTATAAGAATCAACGTTGCATGTCCGTGCAACGTTCTGGCGGACGGATTGCGACGTCTCGAACGTGGCGTCAACAGTTACAAACGCTGAAAAAAAACTCCCTTGCAAGGGAGTTTTTTCAATTCTGCTGTTTTGGCACAGAACAATTATGCGCGTTGTCGGCGATTTCGCGTAACAAGATGAAACACCGTCATAAATATTCCTATCAGGATATAGCTGTAATAGCTCAAAAAACGCCAACTGAACACGGTCCAGAACAACGCGCCGCTGCTCAGCGTCGTCAAAGCAAACATAAAAGCGCTTTCTACCGCGCCGCTGTTGCCCGGCGTGGGAACGATCATTGCGCTCATCTGCGCATATACGTTCAGCGTCATTATTTCGAACATCAATTCCGCGCTCGGCACAACCGTCGGACCGCCCAACGCCACAACCACAAAATACGGCAGCGCCATGGATATGAAAGGCTCCGCTATGCACAGCAAAATCAAAGCTATGGAGTAAAGCGGGCGTTTGAGCATAGACAAAAATGCGGCGACAAAGGCGTTTACGGCTTGTTTGCCGCGCGTCATTCTTCCGTCGATGTCCTTTACTATTTTCAGTTTGTGTCCTACTTTCAGTACGAAACGTGTAATTGCCCAAGTCATTTTGGGAAAAACAACGCAGCTGACAATCATCAGCGGTAGCGCGCAGTTTACCGCAAACCCTATCCAACCTCCTACCGAAATTAAATTACGTTGCGTCAGGTCGGTTACGCGCGTCGTCAAAACATCGCGGTTGAGCAGCATAAGGAAAAAACAAATTGTCAACCACATTGTCATATTGAATGCAAATTTGATAAAAATAATTGCCGAACTTTCTCCGCCGCCGATACCTTTTTTGTGTAAGTGGTAAATCTGCATCGGTTGTCCGCCGCTGCTGAAAGGCGTAATGTTATCGTAGTATTTGCCCCACAGGCTGACGGATAAAGCCGTGCCGAACCCCGCTTTTATTCGAGTTGCTCTCATTATAACAACATATTTCAGACTGTCCAACAAAATCATGGCGCACAGCGCGCATAAAGACAACACAAAATATTTGACGTTTATGTCGCCGAACACTTCCTTGAAGGTTTTTTGACTGCCGAGGTCGTTTCCGCTGGCGAAACCGTACATCAGATAAAGAGACAGCGCAATGGATACGACAAAAAACACATTGCCCCAAAACCGCGGTTTTTTGCGCGGTTGTCCGTCAATATCGTCGTCCTGTTTGGCTTTGCGCCGTCTGGCATTGTGACAAATAATATAAATTATTATCACGATTTCCGCCACGATCACGGCGACAAGCAACCAAAAAATATCGGGAAGTCCACTTGATAGCAACAAGTTTGTCATTTGCGATCCTCCCGTATGGATTCGGTTGTCACTGTGTGCAAAAACAATTGTTTCACCTTTTTAAGCGTAATAAAAACAGTATATCATATTTCCCGACGCGTTGCAATGCTTTTTGCAAAACAGGGTTATCGCGCGCTGTTTGACAGATCGCTTTGCCGCCGCGATTCAACCGAAAAACCGCTTATATTTTTTTGGCTTGGTGCAATCAAACGCGGTTTTGCGACAAAATTTTTTATATCGGCGCCGTAAAAAACCAAAAAAACGGCTTTTGTTCTGCTTATTTTTTGTCCGAAAGTATATTTTTTAAAAATTTTTGCAAAAATTTTAGCAAAAAGTCTTGACAAACACATATAATGTGGTATAATGTTAGCAGTCGAACGGAAAGAGTGCTAACAAACAATCGCAAAGATTGCCAATTCTTCAAATCCGACAAAAAATTCATTAAAAGGAGATACAACTATGAAAAACTATATCACAACTCACAGAAACAACGATCTATTTGACGAGGCATTCGAAAACTTTTTCCGTCCCTTCTACATGGACAGTGACAGCACCTTTATGAAGACGGACATCAAGGAAACGGACAAAAACTACGTTATGGACGTAGAGATGCCCGGTCTTGAAAAAAAGGACATCAGTCTCAAATTCGAAAACGGCTACGTTACCATTTCCGCCAAAAAGCAAGAAAGCGAAAACGACGGCAAGTACCTTCGTCGCGAGCGCGCAACAAGTTACAGCCGCAGCTACTATATGGGCGAAGTGGACGAGACGCAAATCAAAGCCAAGTACGAAAACGGTATTTTGACCGTAACCGTACCCAAGGAAAAACCCGAGCAGTCTCATCACAACATTCTCATCGACTGATAAATTTCGTTCCTCCTTGTTTATAGTTAAACCCCGCGCGACTTTTGCGTCCGCGGGGTTTAATATTTTGATATTATTTTTCACTTGCACCGATAATAGCGCAATCGATGCCGTTTTTTATGTTTTCCGGTAGCGTACGATAAAATCGAAGTAAGCGCGCTTCACGCTGAGAAAGATGAAATGTTTGCTCATCCTCGGAAAAAAACTGTGCCAACGTCATTCCCAAAGCCTGACATATAAGTTCGAGATTTTTCAATGACGGTACGGTTCCGCGAGAAAAAGTATTTGCAAGGGTAGATTGATTTATGCCGGAAAGCTCAGCCAAACGATAAACGCTCATATCTTGTTGCAATCTTAGTTCGTTGAGTTTTTTTATTACGTCCATAAGTTTTGTTGCTCCTATTTTCAACTCATTGTACAACAAGTTTTAACATTGTTTAATACAAAAATGAGTTGACAATATAGTTATATTTAACTATAATAAAAAATAAACTCGAAACAGGAGGAATACAAATGAACAAGTGTGCAAAGTGCGGGACGGAATTTGAGGGTAATTTCTGTCTGGAATGCGGAACGCCGTCGCAAGCACCCAAAAAATGTCCCAAATGCGGTGCCGAATTGAAAGAAAATATTAAATTCTGCAACAACTGCGGATATAGTTTTTTTGATAAAAGATATGACGATACTCGTAAACCCGCCGTAACATTCGATTTCGATTGGCGTAAATTACTTCAATATTTGCCCGTCGTATTTTTCGGTTTGTGGGCGGTTTTGCTGTGGGCATTTTACGCAAGCAACGTAATACAAGGGGACGGTTTGTTTATTGAAAACTTCAACCTGTACGGACTTCTTTCGGAAGAATCGGCAACGAAAGCTTATCCGCTTATATATGTTTTTATCGTATTGGCGGCATTGGCAGACTTATATTTGATTATATTGATTTTCGTTTATATAAAAGGTTACTCCAAGAAAATTGCCAACATTGTTTGCTATCTGCTGTATATTGTTGTTTTGATATTTGACATAGTATTTGCAGCAATCGTTAATAAACAACTAAAAGAAGAGGGCTTTGAGGACGTAATAGGAAACTTTGCTGCGGTAAACATATCGCTTACCGCGGTGTTTGCTTTTTTACAAGGTGTGGCACTGTTTTTGGTAAATAAATTTGTTCCGCAAACCGCCGATAATCAAATTCGGAGATCAAAACAACCTTCAAGTGGCAGCTCAAAGATAGGGCAATGGTTCTATGCGCACAAAGGATTGGTGTTTTTTTCAGTTGTTGTAATAGTAATTACGATTGGACTTTGCGTAAGATTGCTGCCGCTTTTGGGTTCGGGTATAAATGGTACTTACTACATGTATCTTAACAGCACCAAGGTCGATTCGCAATATTACACGCTTAAAAACGGATCTTGGAGCAATGAAAGCGACGAAAGCGGAAATTACGAACTAAATGGAAACGACATAACAATGTATATTGATATTTTCGGCACACAGGAAGAATATCAAAGCGGCACCGTAGACAACGGAGTCCTTGCATTGCAAATGGGAAGATACACCATATACTATTGTAAAGATGGCGTAACGCCGCCGAATTTAACTTCCGACAGTCACTCTCATACATTCTCTGACGTATGGACTTGGAACGACTCCGAGCATTGGCATGCTTCCACTTGCGAACACGATGTCAGGAACAATATCGAATCACATATTTACGGCGATGACGGTAAATGTATTATATGCGGTTACGATAACTTAAAAGGAGTTGTATATACGCTTTTGGATAGCGGGCAAGGTTATTATGTGTCAAACGGTCAAAATGCGACATCGGATTATGTTGAAATATTATCCCAATACAAAGGATTGCCGGTTATAAGCATTGGCGATTGGGCTTTTTTCAATTGTTCTCTAACATCGATAACAATTCCCGATAGTGTAACAAGTATAGGTGAATACGCTTTCTACGATTGTGACAATCTGGTATCAGTAAATTTCGGCAAAAACAGCAAACTTGACAGCATAGGTGATGATGCTTTCTTCGGTTGCTACAGCCTAACAGAAATAACAGTTCCCGCTAGCATAACAAACATAGGCTATCATGCTTTTTACGGTTGTGATAATTTGCAAAACGTTACGTTTGAAAATCCCGAGGGTTGGAAAGCGGGTAATACAAATCTGACGCTTGACAATCCCTCAAAAAATGCAGAGTATCTGACCCAAACATACTGTGATGATGATTGGACGCGTAAATAGTTAAAAACATTTTGTATACAGGACGGTGCAGGTTGTTTGTGCCGTCCTTTTCGTTTTGTCCCTTCCGCAAAACAAATTGACTTTGTTGCGTTTGGTGGTATAATATATATGTGAAAATTTTTCAAAAAACATTTTGCCCAATGTGGGACTGAGAAGGTTGTATATGAATTCACTCATCAAAACTTCAATCAAACGTTCGGTAACCGTGTGCGTATTGGTAATTGTGCTGATGGCGGTGGGCATTTTGGCAACATTGGATATGTCCACAAACCTGCTGCCCAACATAAAACTGCCGATGTTGGGTATTTCGGTAGTTTATCCCGGCGCAAGCGCGCAAAGCGTGGAGGACGGGGTAACAAGCAAAGTAGAAACGGCGCTTCGCACGGTGTCGGGTATAAACCAACTGTCCGCGACGAGTTACGACAACGTATCCGTTTGCGTGCTTACGTTCGACTACGGTACGGACATAGATGAAAAAATCGCGTCGATAGAGGACGCTTTCGAGTCGGTAACATTTCCCGACGGAGCCGAGGAGCCCGACTACATCAAAATAGACATGAACGGTACTGCAACGGCAACCGTTGCTTTGTACAACGCGGCAGGCAATCTTGACGCGTTGACTGCCGACGCCGAAGCGTTGACTGCCAAGCTCGGCGGCATAGAGGGCGTCGGTTCGGTAAGCGCATTGGGTACGCCGGAAAAACAAATACGCATAACGGCGTTGGACGGACTTGACCTGACCGCCCTGCTCATTGTGCAGGCGCTTCAAAACGAAAATCTCAACATTCCTCTCGGTTCGGTAATGCAGGACGGCACGACGGTGTCTATACGCAATGCCACGGACGCGGCAAGTCTGTTGGATATTATGCGGCTGCCGGTGGAACTTCCTCTCGGATCGCAGCTAACGGGCAGATTGGACAGTGCAAAAAAGCTGTTGGAAAGGTTGGAAAATTGTACTCTTGCCGAATTTAACGAACAATTTGTCGGACAGCTGTATCGGCTCAAAGTTCTTTTGCCTATGTTCGATCCTCAGCAAAGCATGACGGACGAAGAACTGTCCCAAATGCTGAACGCAAGCGCCATGGTGCCGTCAGACGCCAAAGCGTTGCTCACTCCGCAATTTATTCATCTTGTGCGTTCGGACAATTTCTATTTGCCTGCGGACGATTCTGCGCCGCAAGGCTTGGAAAACATTTCTCCCGATTGCGTTTTGGGAGAGCTTCTTTCCGTCAAAAAGGCGCACGTGGATGCGGACGGCAATCCGATCTACTCCAACGGCTCGGCGGTGGTTGTAGACGAAGCGGGCAGACGTGTTGTAAACATAAACGGTACTGAGTATTTTGTCAACGGTTACGGACGTCTTGCCGACTCAAACGGCAGCCTTGTGGACGACAAGGGTGCGATATTGCAGCTTACCGACGATCAGATAGCAGCCGATTATTATTCTTATGGCAGCTACGTGGTTTTCGACGACGAGGAAACGCTGCGTATATGCAACGTTTTTTGCCTCGGTGACAGCCTCGGTATAGACCTCACAAGCGGGCTTGTGCGATTTGTTCGTACATGTGATTTCGGCGCTCGGACGACGGACGGCGGCACGGTGTATCCCGAAACGCTGCTTGTGCCCGTAGCTTGCATAGGCAAAGTGGAATCGTACGACAATATGGCGGCTTACGCCGAATACAACGGAATGCTCGCCGTCACTATCGAAGTATATGCCGTGGCGGACGCCAACACTACGGATGTAGTGGACAACGTAAAAAAAGTTCTTGCGGCAACGGATTTGTCGAGCAGCGTGGTGCTGTTGGATGACAAAGCCGAGTTCATATCCGACAGTATACAAAACGTGCTTAGCAGTATAATAATCGGCGGCGTGCTTGCCGTATTGGTGATTTATCTGTTTGTACGCAAAATAGGTTCATCTTTGGTGGTATCCATAACTATGCCGCTTTCCGTTTTGGTTGCGCTTGCGGGTTTGTGGCTGATGAATATAAGTCTCAATCTTGTATCGCTCGGCGGACTTGCCGTAGGCATAGGCATGCTTGTCGACAACAGCATAGTTGTTTTGGAAAGTATAACAAAACGCCGTGATATGGGAGAAAGCGTTTACGACGCATGTCTGAACGGCACAAAAGAGGTGGCGGGCAGTCTGTTGGCGTCCACATTGACCAACGTGTGCGTGTTTTTCCCGATTTTGTTTGCACGCGGGTTGACTCGCGAAATTTTCTACGATTTGGTTTGGGCGGTGCTGTTCAGTATAGTTATGTCCTTGATAGTGGCAATTACCGTCATTCCGTCGTTGTATCATCTTATTTATCGAAAAGGTCCGCGCAAGCGTTTCAAAAAGAATGCCGACGGTACTTACACACAGATAGGCACCTACGAAGACGGCGAGCCGCGGGACAACATCAACAATCGCAACGATAAATCCACCGAACGCCGCAGACGTTTCAAAGAAAAGGTAAACCGTCTGCGTACCAAGTTGAACACCGCGTCAATAAGCAGATTGGAAAAAGGTTACGGCAAATTGCTTTCCAAAATACTGACCAAACGTGTACTTGTGTGTTTGTTGGCATTGGTACTTTTCGGGTCGAGCGTTGCTCTTGTATTTACCACGGGTACGGAATTTTTGCCAAGCGTGGACAAGGGCGTGATAGAGATAGATGTAAGCTTCGCCGGGTCCGCAACTCTTGACGAAGCGCAAGCAACGGGAAAACTTATCGCAGATACGGTGCGCGCTCATTATGGCGACAAATTACAGTACGTATCTCTCACTGTGGGAAAACAAGGTCTGCTTGCCACCGACAACAGCGGCGTTATTCGCATACAAACGGATACAAGCAAGCTCAAAACCTCTCAAACCGTGCAGGAAATACGCGAACTTATCGCGAATAACGATGAAATAACCGCAAAAAACGTCACCGTGCGCGAAATGGACGGCGTAGTTGCTGAGGTAACGGGCGGCATGGCGGGGCAATCGGTGGCATTGCTCGGCGACGATATGGAAACGCTGCGCGCCGCTGCCGCCAAGGTGACGGAAAAATTGTTGACGGTCGATCCCGAGCATATAGTTTCGGCAGTGGACAATACGCCCGCTTTGAATACCGAATATTCCTTTAAGTTTGACAGAACATTGTGTGCCGAACGCGGCGTGGATTATCAGACGGCGGTAATGCTGTTGCGCGTGGGAATGAGCGGATATACTGCCGCAAATGTGTCGATAGACGGTGACAGCCGCGCCGTAAACGTACAATTTGCCGACGCAACCAAACAGGACATCGCCGCTATATGCGACATTATAGTGGGATTTGACGATGACGGCGTCGTAAAATTGAAAGATGTATTAAAAAAGGCTCCCGACGGAAAACTTTATACTGAAAACACCGTTGCAGCCGCAATAGAAAAGCGGGACGGAAAATATACCACTACGATAGACCTCGAAATTTACGGTATAGACAGCGGCAGCGCCGGAAAAACAATCGGTAAAGCGGTCAAAGAGGCGTTGAGCGGGTTTGACGGGGTGGAATATCTCGAAAGCGGCGTCACAAGCTATCTTAACGACGCATTTGACGGACTTGTCATATCCTTGATTGCCGCGTTTGTATTGCTGTACAGCGTTATGGCGTGCCAGTTCGAGTCTCTTGCAAAACCTTTTGTGGTTATTATGTCGATACCTTTCAGCTTTACGGGCGGATTTCTTGCGCTTGCCATAACGGGCATGACGCTCAACGTCGTGTCTTTTGTGGGACTTATCATGTTGATGGGCGTTATAGTAAACGGCGCAATTGTAATGATAGACAAAATCAATATGCTTATTGCCGAAGGAATGACTCCGCAAGAAGCGGTCGTGGAGGGGTGCAAAACGCGTCTGAGACCCATATTGATGACTACGCTCACCACGGTATTGGCGCTTGTTCCGCTTGCGTTGGGCTTGGGGCGCGGAGGCGAGTTGATGCAGCCCATGGGAATAGTTGTATTGGGCGGTTTGTTGTTGGGAACACTCGTAACTTTGGTGCTTATTCCGTGTTTCTACTGTTTGATAAAGCGAATCCGCTTCGATAAAAACGGCGCTGCGGCTCAATCCGACTCGGCGCAAAACGACTCCGAAGAGGAAACAACCGATGGGGATACTTTCCAAGCAGAGGACGATACGGCGATCAAAGAAAATACGCAATCTTTCCCGGAGGCAGACGCCGACGAACCCATTCGGTCCGATACTTCGAACAACGGCTCCGACAAGTAAAGCAAAGTTCGGTTTGTGCAAACGTAGACAGATTGCGCATATCGAGTTCGTTGACAAACGGGTGTAAGTCGGTTAAACTGAAATAAAAGGAGAAATCACAAATGAAATATCGCAAATATATGCCGATGAGATTTGTATTCAACATTTTGTTGATATTTATCGAAGTGGCAATTGTTGTGACGTTGGTGGTGTTAGTCACGATACAAAGCCGATATTCGCTTATTGCCGAGGCAATTACGCAAATTGCGGTGGCGATAGTCATTATTACGGGCAACGATAATCCCGATTACAAGGTTCCTTGGCTGTTTTTTGTGTTGGTACTGCCCGTAATCGGTTTTATGCTGTATTTCATGTTCTATTCGAGAAAACTCAACCCCGTGCAGCGTAGAAAGCTGCGCAAGCTGTATATAGAAAGCGGCGTTCTCTCCGACAGCGCCGACGCTTCCCGTTTGCGTGAGGAAAACAGCGAAGCCTTTTCGCAAGCCGTTATGCTCAAAAGACTTGCCAATACGCACATATACACCGACACGGAAGTTACCTATTTCCCGTTGGGAGACGAAATGTTTCCTGCTATGATTGAAGACCTGAAACAAGCGAAAAGATTTATATTTTTGGAATATTTTATCATTCAAAACGGTTGGTTGTGGCAATCGGTGTTGGAAGTTTTGCAACAAAAAGTACGACAGGGCGTGGAAGTAAGAGTAATTTACGACGATATAGGCTGTATGCGTACTTTGCCCGGACACTATTTTTCGAAATTGAAAAAAATGGGCATTAAATGCGTGACTTTTTCGCGTTTGCGCGCGCAGGCAAACAACAAATTCAACAACCGCAACCACCGCAAAATAACGGTAATCGACGGACGGGTCGGCTATACGGGCGGCGCAAATATTGCCGACGAGTATGTCAATATGCGCAAAAGATTCGGGCATTGGAAAGACGTGGGCATACGTATAGAAGGCGGAGCGGTCAACGAACTCACTCGGTTGTTTTTGGCGGATTACGGAATGAATGTGGGGACGGATGACGATTTCTTGCTGTATTACAACGGAGAAACTCATTTGCAATCGAATGGGTTTGTCGTGCCCTTCGGAGACGGTCCCAAGCCGATGTATACAAAAAACATAGCCAAGATGGCAATCATAAACTTGTTGAGTCAGGCAAATCATCATGTGTATATGACATCGCCGTATCTGATCATAGACAACGAGTTGACTCAGGCGATAGAAAATGCTGCGTTGCGAGGAGTGGACGTAAGAATCATTACTCCGCACATACCCGATAAAAAGTTGATTTTTACCATGACGCGCAGTTATTACAAGCGTTTGATGGACGCCGGAGTAAAAATTTACGAATATGTTCCGGGTTTTATTCATGCAAAAATGTATATTGCCGACGGAAACACCGCAATAATAGGTACCGTAAATCTCGATTACCGTTCGCTTGTACACCATTTCGAAAACGCGGTGTGGCTGCACGATATGCCCGCAATAGCCGATATGGAAGCGGATTTTTTGCATACGCAAAGCGACAGTATAGAAGCCAACGGAGAAATGCTTCGTCAAAGTTTGCCCGGTCGTTTTGTCAGAACGATCGTAAAGATTTTTGCCCCGTTGCTTTGATTTGAGCAATCGGGGTTTTTTCGAAAATCGCATTTCGTTGATATTATTTATCGAAAAATTCATGCCGCAAAGCGTTTATGTGGGCCAAATCGCCTGTTTTTTCTGCTTTTTTGTTAAATTTGTCAAAATATATTGAAAATAGTTCTCTTTTGGTGTAATATATTTCCGACATAATATATATACGGAGATTATGCTTATGCCAAATTTGCCAAAATGGCTTGACGACGCAATATTTTATCAGATTTATCCCCAATCCTTTTGCGACTCCGACGGAGACGGAATAGGCGACATAAACGGGATAATTTCCAAATTGGATTACATAGAAAAGACGGGATTCAACGCTTTGTGGATAAATCCTTGTTTCGATTCCCCGTTTAAGGACGCGGGTTACGACGTCAGAGATTATTTTAAGGTGGCGCCGCGTTACGGTACCAACGAAGACCTTGTACACTTGTTCGTAGAGGCGCACAAACGCGGCATACGCGTATTATTGGACCTTGTGCCCGGTCATACATCCGATAAATGCCGCTGGTTCAAGCAAAGCGCCAAACCGGAACGCAATCGGTACAGCGACCGCTACATTTGGACAAACAGCGGTTGGTCGCGTCCCGAAGGTTACAATTGGGTGACGGGCAATGCCGATCGCGACGGCACTTATATGCTGAATTTCTTTTTGGCTCAGCCGGCGCTTAACTACGGTTTCAACGTAATTACAGACGCCGATTGGCAAATTTCTTACAAGGACAAGCGTGTAAAACCCACTCTCGACGCAATGATGAAAGTTATGCGTTTTTGGTTGGATAAGGGTGCGGACGGTTTCAGAGTGGATATGGCGGACAGCCTTGTAAAAAACGATCCCGAAAAAACAGCCACATCCTCTCTTTGGCGTAAAGTGAGGCGTATGCTGAATGTACATTATCCCGAGGCTGTAATCGTGTCCGAGTGGTGCAATGCGCCCGTCGCCATCAACAAGGCGGGTTTTCACTGCGACTTTTTGTTGAATCACGGAGACAAACTGACGGATTATGCTTTTTACAAAAAGGATGAAAATGGAAACAGCTCGGCATACTTTTGCAAAACGTCGCACGTATCCGCGCATAAAATGCTTCTTCGTTACGTAGAGGAACTTCGGGCAACCGAAGGTAACGGGTACATTTGCGCCGTCAGCGGCAATCACGATGTTGTGCGTTTGAGCGATTATCTCGATGTTGAGGAACGAAAATCGGCGTTTGTCTTTTTGCTCACATTGCCCGGTGCGCCCTTTGTGTATTACGGCGATGAAATAGGAATGCGTTACATTCCGCAGCGCTCCAAGGAGGGCGGATTTCATCGAACGGGCAGCAGAACTCCTATGCAATGGGACGCTTGCGCCGAAAATTTGGGATTTTCTACCGCACCTGTTCGAAAATTGTATTTAGACGTGGATCGTGAAGCGGACGCTCCGTGCGTCAGACAACAGATCGAAAAGGAAAATTCGCTGTGGAACACCGTGCGCGCATTAACCGAACTGCGTCACGCCCATCCGGATTTGCATGCCTCGGCATCTTTCGATGTGGTGGAGTGTACCGAAACGGGTGTGTTGTGTTACCGTCGCGGCGAACACACTTACGTGCTATTCAATCCCACCGACGCCGAACAAATATCCCATGTCGGTATCGGAAAAAAACTCTTCGAATTGGGCTGTGCCGCAGAAACAAACGGCGTGACCCGTCTTGCGCCTCAAACGGCTGTTATATTCGAAAAATAAGGAGAAAAATATGAGTAAACCCATCGTTGCACTGATTTATGACTTTGATAATACCCTATCCACTCACGATATGCAGGAATTTACGTTTATTCCCGCGCTCGGAATGTCCCCAAGCGAATTTTGGTCGAATTGCGACCGTATAGCGCATGAGCGCAATATGGATCACATACTTGCGTATATGTTCCTAATGGCGCAAAAAGCACGCGAAAAGGGCATCGATCTGTCTCCCGAATCGTTGCGCGCAATGGGCAAAGACGTGGAGTTTTTCGACGGAGTAACCACTTGGTTCAAACGTATCAACGACTACGGAGAAAGTCTCGGCTTGGAGGTCAGACACTACATAATAAGTTGCGGACTCAAAGCTATGATAGAGGGCTGTCCGATAGGAAACGAATTTCACAATATATTTGCCTGCGATTACATTTACGGCGAGAACGGCGAAGTGATTTGGCCGGGCGTTGCCATCAATTATACCAGCAAAACGCAATTTCTTTATCGCATAAACAAGGGTGTGGAAGATGTGGGCGAGCATAAAAAGCTCAATATGTATATGCCCGCAAACGAGCGCGTCGTGCCCTTTGAAAATATGATTTATATCGGCGACGGATTGACGGATGTCCCGAGCATGAAGCTGACGCGCAGCCGCGGCGGTTATGCCATCGGCGTTTATCGCAATCCCGAGGACGCGACCTATCTCGTGAAAGAGGATCGCGTGGATTTCTATGTCGAAAGCAACTATGTTGACGGCAGTGAAATGGATGTGGCTATGAAAGCGATACTTAATCGTATAGGCGCGCGCATACGTTTCAAAGAATTATCGGAGAACAGTTACAAATCCGCAATAGAAAAAAAGAAATAATTTGTTTATCGTTACGCGGCGTTCGAAGTTCGATGGATTTTCGAACATGCCGCAAGCGACAATCTATGCGCAAATTCGACGGGATTTGCGCTTTTTTATCAGAGTGGGTGCGATACAATGGTGGATACCACAAGGAGGAAGCTATGTATTGCAAGAGGATACTCATTCTCCAACAAACCAACGCGCGCTTTGCCGAACGAGGGAAAGAGCTGTGCGGTTTGGTCAAGTTGGTAAACAACGGCAACGATACGTCCGTGACGGTGTTTGTTACCAATGCCGACGTGCGAATGTTGGGAGAGTGGTGGCTGCTGCTTTCTTTCGACCGAGTACCCTTTGCCCGACAGTTGAACACTCTGAACAACTTTGTTTTTTCTTTGCCCAAGCAGGACTTGGAAAGAGTGAGTTGTCTTTTGGTAAAAAAAGAGGACAAGTGTTTCGAGGCGGCACGCGCGCATATAGGCGAAAATGCGTGCGATGCGCTGTACCGACAGATGGACGCTTTGTCGCGCCCCATGCAAGAAGAATCATACGGAGCTTATGAGCAGTTTGTCGCCTCCACTGAAAATTTTTACGACGGAGCAAACGTCAACAAACTGAAATTGCAGGCGGACAATAGATACAAAAGCGTTTCCGATTACAGCGACGCATTCGAACGTTTTTATGCGGCGGGCGGACGAACGGACTATTACGACAGCGTAAAAAAGGAAATAGGCAAGGTTTTTGTGGAATTTCCGCCTTACTATCCGCTTATTCGCAAGTACCGCGAGTGTTTTTTCGTCAGGATAGATTTCCCCAAGACCGATAAGTATTTCGTGTTGGGAATATTGCAAAAGGAAGGGCGAATACGTTACATATGTTACGGGCTGCCCGCAGAAAAAGAGGGCTTTTCGGATAAAGACTTCGTGTATGTAGACAACAGTCCCACTTCATTCTGGATGCTTTTTCAGGACGCAGATACGGGTCAAATTTCGGCAATAAACGGATTGGTTTGAGAAATATTATTTTTATTGTGCGCTTATCTCAACAGATTGGCGCAAAATTGTTGCAATTTTTGTGTTTTTGTACTATAATCTAAATCGTATGTACTATCTACCTAAGGAGTAGTGTAATGAAAAACACAACTGTGAAGAAATCACTTATACTTGTCGTTGCGCTCGTACTGTGTTTGACAGTGGCTTTGGCAGCATGTTCTCCCAAACAGTTTACGCCTGTGGAGGCAATAGCCGGCGGTCAGACGGTAGAGGGAAACGGCGGTATTGCAGTGAAGTACGGCGAATGGCTGTATTATATCAATGGATACACAAGTGCCACGGACTCAACCAACACTTATACCGATGACGTCAAAACAACTCCCCGTGTGGGTTCCGTTGTACGCATAAAACTTGCGGAAATCGAAAACCTGTTTGAAATTCAGGATGACAAAAACAAAACGTCCACGGTAAAGAGTGAGGAAATCGACGCATATTTGCGCGGAGAAAACGAAAATTTCACCTCCAAACACGGTGCGGAAACCGTTGTTCCACGTTTCTATTACAGCGGCAGCACCGAGACAAGATTGACGGGTTTGTATATTTTCGGAGATAGGCTGTATATCACCACGCCCAATGACGAACTTACGGCGGGCGGCGATACGCTTACCAATCAATTGGTTCTCACAAGCTACAAATTGGACGGCAGCGACGAGCAGCGTCATTTCGTGTTTACGGGCAATGCTCCGCAAATTTGGCTTACGGAAAAGGACGGAAAAGTTGTTGCAACCTATGTTCTCGATAACGTAATCTACAAGTTGGATGTCGCAACCGGAACAAGCACCGAAGTTTCCGTAAACGGAGAGGACAAGGCTCCCGATGTCGACAATGTTGCTCAATCTGGTTCCATTCATTTCGATTTTGCTGGCAAATGTATTTTCTTTATCGACAAGATGTATGACATCTGCAAGCTGGATTTGGGCGCAGACAAATATGACGTTATCGTGGAAAACGGAACAGCCGATGTGCACGAACACGACGGTACAACTCATGTGGAAGCGGGCAATCTGACTTATACGATTACCGCCGTCAACAACGGACAGGTATATTACACCAAGGCGGACAGCGAGCATCCAATCAATTCTTCTACCACCGATCCGAGATTGTTCTGGGCAAGTTCCACTCAAAAGGAAAGCATTGCATTCAACAAAAACGATATGTCGGGCACAACCCCTTGGAAGGACGGCAAATTGGTGTATGTACAATCGATAACATCCGATACGGGTACTTTCTACGGCATTTACGTAACTCAGGATCAAACCGGTGACGCCGAACCTTCCGTGGTTCTTATTCCCGCGTACAACGACAGCTCTGTAACCATCAACCGTATCGAGGGCGACACCTTGTACTATACGGCAAACAGTATTTCCTACGCAATCGATCTCACCAAGGGCGAAGAGCAGGAAGAAGGTATACCGTATGCCAAGAGTCTTGCAAGTGCGGCAGGTTGGGCAGCTCCCGACTTTGTGGAAAACGGTGACACTCACTATATAATCACCGCAACTACCGCAGGAGCGCTTACGATAACCAAGTTTGACCCGACGGATGCTTCCAAGACGCAATCTTCCGTTTCGCTTTTGCTCAAAGCGGCTCCGGTTGAGGAATAAACGTTAACAACAGCAAAGACCGTGCAATCCGATTTGTACGGTCTTTTTTGTTGCAACGGTTGCAAATGCGCAATTTGTGCGGTACAATATATTTACAACCGAATATTTTGCGGGTTGTGCCGCAGGCACATTTGTGGGGAAACAATGTGTAAATCATTGACAGTCCCGCTGAGGTAAAGTGTTGCTTTTTGCCAAGGCAGCAAACAAGTCCTAATGCCCGACCGCAGAAAACAGGAGCATTTCTTCGACGAAAGCAAGCGCTCCGGTTGGTTTTGTTCTTTCCAAGTGAGGCAAAACCCGCTTTGCGCTGTCGAAATTCCGACGGCTTTTTTTTGTGGAAATCGCTCGCGGTTGAATACAATTCAAGGAGAACAACTATGAAAAGAAAAACAAGACTTCTGACGTGGATTTTGGCAGTTCTGTTGATTGTTTCAAGCGTTTTGCTTGTCGCGTGCGTGGATAAACCCACCGCAAAGCAATTGACCGAATTGACTCTACCCGAACTCAAAGACAATCAAATGGCGGTCATAATCAAAAACGGCGACAGCGATTATACATGCTATACGGTGACATTGACCGACGAACTGAAATCGGGCGAGGATGTCATAAATTATCTTACAGACAAAGCACAGCTTAAAGTAGATTGGCAGGAGAGCACATTCGGCAAGTACATCAACGGTATCGGCGGTGCCACGGTTACTGCCGCCAACGAATATGTAGCAATCTTTACCAGCGTTGAAGCGGAAAAAGGCGCGGGCGCGGGGGCAGCCGAATATACGATAGGAGATGTAACCGTTGGCTATTCTCAGGTCGGCATATCGGAAATGACCGTCGGCGCAGGCGTAGTATTTTATTTTGAAACGGAAACTTTTTAATATATGAAACCCAAAACGAAGTATAACGCGGCGCTCGTCGCCGTATCGGCAATGTATGCCGCGCTCATAGTGGGCGGCAAAGAGGCGCTTGCGGTATTACCCAATGTCGAAGTCGTCACTTTGTTGATTGCCGTGTGTGCCTATGTTTGGGGCGCGTTGGTGGTATTTCCCGCGGTTAACGTATTTATTGCGGTGGATATGGCAATTTGGGGTGTAAATACTTGGATTATATCCTATCTTATCCATTGGAATTTTGTTGCGCTGTGCTTTTGGTTGTTGGGAAAAGTTTCTTTCGGACGCAAAACTGCGGAGGTCGTGACGGTGACGGTTGCGGCAACGTTGTTGACGACGCTTTTCGGCGTGTTGACTTCCGCAGTGGATGTGTTGATAGGCTACACGGGCAAGGGCTTTTTTGTGGATTTTGACAATGTGGCCGCACGTTTTGCCGTTATGTATGTTTCGGGAGTTTCGTTTTTTGTTACTCAAATCGTGTGCAACGCCGTGTTGTTTTCCACAGCGTTTTTGCCGCTTGTCAAACTTAACTCAAAGGCTAAATTGCGCATGACGCCAACTTCCCGTGCTGCCGATGAAAGTACTTCGCAACAGGACGGGCAACAAGAGTAAACCGTTTGACAAAAATTCGCAACTAAATTATACTAAAAGCAAATGCGGTTCAGCCGTTTGATTCGGCTTTGCCGAAACTCGATCCGTCACTCAATAAAGGAGTTATTATGGCAAAAGAATTTGTAACACAGATCGCCGACATAAACGAAGATTTTACTCAATGGTACACCGATGTTGTGATCAAAACTCAACTTGTGGACTACGGACCCGTCAAGGGTACAATGGTAATTCGTCCCTACGGGTATGCAATTTGGGAGAACATTCAGCGCGAGCTGGACGCCCGTATCAAAGCTACGGGACACCAAAACGCCTACTTTCCAATGCTCATTCCCATGAGCTTGCTCAACAAGGAAGCGGAACACGTCGAGGGCTTTGCGCCGGAGGTGGCGGTAGTAAACGTTGCCGGCGGCGAACAGCTTGCCGAACCGTTGGTGGTGCGTCCCACAAGCGAGACCATCATTTGCAGTATGTACTCCAAGTGGATAAACAGCTACCGTGATTTGCCCCTCAAACTCAACCAATGGGCAAACGTGGTGCGTTGGGAAAAAACGACGCGTCCGTTCCTTCGCACGTCGGAGTTTTTGTGGCAGGAAGGACACACTGCCCATGCCACCCGCGAGGAATCGCTCAAAGAAACGTTGGATATGCTGTATCTTTACCGCGACTTTGCGCGCGACGTTCTTGCGATGCCCACATTTATCGGGCGGAAGAGCGAAAAGGAAAAGTTTGCCGGCGCCGACGCCACTTACGGTATGGAAGCCATGATGTTGGACGGCAAGAGCTTGCAAGCGGGTACAACTCACCATTTCGGACAAAAGTTCAGCCGCGCCTACGACATACAGTTCCTCGACAGTGACGGCACGCACAAATATGTGTGGCAATCAAGTTGGGGCGTAACAACCCGGCTCATCGGCGGACTGATTATGGCGCACGGCGATCAACGCGGACTCGTTCTGCCCCCGAAAGTCGCGCCTATTCAGGTAGTGGTTATTCCCGTTGCAGCCCACAAGGAAGGAGTACTCGACAAGGCAACAGAGGTTGCAAATTTGTTGCGTAACAAAGGTTTGCGCGTAGAGTTGGATGTTCGCGATCAATCTCCCGGTTGGAAGTTTAACGAGTGGGAAATGAAAGGTGTGCCTCTGCGTGTCGAAGTGGGACCTCGCGACATCGAAAACGGCGTCGCAACCTGTTCTCGTCGCGACACTTTGGAAAAATTCACATTGCCTTTGCAAGGACTCGAAGTCGAAGCGGAAAGGTTGTTGGAAGAAATTCAATTGCATATGTACAACAAGTCTCTTGCCTTCCGCGACGCCCATGTAAAACTTGCCCGCAATATGGATGAATTGGGTGAAATATTGGACGCAAAGTGTTTTGCCAAAGTGGTTTGGGATAAAGACCCCGCTTGCGAAGCGGCATTTAAGGAACGTTTTCAGGCAACCGTGCGCGTGATGTTGGACGAAGCTCCTTTCCAAGACGTTTGCACTTGTTGCGGCAAACACGGCGACGATCTTGTTGTTGCAATCGTGGCAAGGGCGTATTGATTTGTCGCGGACAGCCTCACGAACGCGTAATGCAAGCGCAAAATATGCCTACAACCATTGACTTATTTTTGCTCTGTTCTGCAATTTTTTTGATAGTAAAGCAAATAACATAAATAAAATTTATGACGCTTGCAAAAAAAATTTAGGGCAAAAGGACGTCAAAAAGGTTGTTGAATAGGGCATTATGTGCTATAATTACGATGGGATTTGGGGGTTATACGTATGTTTTTCGTGACTCCCGCCAAAATACAGATTTCTGAGCAAAACGCTTTGAAATAAACGAAAAATATATTTTTTGAAGGAGAAACAAAAACATGAAAAAACTACTCGTTATTGCTCTTGCAGTAATTTTGGTTGTATCCGCTGTTTGCGTTCTTGCTGCTTGCGGCGGAGAACAAGTTGGTGAAGGTGAGTACAGCTATGCAAACGCTTGGACCCCCGAGGAATCTTATGGCTGCAAAGTTAAGGTTACCGTTAAAGGCGGCGTTATCACCAAGATTGAAGTGACCCCTGACACTAAAACTTATTACAACCTTTCTTCCGGTTGGGAAAATAAAGCCAATTGGGAAAACGGCGGACAAGCAATGATCGACAGCTTCGTTGGTCTCAAAGTTAAAGATGTCAACAATATCGTTGTGAAGTGCGACACCGAAACCAACACCGAGGCTCACACTGTTAAGGGACAACCCCAAGCAGGCGGAATCTCCGGCGCTCCCAGCGGACTCAAAGTCGTTACAGGTGCTACACAATCCAGCGGACGTTTGATCCTTGCAGTTCAGAACGCTCTTAGCAACCTTAAATAATTGAGTAACAAAATTCGATAAAAAAACTCGGTTTTTGCAACCGAGTTTTTTTGTACTCCGCTTCAAGTGAGGTCGAAAAAAACGGTTTTCAACTAAACTCCGCAAAGTTCGGGCGTGTACCGATCTGATAAATCTGTCGTGTATACCCGAAATAAAATTTCTCAACAATTGTAAAATTTATTTCTGCGAATAGGGGCGGGCGGTCGGGGACATTGTGACACCGAGAGTGAGGGTGTTCCAACGCAAAATAATCTACAACAAGTGTGCCGCACCTAACAAGGTGCGGCACACGAAGTGAAGCCTTTTTGCGTGGAATACCCGATACGACACGACGCACGTGTGATCGGGCATTATTTTTTATGTACCACAATCTGCGGGAACGGAATATCGATACCGTTTTCGTCAAACATATTTTTGACTGCGGCATTCAATTCGCGGTTGGCGGCAAATATGTCGGACTCGTTGCAGTGACAGGTAAATTGCAGCGTCACTCCGCTTGCGCCGAGACTTGCCACTCCGTCGTAGGAAACGTTGTCCGTTGCATGTTCCACTTTGAGCTTGCCTACGTTTTTGATTATTATCTTCTCAACGTCGGGAAGTTTTGCGCCGTATTCTATATCTATCAATGTCTTTGCAATGGACAGGTCCGTATCGTGATTGATTACGCCGCGCAAATCGCTGTTGTTGATGATTTTAACATTGCCCGCGGCTTTCAGTTTGGTTGTGCGAACTCCGATGCTTATAACTTCGCCGCGGTAATCGCCTACCGTCACAAAGTCTCCTACATTAAACTCGTTTTCAAACACGATAAACAATCCCGCAACAATATCGGCAATCAACGATTGCATACCGAGACCTACGATCAATGTCAATACGCCTGCGCCTGTGATGAGCGCGGTTGTATCCACACCGAAGCAACTAAGCACGATAATGACGATAATAACGGCGGTAAGCCAGCTTATCAAGCTGCGTATCAGGCTCGAAACGGTAATACCGCGCGGCGTTTTGCCGAAAACCCTGCGTATTATCAATGAGAAAATTGTAACTATCACCAACAAAATGGTAATCGATTGAACACATTTTGCCAGCGTGGGTACCAACTTAATTACGTTGTCGAAAAACAGTACGCCGGTATCGGGACTTACAAAGGGGCTGACAGCGGGATCGTCGCTGAACAACCAACCGTAAAATACGTAACTCAGTACCGTTATTGCAATCATTATCAGCAAAATTATCAATTTTGTGGGACTGATTGCGCGCATCTGTTTTTTAATTGCCATTTTATCTTCGTTTACTTTTTCTTTTAGACGTGACATAAATAACCTCCTTATATAAGACAAATTATACACCTCAATCCATTGATATGCAACTGCTTTTATCAATATTTATAGCTATCGAAACAGCACAATTGAGCTATTACTTGCCAAAATATATTAAATATAGTAAAATTAAATAGTCGTATTATGAAAAAATTTATTATTTCGTTGCTTTTCATAGTTTTTATTGCCGCATTGTGCTGTTTGAACGTGTCAAACGGCGCTGTTGCCCATGCGGCGAGCGACACTTTGTACAATTTCGGCACCGAACAAAATCCGCTGTATTTGAGAAACATCGTCGAAGACGACAAAATTATCGGAGTGCGATTCGGCGGGTACTATTTCGGCGATAGCGGTATAGAAGTAACTGTGGATATTTACAGTTCTCCGACAATGGATTTGGGCTTTGCGATAGGTTCTTCGTCTTTGAGTACCGAGCAGCTTGCTACGCGCAACGCGCTTGCAGAATTGTTTGGCGAAGTAAACGCATACATAAACAAAATAGATTCTCTTGTAAACACAGGCTATGACGGAAGCGTATTAAACGACGACGTTATGCCTGTTTCGGATATATACCGATACAACAGCGCCGCGCAGGGAGACAAGTTGGAAATTTCCCGAGAAACCTACGAGATGTTGCTCATCGCGCGTGAAATGTATCAAGCGACCGACGGCGCATACAATCCCGCGGTTTACCGTTTGGTGGATTTGTGGGGATTTTCCTCTCGTATTTACTCCAACGGTAATTTCGGCGAACCGTATGACAGAGTTGTAAGCAGTGAGGAATTTTGGACTAACGGTTATCCCCTTCCCGACGAAAAGTACGTCAAGGCGTTCTCCGATCCGCAATTTGTCGATTTCTCCCAAAACGCGGTTGTTTTGACGGAGGAAAACGGCAGATATTTTGTTCTCAAAAACGTTGCCGCGGCAGATGTGGACGGCGTAAAATTCGATCAATGGTTGGACCTCGGCGGTATTGCCAAAGGTTATGTGGTAGACGGCATAAAGCAGATGCTTGTCAATAGCGGATTTGAGCGTTACAACGTGGATGCGGGCGGCAGCAGTCAGGGTTACGGCTTAAATTGGCAGGGCGACAAAACGGAATTGATGTTGGCCGATCCTTTCGATCCGCTTTCTTCATTGGGTTATGTTCCTTTGTTGCAGGTGGACGTTTCCGACTGTTCAATATCCGTAAGCGGACAAAATATTCGCAAATACACCGTGGACGGCGTGGAATATTCCCATATTCTGGACGGGAAAATCGGCGCTCCCGCCCAAACGGGAATTGCGTCGGTAATGGTGGTGATCCCCGACGGCGCAGGGGAGCATTGGGCTGCCAGAGGCGATTGTCTGACCACGGCGCTCACTGTTTTGGGCAGAGACGGCGTTGTGGAATTTATCAACGGCTATTTGCGAGAACACGGCATAAAGATAGCGGCGCTTTACGAGACTTTGGACGGGCGCAAACAGCTGCTTACCAATTTTGACGAAAAGGAAATAAAAGGCGTATCGGACAGTTTTGACGAGTTTGATTGGTCGCTCAAACAAAACGATGACGGCGTATACTATTATGACGGCACATCCTCGGACGCATACAAAACTGTGCTCATAGTGTTGGGTTGTTTGTTGGGCGCTGTTGCGGTGGGATTGATAGTTTATCACTTTTTGCGCGGCAGAAAAACCACCTTGTTCAAAGTTCAAAGCGCGCGCAAGGACAAGCCTTTCAAATTCGGAGACATTTTGGTTTATATGGGCGTCGTGATGGTAATAGCCGTGTTGTTTTTCGTGTTTGTATTGGATGCCGAAAAGACTCAAATGCGCGCTGTCACTGTGATAGACTCTCAAACGGGCGAAACTTTATTTGTATACAATTTTGCGCGCGACGAAAGTTTTGTCAATCAGAACAGCGAAGCGGGCTGGACGATTCAAGTAACGAGAACCTCCGACGTGTTGACGGTGCGCTTTGAAAAGGACTTCAACGGCAAAATTCGTTTCAACGAATTGACCGTGCAATGCGGTTCGAATGCCTCCGTCAAAATGACGGATTCTTTGTGCGGGTTCCATCAGGATTGCGTAAGGAACTTTCCCGCAATAGACCGTTCCGGCGGAGCGATCGTGTGCAGTCCAAACAGATTGAAGGTGGTGACGGAATGAAACTGCAAAGACGAAATTCATTTTTCTCCGCTCGACGCATTGCCACTTTGTCCGTTCTGACGGCTATGGGGTTGATAATGTTTATGGTGGAAAGTCTGTTTCCCCCGCTGTTTTTGCCGGGTGCAAAAATGGGGCTGTCCAACATCTTTTCGTTGTTGGCGCTGTTTGTGTTGGGACCCACCGAGGCATTTATTCTTGTGATCGTTCGTACTACTTTGGGCAGCGTGTTCACGGGCAATATTTCCACTTTGATGTACAGCATGACGGCTGGGCTTGTATCCGTTGCCGTATCTTCTGTGTTGGTGGAGTTTGTATATCCGCGAGTCAGCATCGTGGCTGTGTCCGTTGTGGCTGCGGTAATGCACAATGTCGCGCAGAACGTAGTGTTTTGTTTGGTAAGCGACACTTCCGAAATGTTCGCCTATATGCCGTGGTTGGCGCTTATAGGCGTTGTGGCAGGGCTTATAGTGGGCTTTGCCGTATGGTTTATTTTGCGCGCAGTGCCGCCCAAGGTATTTTTGGGTGCGTCGGATTTTGACGGTTTCGAGGCGTCGAGTGCGTTAAGTCCCGAGGAAACGACATCCGATTCCGAAAACACGCAAAGCGCGGAAGAAAACGATAACGACGAAATGGAAAAATAAACCCTAATAAAAACAAATACGTAATTGTTCAAATCTATAAGGCAGCGGCGGCAAAGTGAGGCGTGGACCGTCGCTTATATTTTAACTTGATTTTCAAAAACGGCGCTTGGCAAGTCGGTAGGAAACAACCGCTTTGAAAGGCGCTTTTTTATGTCCGAATATTTTTTGCCCATTTCGGTGTTGTTTTTCGATTTTATCTCGCACGTCGAAAAAAATAAATTTGTTTGTTGTTATCTTGGTCGGAATCGAAACATACGCATTTTTCAAATTGCGCGCTTAGGGAATATTTCTTTTTTATATGCTGTTATTTCGGATAAAAATATTTTTCGGATTTGGCGCAAGTCGAGTATTTTTTTTGTAAAAAATCCGTTTTGCCGCCCGTAAATTTTTCTTAAAACCCTTGACACGCGGGGGGGGG
>CANQGD010000009.1 GCA_947601445.1 uncultured Clostridia bacterium | reverse complement strand
CTTGACTCCCATGTGACGCTTCTTGCCGGCTTTGCCTATACTCACTATTTCATGATCGAGATTTCCGACTTGTCCGATTGTTGCGTGGCATTTGAGCAAAATCAGTCTCATTTCGCCGCTGGGCATACGCAGTGTCGCATACTTGCCCTCTTTTGCCATGAGTTGCGCGAAGATTCCCGCCGCTCTTGCAATTTGTCCGCCCTTGCCGGGATTCATCTCGATGTTGTGCACGATTGTACCTACGGGGATGTTTTCCAAAGGAAGGTTGTTGCCCACTTTGATGTCCGCAGTTGCGCTTGCTTCCACGGTGTCGCCCACATTGAGTCCCACGGGAGCGAGAATGTATCTCTTTTCGCCGTCCGCATAATGCAGCAAAGCGATATTCGCCGTGCGATTCGGATCGTATTCGATTGCCGCTACCTTTGCGGGAACGCTCTTATCGCGCTTGAAATCGATTATACGATACTTGGTGCGGTTTCCTCCGCCGATGTGACGAACCGTTATTTTACCGGTAGCATTGCGTCCGCCGGTCTTTTTGTTTACCGCAAGAAGGCTTTTTTCCGGAGTTGTCTTTGTGATCTCCTCGAACGTCGAAACGGACATGAAACGGCGTGCGGGGGAAGTAGGTTTATATTTTTTGATAGCCATAATCTGTTACCTCCTCATCAGGACAGACTGTTGAAGAACTCGATAGCTTTGCTGTCGGTGGTAAGGCGGATTGTAGCCTTTTTCCAAGTCGGCGTGTAGCCTTGTGTTCTTCCCTGTCTTCTGAGCTTACCTTTTACGGTCGATGTGGTTACATGTTCTACTTTTACGTCGAATATTTCTTCTACCGCATTTTTTATCTGCACCTTGTTGGCGTCCTTGTGAACTTCGAACGTGTAGGTTTTTTGCGGAATATCGGCGTAACTTTTTTCCGTCAAAACGGGACGAATCAGTATGTCGTAGGAATTCATAACGAATATGCCTCCTCAATCTTTTTGATTGCTTCCTTGGTTGCTATGATGTTGGTGTTTGCTACCAACTCATAAACGTTAGCGAGGCTTGCTTCGGTAATCGTGAGCAGTTCGATATTGGAACCCGCTCTGACAACGTCTGCGCTGTCGCCCGCAACAAGCAGAAGCGTTCTTTGCTCAAACTTGAAGTTTTTGAGAATTTCCGCAACAAGTTTGGTTTTGGGTGCTTCCAACTTGATTTCATCCACAACAACAAGCTCGTTGTTACGAACCTTGTAGCTGATCGCGCTGCGGAATGCTTGCGCTCTCATCTTTTTGTTGAGCTTTTTGGAAAAGTCGCGCGGCTTGGGGGCAAACACTACGCCGCCCTTTGTCCATTGCGGAGCGCGAATGCTGCCTTGTCTTGCGCGGCCCGTGCCTTTTTGTCTCCAAGGTTTGATGCCGCCGCCTCTTACCTCGGTACGCGTCAAAGCGGATTTTGTGCCCTGACGTTGATTTGCGAGATATGTTACAACCGCCTGGTGAATGAGAGGCTCGTTGTAGTCGCAGCCGAACACGTTTTCGCTCAATTCGAGCGTTCCGATTTCCGCGGCTTTTGTATTAAATACTTTAACTTGCATTTTTCTTTCTCCTCACCTTATTTCTTAACGGCGTTGCGAACGTAAACAATACTGTTCTTTGCACCGGGGACTGCGCCCTTTACGAGCAGCACTCCTCTCTCCTTGTCGACTTTTACTACCGAGAGATTCAGCACCGTCACCTGTTCCACACCGTAGTGTCCGGGAAGATTTTTACCTGGCATTACACGTGAGGGACTGCTGATCGGGCCCATGGAACCGACTTCCCTGTGAACGGGACCGACGCCGTGGGTTTCTTTGAGTCTGTGTTGATTCCAACGCTTGATTACGCCTGTAAATCCGTGACCCTTTGTGATACCGGTCACATCCACAAAGTCGCCTGCGGCAAACACGTCGCACGTAACTTGCGCGCCCACGTCAAGCGAAGAACCTTCCAACTTGAACTCGTGCAGATATTTCACCTTGGCTCCGCTTGCTTTCAAGTGTCCTGCTTGCGGCTTGTTGATTTTTCTTTCGGGAATTTCTTCAAAACCCAGCTGAATTGCATCGTAACCGTCGCGCGCCTGCGTTTTGACCTGAGTAACCGTGCAGGGACCCGCTTGGATTACCGTTACCGGAACCATTGTTCCGTCGTTGAGAAACACCTGAGTCATTCCCAACTTTTTACCGATGATTGCTTTATTCATAGATAAAGTTCATTCCTCCTTAATTTTATTACAGCTTGATTTTGACATCGATTCCCGCAGGCAAATCGAGTCTCGTCAGAGAATCCACCGTTTTTGCATTGGGGCTGTAAATGTCGATCAAGCGCTTGTATGTTCTTAGTTCGAATTGTTCGCGCGCGTCCTTATATTTGTGAGTTGCACGCAAAACGGTCACGATTTCTTTCTCGGTGGGGAGAGGGATCGGACCGGAAACCTTACTTCCCATCTTCTGAGCCGCTTCAACTATCTTGTTGCAAGCAAGATCAACCAGGTTGTGATCGTAAGATTTGAGTTTGATTCTGATTCTTTGGGTTGCCATAATCTTTGTCTCCTTACATTTTGTTTTATCATCCGAACTTTCAGGCTACAACACCTCCGTGTGTTTCCTGCTGCTACTTTTAATAAAGCAAACATAGTTTGCCGTGACCGCATCTGCGACGGTTTGATTGTCGAGATCACCTTTCGCCTGATACTGCATTAAATTTTGTTCGGTCGCGCCGCTCTCGGCGACGCTGGGTAGGCTGCAAGTTTTCTGTTTTCTCAGTAACCTTGCGCGTCAAGCCCCTATTTCGCAGCCTGTTAATTTTATCACAAAAGTAAATAGCCTGTCAAATAAAAAATAAGGTGTTTTCGTATTTTTTTTGAGTTTTTTTATGTTTTTTCGAAGTGCGTAATTTTATTTCGATAATGATATAAATATAATAGGATTTATTTCAAATATATCTATCCTTAAATAACAAGGAAAACACAACTTTTACATAATTCGACGTTTTTGTTCGCAGAGTTTTTTCAAACTCGGATAAAAATCGCAACGGTAAGCGCGATATTCGTATTTTCAACAAAAATTTCTCATTGTGAGTACGTTTGTTTTTTCAAAATGCCAACGCCCTTTGTATCTGCGCGTCATTGTCCTTTCCTCCGCCGTTTTTTACGGAGGCGCTTGTAAACAAAAACCGCCCGCAGGCGAATTGATGGCAAATTTCCCGACATTCGCTGTCTGGGCGTCGGTTTCTCCGACGATTCTCTGCCGTCGGAGAAACAAACCCCTTTCGAAAACCCTCCTCGAAAAATAAAAATACCCGAAGCATCTCGCGTTTTCTATTTTTCGAATGTCAACCGAAAAATTCGAAAATTCCGCCATTGTATGTTTCGAGCGCAACGATTACTATTCAGTTCCAGGCTAATCAAACAACAATGGAGAACTCTCAAAGTCATTAAATTACATTAAAGACTAAATGATTATTCTCGGTTGATAGTAAAATTTTATCATAAGATTTTGCCCGCGTCAATAGGGAAAATTTATTTTTTTCGTAAAAATTTTATATTTTCAGACAAAACCGCTTTGAATTTGCATCTGTTTTGCCTATTTTTCCGCCACGACACCTTACAATCCATATCAATCGTCTATTTGATTTTTTCAACAACGACGGTCGATAACATAAAATATCATATCCGAATATTTGCTTTCATAATATATTGCTGAAAACAATTTTTCGAGAGGATAATTTATGAAAAAATTTTTGTGCGTCCTTGTTGCCGTATTTTTGATTGCGATGTGCGCGATCGCGCTTGCCGCATGCTCTGCCGACAAAATGAAAACCGCCGTCAAAAACGGAGACGAATACACTATTGTCGCAAGCTATGACGAGCAATCGCACATAGTAAGCGCAGTACAGACCGTAAAAGCCGTCAACCGCAGCGAAAACAGTTTTGACTCGGTAAAATTTCACATATATCCCAATCAATACAGAGAGGACGCGACTAATCTTGTAGTACCCAATGTCTACCGCGCCAAAGCCTATCCCAACGGCGACAGTTGGGGAGATATTTCCTTTGACAGCGTAAAGGTAGACGGAAACAGCGTCGCATTCACCGTTGAAGGAACGGATTGCGATATTTTGTCTGTACCCATAGCCGGCGGATTTTTCCCCGATAAAACCGTGGAAATCGAATTGACCTATCAAGTACAGCTTGCAAACATACACCACCGCTTGGGTTACAACGACAACACCGTAAATCTCGGCAATTGGTATCCCGTTTTGTGTCACATAGACAACGGCAACTACACCCAAAGCCCTTACTACAACGTGGGAGACCCGTTTGTATCCGAAGTTGCCAACTACAATGTAAACTTCACTCTTCCGGAAAACTACATTGTCGCCTCTACGGGAGAACTTGTGGAAGCGATAAAAGACAACGGATACGTAACATACAAGTATCGTGCGGAAGCCGTGAGAGATTTCGCGATGGTAACTTCCGCCAAATTTACCAAAATTTCTCAAACGGTAGGCGACACGCAAGTAAACTATTTTTACTATAATGACGCCGACGCACAAAACAGTCTTTCCACGGCGTGCGGAATGTTGGAATATCTCAACAAAAACGTAGGAACGTATCCTTATACGCAATACAATGTCGTAGAAACGGAGTTTTGCTACGGGGGCATGGAATATCCGAATCTTTCCATGATCACTTGCGGCAGTTCATCCTATCAGGAGGCGATAGCTCACGAAACGGCGCACCAATGGTTTTACGGTTTGGTGGGCAACGATCAAATTGCAAATGCCTGGATGGATGAGGGTTTGAGCGAATATCTTACATACCTTTATTTGGACAGTGCGGGAGTCACGCCCCTTGCGCGCAACATGCTGAGCTGTACGCAAACCTACGTCACCTACGTAGACGTGTTGGATAAATACTATCAAAACGTGGATCGGAGCATGCGCAGCGTGGACGCCTACAAAAGCGACAGCGAATACGTGGTATTTACCTATGTCAAAGGCAGCCTCTTGTTCAACACCGTATACGAAACCGTAGGCGCCAGCAAATTCTGGAAATCTCTGCAAAACTACTTTGACGAAGCGCAGTTTACCGTTGCGCCGAGTTCGCAACTCGTAAGTTGTTTTGTCAATGTCTGCGGCGAAGAGGCGGGCAACATATTTACCAAATTTATAGAAGGCAAAGAAATAATAGGCAAAGTGACGGATTAAAAACAATGGCATTTTCAACACTGCCGTCGACACCGAAAATCCCGTTCCGCAAATGCGGGGCGGGATTTTGAAAAACCGCAGTTTGCTGTTGCAAAACGAGGGAAAATATATTATAATTGTTTACGAAGGAGAAAGAATATGCGAGTTTTTATTGCTTTGGAACTGCCGCAAAAAGTAAAAGACAATTTGGAGCGTTCTATGCGGCAATTTGCCGACTTTGCCACGGGCGGCAATTTCGTACCGAAAGAAAACCTTCATCTGACGTTGCATTTTCTCGGAAACGTGCAGTCGAGCGATTTGATTTACGTGCAAAGCGCCATGGATTCCGTAAAAGATTTATCGGCGCCTACCCTTGCCGTGACTCAATTTGCCATGCAGCGCACGGGCGACATAGTTTGGGCGAAAATACGCCAAAGCACCGAATTGACGGAAGTGCACGACCGCTTGGGCGAAAAATTGGAAAAAGACAACTTCGAGGTGGAACATAGGGCGTATCGCCCGCATGTAACGCTGATAAGAAAAAAGAGTTTTTCGTTGCCGTTCAGCGAAGTCACAAAAAACGTACAGGTTTTCAACGTACCTTTCGAAACAAACAAACTCACGCTGTTTGAAAGCGTTTTCGAACAGGGCAAAGTAAGTTACCGTCCCATCTATACGGTGGAATTGAAGCCCGTTCGGCGTTGATAAACAAAAAAAATCGCCACATTGCAATATCCACATATGCGTCCCCGAAAGACGGGCAAAAACAAGGCTCTATGTCAAAATTACCTACAGACAAACATTTTGACATAAAGCCTTTTTATATTGTCGAAACCAATGATTTTTTACCATCGAAGAACGCTTTTGTTGCAAATGATCGTAAATAATACGGATTTTTTTCGAGCGACGATATTTTCACGATATATTTGCGTTTAAGTCGTGAATAAAATCGCGTCTGCTATCTTATTTTTACGCAAGTTCCACCCCCAAAAATATATTTCAAACAATTGAAAAAGCGGATCGCCGCGAAATGCAATTCCGAAAGTTTTTGACTTTGGAACGCATTTTCAAAAGCGTCCGCTTTACATTTATTATTTTTTACCCTGTTTTGCAAACCATCCGATAATCATGCCGAGTTGCAACAGACAGGCAATGCAGAAATATTACTTGGTGCGTTTTTGTTTGCGCTTGCTCACTACAACCGCCGTCGTCACGACAGCAGCGACTACCACCACTGCCAACAGCAGCCACAGCCACCACAAAGACACTTTGTACGTAAATACAAACTCACTCAGACTGTCGGTAGTAAACACCACGAAATCGCCCTCTATTTGATACTCGATTTCTATCGCTTGATCGCCGTGAATATGCAACAAACGGAACTGTTCGCCAACCATGTCGGAAGGTATGCGAATCTTGATCTTTATCTCTCCGTTGGGCTGTACTTCAACGCCGTCGGAATGAAGGGATATTTCGTACACTGCGCCCACGCGTTCAAGCGGTTGAAGCGAATCGTTGGTTTCAAGCACGTTGGAGGATTCTTCGGAAGGCGTGTCTTTGCGCTCCACAACCAATTCCACCGTAGGATCGAGTCCCTCTTCGCTTTCCACGCTCACGACAGGTCCGCTTTGTTCGTCGTCGGTACCGGGAGTGTCGCTCGCTTCTACGCTGAGTTCGGCGCGCAGCAACGTCAATGTCGCCGTCATATCCGGTATTGCATTGTAGTTGGCGTAGTCACCACTGAACTTTGCAACAACTTCGTATACGCCGAATTTGGTTTGATTGTTGTTTTCGTATGTAACGGTAACGCCTTCGGGCAATTGACCGGAAACGGCAATGCTCTTGCCCGTTCCGTCCTCTTTGAATGTGGCGCCCTCAAAAATTACTCTGCTCATATCATAGGTCGCCTTGGTGATTGAGAACGTCAAAGAGATTGTCTCGTTTTCACTGCCCTGCCATACATAATTTGCACTGTCTGTAAGAGTGAGTTTAACGTCGTAATCGCCGACATTTGTTCCGCCGTTGTTCTCCGTCACGGTGTAGAGAGTCGAAATTGCGACATCGGCTTTCTGTGCCGTTCCGTTGTACACTTTGGACGCAATTTCGGGTGCGTTCACCGTTTGCTTTGCAACATTGTATGTAGACGAAACAGTATCTGACTTCAACGTGTAGTTTGCTGTTGTTTCGTCGGACGGATCGAATTCCGCTTTAAATGTGTAGCTTCCCGCATTTTCGAAATCGCCCGTGAAGTCCGGCAAAACCGTCAAGGTAAATACGCCGTCGTCTCCTATACCCGTTGCCGTCACTTTCGGAGCCGTCAATACAGAACCGGTGTAGGTGTAAGTCACGTCTTCCCATTCCGCCTCTATCTCTGCTTTTGTCACGGTGTATTGTCTCGTGGCGTTACCGCTCAATTCATAGTTGATTGCGTCGGTTTCGCTCAAACTCGCCGTAAACGTGTACTCTCCCGCGTTCTTAAATTCGCCTGTTTCGGGAGTCGTCAGCGTCACTTGCAGCGTCAAAGCGCCGTCGCCGCCTTTGCCTTCCGCTGTCGCTTTGGGAGCAGTAAGCGTCGAACCCGTGTAAGTGTAAGTCGCGTCTTCCCACTCAGCCTCTGCGATTGCTCTTGCTACGGTGTATTGCCTTGTGGCGTTGCCGCTCAACTCATAGTTCTTTGCGTCGGTTGCATTCAGACTCGCAGTAAACGTGTAGCTTCCCGCATTCTTAAATTCGCCTGCACCCTGTGCCGTCAGCGTCACTTGTAACGTCAAAGTACCGTCGCTGCCTTTGCCTTCCGCAGTTGCTTTGGGAGCAGTAAGTGTCGAACCCGTGTAGGTGTAAGAGGTTTCTTCCCACTTCAACGCAGCGCTTGCTTTGGCTACGGTCAAGTCCTTGGTGGCGGAAGTCAACGTGTAATTGCCTTGTTTGTTTTCATTTGTCTTGAACGCGGCTGTAAATGTGTATGCGCCCGCGTTCTTGAATGTGCCGACGTTTTCAGGCGACTTGGTTATTCTCACTTCAAGAGTGAACTCACCGTCCGAACCGACGCCCGTTGCCCTTGCCGCGGGAAGCTCAAACGCCGCACCTTTGTAGGTGTAACTTCCGTCGTTCGTCCACGTTACCGCAATGCTCGCCGTACCTATCTCCACGGTCTTGGTTGCGTCATTACGCAATGCGTAGTTGGCGCTGTACTCGTCGCTAAGAGCCGCTTGGAATGTATAACGTCCCGCGTCCTTGAATGTACCTGCGGAGGGAGTTTGCATGGTAACTTCCAGCGTCAACGTTTCGTCGCTGCCCACTCCCGTTGCCGTTGCGGTAGGCGTAACTTGCTCATTGCCGTTGTACGTATAACTATCTTCCGCCGTCCACGTCACATCCACCTGTGCTTTGGCTATGGTGTACTGCTGTGTGGTGCCGTCGCTATTCAATTCATAGTTCTTTTGATCCGTTTCGCTCAATTTCGCTTCAAACGTGTAATTTCCCGCGTTTTTGAACTCGCCTTCGGCAGGTTCCTTTATGGTAACTTCAAGCTCCAAAGTGCCCTCGTCGCCCACTTTGTCCGCCGTTGCTTTGGGAGTTGTCTGCGTCGAACCCGTGTAAGTGTAAGTTGCTTCTTCCCACTTTACCTCTACTTGCGCTTTGGCTACGGTTATTTCCTTGGTGTCGGAAGTAAGAGTGTAGTTGTCTTGCTTTGTTTCCTCCGTACGGAACGAAGCGGTAAACGTGTACTCCCCTGCATCCTTAAACTCGCCTGTTTCGGGAGTTGTCAGCTTGACTTCAAGCGTAAACTCGCCGTCGTCGCCTTTGCCCGTTGCCGTCGCTTTGGGAGCGGTAAGCGTCGAACCGGTGTAAGTGTAGGTCGCGTCTTCCCACGTCACCTCTATTTCCGCTTTCGCAACGTTGTATTGGTGCGTGGAGCTATCTACGCTCAATTCATAGTTTGCGCCGTCCGTTTCGTTCAGACTTGCCGTAAATGTGTAATTTCCCGCGTTTCTGAACTCACCTTCTACCGGAAGGGTCTGTTTCACTTCAAGCGTAAACTCACCGTCGTCCTCTTTACCCGTTGCCGTCGCTTTGGGAGTTGTAAGCGTAGAACCAGTGTAAGTGTAGGTCGCGTCTTCCCACGTCACTTCTATTTCCGCTTTTGCGACGTTGTATTGATGCGTAACATCGCCGCTCAATTCGTAGTTCTTTTCGTTTGCTTCCTTCAAACTTGCGGTAAACGTGTAGTTTCCTGCATTTTTGAACACGCCCGCCTCGGGATCGGTCAACTTTACTTCCAGCGTCAAAGTGCCGTCGCTGCCTTTGCCTTCCGCTGTCGCTTTGGGAGTTGCAAGTTCCAAAGCCGTGTAGCTATAAGTCGTTTCTTCCCACTTGACCTCTACCTGCGCTTTTGTTACGGTAATTTCCTTGGTGGCGGAAGTCAGCGTGTAGTTTTCCGCATGGAGTGCGCCGCCCTTGAACTCGGCTGTAAACGTGTATGTACCGACGTCCTTAAACTCGCCGGCTTCGGGGGCGGTCATCTTTACATCAAGCGCAAATTGACCGTCGTCTCCCTTGCCCGTCGCCGTTGCCGTGGGAAGCTCAAACGCCTCGCCCTTGTAGGTGTAATCGTCTTGCTCTGCCCACTCTACCGCGATTTCGGCGGGAATGACCTTGTATGTGACAATGATCCCTTCTTCCGATCCGTCGCTCCATTTGACGCCTTTTGGCGTTACTTTGATTTGGTAATCGTCAACCTGGGTTGCGGTGATGGTTTTGGATGCGTCGTCCCACCAAGTCGTTCCGCTCTTGTTGGTCATAGGTTCAATGGTCACCATGTCGGTGCCTTCAAGCTGCCACGTCATGTTGTTGGGATCATAGGTTTTTGTGTCGCCTGTCCAATCGCCTTTATCCAGTGCCACGTTTTTCGAGGCTTCTGTCAGATTGAGGTGAAGCGCCGGACGAACATAATATTTACTGGTTACTTTCCTATTTTGGTCATAGGCACCAGTATCATTAAGCGAAACTGCCATAGACGCATCATTCGTGCGACCGCTACGCGTCCAAGCATTTGTTGTACTACTCCTGAGAGATTCATCGGTATACCAAATACCAATACCGGTTCTCACTACAATCTCATTCTTAGTCTGACTTTCCCTGCCTGTTTCTTCTGCAGAAGGCAGCCAAAGATAGTCATCCTTCCAGGAGCCGTACTTCGCACCATCCTCACGTAGCGCATCCTTGGCTTCTGAGCCAAAGCACATCCTAAAGTCGAATCCATCACTATTCTGGTTAGAACCATTCCATTGGGGATTTGTGCCCGGTAGCTCCTTATTTTTCACATACTCATAGGAAGAATTTGGGTGATAAAAGCCATTGTTAGCTTTATTACTATTATCGCGACTTATATTATCGCTATACTCTTTTGCCTGATAACCGACTTCCGAGGGTTTGGCAATATACTTTGTCAAGCTGCCTTCAACGCTCTCCATCGTAAAACGGGCATATTGGTTGCTTTCATCCTGCGATTGCAAGTCCGACAGAGTGTCGCCAACCGTCGAGTACTTCCCGCCCGCATTGAGTGACTTCACACGGAGCATACTTGTAGAGTACATAGAAGAAGGATACACATCAGGGTCGGATGACGGACTATTGGACCAAGTGGCAAATTGCGCCTTATCCGTATCTGTCAAGGTATCGGAAGAACGCCACAAATCGAGAATGACGTCGCCGTTTGTCGTCGCCGTTGTGAGATACACAACGTCCCATTTGACGCCGCCGAACGTGATCTGAATGTTTTTGCCGCCGTTCAAACTACGGAAATCATTGGAAGTTTTCTTTTCGCCCGCCGCAGTTTTCACCGCTTCAAAGCTCTGAGTCCCCGTAAGATAACCGTACAACGTTTTAAGTTGAGCCGAATTGAACGATTCGCCTTCGTCGTTGTAAATTTCCCCCACCGTTACCCAAGCCGTTTTGCTTCGTGCGGCGTATGCAGTTGTTGCGGTCGGCAAACCGACTGCCGACACCAACAAAAACGTCAGCACGATTGCAAGCCAGACAATAACGGATGCGGTTTTGCTTTTTCTGTTTAGCATGGTTTTTTCCTCCAATATATTTTTTTGCGTCTTGCACAAGGCTCGACCGCAAAAACACGGTCACAGGCGGTGCGCAAGTACGAAACGGCACAGTTAACTTTTTGCGCCGTTGTTTCACGCAAAATTTGCGGGATATATTGCAGTTTTCGGCTGTTAGTAAAAGTAGACTTTTTCTAACAAAATTATTGACAAACAAAATGGACATATTTATAATAGAGTCGAGCAAAATTTGCGGCAAAAAGGCGATTTTCGACACCCGTATTGTCCTTTTCGACAATGTTAGAAAAAGTCTACTTTTTTTAGATTTTTTTTGACAAAAACCGTTATCGAAATAAATATTATAATATTAAAAATAGTCCTAATTAAATACGCCCCGAAAGTACAGCAACTTTCGGGGTGTATAGCAAAAAACATTATTTTTTAACAATATTTCAGTTTGCGGGTGCGGCTTGCGGCGCCGTTATCCTTTCGTACCGCATTACATAGCAAACGTCGGCAACGCTTTTGAGTACGTGCGAAAGCGCTTTTTTGTTGACGTTGATACGTTCTTCGAATACGACCCATTTGCCTACGGACCCGTCCATGCCCGGCATAGCAAGCAATACGGAAATATAGGCTGCCGTTTTCAGTTCGACGGGCAAATCGTCATAGGCTTTTACGTCGTCGCCGTCCTTTACGCACAATATTCCGTCCTGCTCGACAAGCCGAGAATTGCCGCCCGTGAAGTTGTTGTAATTTTGCGTGGCGGAAAGCAATATCGACCGAACTTTATCCGAAATGAGCACCGAAACTATGTCGTTGTGACCGATAGTTTCTTTGAGATTGCTGAGCGTTTTGGCTTCCGCGGCGGCGGCTCCCGCTTTTGCACGCGCCTTGCTTGCCGCCACATACATGCTGAATTGACGGGCACGCTGTTCTTCCAACTCCGCCTGACGCTTGGTAAGCGCGGCAATTTCTTCCTCCTTGGCGGCGATTTCTTCCTCCGACACGGCGGGAGCGGCACGGTTTTTGAGAATGGAATACAAATTTTCTATTTTCTCCGCAAGACTTTGTTTTTTGGCGTCAAATTCCGCTATTATCTTGCGCAATTCATCCAGACTTGCATAGGGATCCATTGCGGCGACAACTTCTATGTCCAAGCCCTTTATATTACATTCTGTTTGCAATTCTTGATACAGTTCGTTGTATTCGCTCACCTTGGTATCGTACAGCCATTGCGTTTTTTCAAGGTCGAGACGTTTTTTGAAAACTTCTTTTTCTATCGTTTGCAACGATTCGTTAAGCATCTGCCGCTCGCTTTCGACGTCGCCCAATTCGTATTTGAAATTGGTAACGGCTTTTTCGAGGTCCTCGCTGCCGGCATATCCTTGCGCTTTGGCGGTGGATTCGGCAATTTGCTGTTCGTTTACTTTGATGGTTTTGGTATTTTCGATAATCGTACCGCGTACGTCGTCCAGACGGGATTCAATGTTTTCCGCCTGACGCGTCAATGATTTGTACTGTTCGTAACCGTTGGAAAGCCGTTCTCCAATATCCGAAAGTTCTTCTTTCAACTTGTCGTTGCCCGCGATCAAACTTTCTATCGTTACGTTGGTATCGCCGAACTGCGTTTGAGTGTCTTTCAGATAGCCGAGACGGCTTTTGAGAGCGGCGATTTTTGCACGCAAAGATTCGGTCCCGCGCTTGATTTCGCTCAACTCCGCCTCGCTGCGCACCGCGTCTTGCTGAACGTCCAAAAGATACTTTGTGCCGCTGTCCGAACGCAACGCTTTGAGATAATTGAACACGGTTTCGTTGGTATTTTGCGAGACGATCTCGTTGTACCGACGGTTGATATTGTCCTTTTCTCTCTGCAAAGTTTCCATTTCGGCGGCGTTGATTTCTATATGCCGCTTTATCTCTTTGAGAGAACCTTCCAACTGATAGGAACGTTCCAACATCAGATCTCTGTCAAGGTTGCGCGCGGTAATTTCCTGATTGAGCGTTTCTATTTCGCGATCGTTGAAATTTACCGTTGCGGCAAACACGCTTGTTGCGTCGTCGCCGAAAACCTTTTGACTGTTGAGGTATACTTCACGCTTAAATTCTTCCTGCTTGCGCAGCAGAGTTTTTTCTTTTTCCGATTCCAAACGACTGCGAGATTGCTCTAATTGGACAAGACGATATTTGTAATCTTCGAGAGCGCGTTCCAGATTGCGCTGTTTTTCTTTGAGGGACATGTTTATCGTATCCAACTTGGAGTACTTGCTGTCCAACACTTGCAAAATTGTTTCGCGCGCCTTGAAGGGCGTTACGGTATTGTCCAGATCGGCAACGGCGCGAAAACGTTTCATCTGTACGACAAGATTGCTCTCCTTTTCGGCAATCTGACTTTCCTTTACGGCGAGTTCGCTGGAAAGTTTTTCCATTTGCGCGTTTACTTCGTCGATTTTTACGTCGATACGCACCGCCTCCAACAATTCCGCCACGGAACGCGCGGGAATATCGAAAGCGTCCAGACTTTCTCGCACTTCGGCAAGATTTGTTTCCACTTGATGAAGTTTTTCGGCATAGAGAGCTTTTTCCGCCGTAAGCCGTTCCTGTTGCTCGTTCAAGTCAAGCAGCTGCTCGTTCAACGCTTTGTTTTTTTCGTACAGCGAGGCTATGTAGCTGAGCTCGTTGTTGATTGCCTCTATGCGGTTGCGTTTGTCCTGAGTGAGAGCATACTGTTTGTTTTTTTCTTCCAACTGCTCTCTAACGTTTGCCAACTCTTTTTCCTGCCATTCCAAATCGCCGGTGAGTTCGTAACGCTTTTTTTCGTAGCCGTCGCGCTGTTCCACAATAGAATTGAGCGTTTTTATCTTGGGAATAAGCAACTCGACGCTGTCTCTCAGGTTTACTTTGGCACGCGCCTCTTCCACATCCTCCTGGCGCTGAATCAGCTTGTTGTATTTGGTTTGAGCGTCATTCAGTTGATTGGCAATATCGGTGCGGATGGAATCCGCATTTTGTTTTGCTTTCAGTTCGCCCAGCTGCGCGGTTGCAACTGTCAAATCTCTGACAAGCGCGTCCTGTTCGAGACGCAGGGCGTCAGGATCGGCGGCGGGTGCAGGCGCGACATCGGCGACGTACTGTTTGAGGCGATTCATTGCGTCGGTTTTCATTGCTTTTGCCTCGGCATTGGAGCGTTCGATGCTTTCCTTTACCTCGTAGAGCAAACGTACTTCGTCAAATTGTTTCAATTCTCCGTGGAAATTTTCCACCGTTTTGTTGTTGACGTAACTCAAATCAAGCAAACTCGATACGGATGTCCCGATCAATTCTTCTATATATTCGATTGCGTGCGCTCGCGCAACCACCTGATAGGACCCGTCCGTCATCTTTTTCAATACGGTACGCACCGTGCCGTCCTCGTTGTGAAGTCGGCTCAAAGAAAATCGGTCGTTGTCGATGAAAAATTCCGTTTCCACGTCTCGCACGCAATCCGCACGTTCGAAACAAAAGTCAAAATAGTTGCCCAACTTGCCTCCGCGAGTGGTGACGGCGTTTTTGCCGTCTGCCGACGTACCGAAGGTAAACACCTGTTTTTCATTGGTTTGTAGGTCGGTTGCAACAACCTTTACTATTTTCATTTGGCACCTCTTGCCGACAAAAATCGTCCAAACCGAGTTTTATCGGGAAATCTGTTGATTGTGACGCTTTTTTGTGTTAAAATACAAATTAGTCCCGCATGCGACAGCAAGCAAAAGTCGGACATTATAACTTACTCATTATTATATAGCAATCGGTAAAAATAATCAATACTTTCTCGGCAAAAGAGGTAAATATGGCTTTTTGTATCAAAGAAAAACAGTTTGTGGATACCGGATACACGGCGGTTGAAAACAAATTTTTTATAAACTACATGCCCGCGGCGCCGGATATTCGCACCGCCGTATATTTGCTCGGTTTGGCGCTATCCGACAGCAACGGAGACGATAATGCGTGCAGGACGATTGCAGACAAACTCAATATATCCGCGGAAGAAGTATTGGACGCATACAGATATTGGGAAGAATTGGGATTGGTCACCATATTGAACGACAACGCGCCGCAAATACTTTACCACGCGTTGCGCAACGGTTCGGGTACTCTCAAAAAAATACGCGCCAACAAGTACACAAAGTTTTCAGACGCAATGCAGTCGGTTATCGAAGGCAGAATGATCACCGTTGCGGAATACAAGGAGTACTATTCCTTTCTGGAAGAAACAACTTTTCAACCGGAAGCATTGGTCTACGTGGCAAAATACTGCTCGGAACTCAAAGGCAACGATATTTCTTATCAATACATATTGACGGTTGCGCGCAATCAATTGATAAAAGGCGCCACTACTCTTGCCGCCGTGACGGAAAATCTGTCCGCACAACAAAAATACGACGACGATTTGAAAATCATTTTCAAGGCGATAGGGTCTAACCGCCGGATAGAATATGCCGACAGAGTTTTTTACGAAAAATGGACAAAAGACTTCGGCTTTACTTTGGATACGGTAAAATCCGTTGCCAAAAATTGCAAAACAGGCGGAATGGGCAAACTTAACGCCAAACTGACGGAATACTACAAAAAGGGTGCGCTTTCCGTAAAGGAAATAGAAAACTATGAAACGCAAAAATGCCGTTTGTACGAGTTGGCAAAGGCATTGACAAGCGCCATAGGCGTTTACTATCAAAGCCTCGACGCCGTTGTGGAAGAGTACGTATCCGTTTGGTTGCAGCGCGGTTACGACGACGAAACGCTGCTTGCAGTAGCAAAGTACTGCTTTAAGAGCGGCATACGCACAATGCAGGGATTGGGGTCGATAATAGACAAACTGTACAAAAACGGCGTGATAGACTTGAAGTCTTTGGACGACTATCTTGCACGGCTTGCCGCAACCGACGAAAAAATAGGGACTGTACTTGCAAAATGCGGGCTGGACAGACGAATAATAGCCAACGATCGTTTGTTGTTCCGCACGTGGACGGAAGATTGGAATTTGTCCTTGGAGTTGATCGAGTACGCCGCGGAACAAGGCGCAGGCACAAACGCACCCATGGCATACGTAAACAGACTGTTGCTTCAATGGAAAAACAGCGGCGTTCGCACCGTTGAACAAGCGCGAAACAGCAAAGCAAGCACCGCTGCAATTGCCGAAAAGAAAGTGATAATAGGTAAAGATATGGAGCGCAGACACTATACGGACGATCAAATAAACGCGCTGTTTTCCGCTTTGGATGAGGAGGAATAATGAACAAACAACAATTGCTTACAACTGCCAAACGCGTCATCGACCAACGCCGTTTTAATGCGGAAGAAACGGCAGCCGCACGGTTGGAAGAATTGCGCGCAAATACGGAATGGACGACTTTGGAACGGGAGTTACGCGGCGCTCAGGTGGATTTTGCAATGGGCAAAGGGAACGCCAACGAATTGAAAAACAAAATTGCCCTCTGCGAAGAAAAACAAAAACGACTGCTTGCCGAATTGAACATAAAAGAAAGCGAACTCGTTCCGCATTACAGCTGCCCCGTTTGCAACGATACGGGCTACGTCAACGGAAGACGCTGCAAATGTCTCGAAAACGAACTGCGCAAGTTGATCGTTGCGGACGGAAATGTGTACAACGCGCAGTTTACCTTCGAAAACAACCGCGAAACAGACAAACACAACCTTGCAGTTTACAAAAAAGCGCGTGAAATTTGTCTCAACGGAAATTCGAATATGCTTATTACAGGCAATGTGGGCGCAGGTAAAACATATCTGCTCACCGCTTGCGCCAATTTGTGCGCCGAACTGAGCAAAAGCATATTTTTCGTTACCGCGTTTTCGCTGGGGAACACTTTTCTGAACGTGTACACCAACGCCGCGGACGCGAGAGACATATTTGCCACGCTCACCGAAACGGACGTGCTGTTGATAGACGATTTGGGTACGGAACCGGTATTTAACGGCGTTACGGCGCAATTGCTGTTTTCTCTGATAAACGAGCGCATAGTAAACAAAAAGCAGACTTTCGTCACAACCAACCTTTCTCTTAACGACATACGCGAAAGATATGACGAACGCATCTTCTCCCGCTTGATAGACCAGAATATAACGTTTGTGGCTCAACTCGTCGGCAACGACAAACGTCTTGAAAAAAGTCGATAACTTCAAACGCAATCTACAAATTTAATTTATACTCGATTTAACGGTCCTTGACGCCATTCCGAAAATGTTGCAAAAATGTAGAATTTTCGGAATTATCGGCGTTTGGGACATTTTTTTTGAAAATTACGAAATTATTTGCGATTTAGTATTGAAATTGTGTGATATTTGTGATAGAATACTATGACCGAATAAAGATAACAAAAAAAGAGGCAAACAATGAACTTGTCGGCATTTGCAAAACCTTTGTCCGAGTTGCCTATCGGCATATTATCCGGACACGATTTGGGCTCGCCCGCATATACGGGTTGGGAAGTGCAACTGATTTTTTTACTGCGCGTGCTGATCGCCGGCGGATTGGGAATAATCATCGGCATAGAGCGCAACCGCCGTCAAAAGGAAGCGGGCATGGCAACTCACTTTATCGTGGGTTGCGCGGCGGCTTTGTTTACAATGGTTTCAATGTCCATGAGCGACATCGGCGACGGAGAACGTATCGCCGCGCAAATAGTAAGCGGTATATCTTTTTTGTGCGCGGGAGTTATTTTCTTCCGCAGAGAAAACCTGAGAGGTCTCACCACTGCCGCCGGTATTTGGGCAACCGCTGCAATCGGAATGGCTGTCGGAGCAGGTATGCCTATCGTGGCAGCCGCTTCTACCATATTGATACTCGGCATACAGATGTTTTTGCACAGCAAAATTGTCCTGCGCAAAAACCGCAAACATATGCTTTTTGTAAAGTTTGTTTACAGCGATGAAACCAAAAATCTGCTAATGACGCATTTCGGCTGCGACAGTTTTCACCGTTTCAAAATCAGTAAAGACAACGAGACAATGATCGCCGAGGCGGTGATATATACCAAACAAAACTTCTTTGCCAACGAATTGTGCGAACTTATGTCGGCACATTCAGACGTGCTTTCAATAGAACGCCTCGAAGACTTGTAATACCACAGTACAATTCCGCCGCTCACAACGAGCGGCTTTTTGTTGCGAAAAATCCGAACGAGCGGATGGGGTTCTCGTCAACAAGGAGCTGCTAACCGGATTTGCAAGGAGCAGCGCGACGGAATAGCGATTGTTCGCACGGCGCGCGTCACGTTCTCAGCCGAGGAACGAAGTGTCGAACGCCACGGAGCACGCAGTGCGGAGTATTTCTTCTTCCGATTGGTTGTGGCTAAAAAAAACGAGAATCCCAAACAGGGGTTCTCGTTAATATGGAGCTACTAACCGGATTTGAACCGGTGACCCCGTCCTTACCAAGGACGTGCTCTACCTGCTGAGCCATAGTAGCAACACCTTGTTTATTATATATTAGTTTGCAAAAGTTGTCAATAAATTTACGCAAAGTACTTTTTTTATAGTCAAAACAATTCCAATGCCTTTGCATAAAAAAACAAGACGGCCAACTTGTAGCCGTCTTGTAAAAAATAATCAAATTACAGTGTGCTTGCAAAACTTTTTATATCGGTGTAAATTTTTGTTTCAAACGGGCTTCCGAGTCCGCAGAAAGACAACACTCCGTTTGCGCCCGTGTAAGAATAGTCGTTCATACGAGCCTCATCCTCGCAGTAACTGAAAAGTTTCAGATAGGCTGTTCGAGCAGCTTCCAAACCGCTGTTTTGCGCGATGGCGTAGATTTCCACTGCGGGCAATGCGCTTATGGCATAGGATACATAATAAGCAGCGTTGTCAAATGCAACATAGTACCAATAACTTGTATCCATATAGTCTAAGAGGTCCGCTCCCACCATGTTTTTCAAAATTTCCTCAAACTTGGTGTTGTAATTGCCGTTGCTGACTTCACCCTTGTAAGCCGCCCACTCCAATTCGTCCACGGCAGCCGCAGTGATGATAGTATCCAACATGTAGTAAAGCGATTCCAATTTTACCGCATTCAGTCCCTCTGCCAAAGAGGAATCCACGTTTTTAACCAACCATGCCAAAAACAACATTTCATCGCCCTGGCTTTGCGTTTCGTCGTGATCGTAGCTCAACGATACTCCGCCGTTGTGAATATTTTCATAATAGTGACCGAATTCGTGTACAAATGTAAACGCGTCGTCATAACCGTAATACTCTTCGTCACCTTGCTGAAAATAGCAAACCGCGACATTGTCATGAGGCACCCACATCGTATATGCGCCCTCGCCGTCGCCGCGGAAATATGTGCCTGTTTTGAACATATTGTTGACGGCAGAGGTAAATGCAATATTCTTGTTGCTGCCTATATCATTGGCATTGGTTTTATCCAACCATTCGAAATAACTGCCTATATAATTGACTGCGTTGCGCACTCTGCTGTCAAAATATTCGTAACTTTCGTCTTCGAAAACCGACTCTGCTCTGAGACCGTAATATAAGTTTTCGTCGTTTTCATTGTCAAATTCTATATAATTTTCATCTGATTCGTAATCATAGCCCGTATATAACGCATCATATTTCTTGACTACTTCCTGAAATACAGGCACAATATATTCTTTGATGAAGCCGCGCATTTTTATTATATCGGTTTCACTGTATTCGCGGTTGTAAACGTTTTCGTATGCGTATTCCATATAGTTTTCGTATTTGTAACCGGTTGCTTCTTTGTTGTAGGCAGTAACCAATTGTGAATACAAATTTTCAATTGTGGAAACATTGGGCGTGGTTTTGTTTATTTCGGTGTAATACTTATCCAAAATGGTGTCGACGTCACTGCTTGTGGGCGTATTGGCGTACAACTTTGCCATAGCCAAAGTTTCAGTCTTGTCATCGGGATACAATGTCCAAAATGAGTCCGAAAACTTTTCGTCTGCTTTCAAAATCAAATTGCAAAAATTGATGAGCGCGGTATTGTAAGCGCTGCTTGCACCTTGGGCATTGAAACTCGTCTTGGTGTCGCCGTAAAGGCTTTCCCAACTCCATTGTCCGTCCAGATATTCCAAATCGTTTTCGTACGTTTTCAAAGCTTCCGCAAAATTTTGTGCGGTACCGTTCAACGCAGTGTTGGCGGCATTGTAGTGATTGTTTATTTCCGTTTGCTTGGAAGAGTTGTAGTCGTATTTGTTTTCGAAATTGCGGCTGCCCGAGTTTCTGCCGTAAACTTCGCAACCGGAACACTTTACATATACAAAATAACTATCGCCGAAATCGTGTTGCGTGTGCTGCGACGTGCCACCTCCGGAACCGGATGAAGAACCGTCGGTATAAATTGTTATCGAAGCTATCTTGCGATGACCGCTTGTACCGCCAACGGTAAAGGTTACCGAACTCGCAGAGCCCGTCCAAGTGCCCGAAGCATAATTGCCCTTGTCCGCCGTTATTGTATTAGTTTTGTCACCCGTAGCAAAAGTAAATACGATTTTCGTGATGGTCGTTCCGCTTATTGTCATTGTATTGCCGTAATACAATCTGATTGCGGGTGCATAGTACGCCGGCGGATTTTGACCGCTTCCTGTTGAAAAAGTGAAATTAATCCCGTTGATTGTTTTTGTCGCAGGCATTTCTTTTGTTTCTGAAACGCCAAAGTCGGCAGCAGAAATTACTATTGCGTTTCCCTGTACGGTGCCTCCGCCGCCTTGACTTCCTCCGCCGCCTTGACTGCTACCGTTTACGGAAATAACTTCCGGTTTTGGTTTACCGGAATCGTGCCCGCCGTACATTTGTGTGGAATCATTCCACATCTCTATGTAACCATATACCAACACCAGGTCACCCGCAACTATCGTGACAGAGCTGTCTCTCGGAGTTGCATATTCCACATAAAAGTTTTCGCTACCGCCTGCCGTATCGGAAAGGTGCAACTTCCAATCTCCGCTACTGCCTTTAAGCGGCGTAGAATTTTCATAGTACTTGCCTGTTACGGCATACCCTTGCACATATACCGCGGTCGCGGTAAATTCGCCGTTGCTCATGCTTTGACTGAGCGCAAGAGCTTCGGACGGAGTATAGGGATTTGCGAGCGTTCCCTTGTTTTCTACCGGCGGGGTGGGAGTATCGCCGCCGGTACCACCGCCTTGGCTTCCTCCGCCACCCTGACTGCTACCGTTTACGGAAATAACTTCCGGTTGTGGTTTGCCGGAATCGTGCCCGCCGTACATTTGTGTGGAATCATTCCACATCTCTATGTAACCGTATACCAACACCAGGTCACCCGCAACTATCGTGACAGAGCTGTCTCTCGGAGTTGCATATTCCACATAAAAGTTTTCGCTACCGCCTGCCGTATCGGAAAGGTGCAACTTCCAATCTCCGCTACTGCCTTTAAGCGGCGTAGAATTTTCATAGTACTTGCCTGTTACGGCATACCCTTGCACATATACCGCGGTCGCGGTAAATTCGCCGTTGCTCATGCTTTGACTGAGCGCAAGAGCTTCGGACGGAGTATAGGGATTTTCAAGCGTTCCCTTGTTTTCTACCGGCGGGGTGGGAGTGTCGCCGCCCTGGCTGCCGGAAGTTACCGTCACGTTCACAGTCGCGTGGACCTGCGGATTTGCAACGCTGGTTACCGTGATCGTAGCTGAACCGACGCTACGTGCGGTTACAGTGCCGCCGTCATCAACCGTTACTATCGAGTTGGAAGAACCGAACGTAACTTGTTTGTTGTTAGCCTCCGAGGGAAGTACCGAAACAACGAGAGTGTGAGTCGATCCGACCGTGAGAGACAGGCTCGAAGGTGTAACTCGGATGGAAGTCGGCAACACCGTTGTGATTTGTTCTTCCCACCGTGCGTGAAGCGTGATGTCGGAAGTTACCGATTGATCCGTCCATTGCGTACCGCCTTGCTCCTGCGTAAACCAACCAATAAAATTGTATCCGTTGCGAGACGGCATGGGAAGAGTCGCTTTCTTACCATCCTCTACGGTGAGCTTTCCGTCGGGCGTTGAGCCGTCGTGATAGCAAAGAGTTACGGAATGGATCGTTGGGTTGGATTGAGAAATATCCGTCCAACGCGCATATAGGGTGATATTTTCCGTTACGGGTTGATCTGTCCATTGCTGTCCGTCCGTTTCTGCCGTCCACCAACCGTCGAAACGATAGCCTTGGCGTTGGACATTTGATGGAAGGGGAGCGGGCATGCCGTCAACAACGACAAGCTGTTTGTTTTGCGTAACTCCGTCGTTGTAAACGAGTGTAACCGTGTGAGTAACGGGTTCGTCGGGCGAAGCGGGTTTTTTGTTCCACTTTGCATAGAGATTGAAATCCTCTTTCATCTCCGTGCCTTCGGCAAAACGCTCGCTCAACTGCTCGTCAAGATACCAACCGTCAAACGTGTATCCTTCCCTTTCGGGCGTAGGCAGTTGTTTGGTACTGTCATAGTTAATGGTCATTGTGCCATCGTCGATGTTGTGCAAAGTGACCTTGATGGTTGCGTCGCATGCCGCAGCCAAAAAACATGTGCAAACAAGCAATATCGCCAACATGGTTGCCACAAATCTTTTCATAGCTTTACTCCTTGTAAAAATATATATACTTGTCTCGGTCTGTTATACCGTTGCCGACTTTGTTTTTTCCAAGAGTCCGTTCGGGACGCTTGCGCGAATTTATTATCTGCGTATCCAGGTCGAAGGCGCAAATGTGAGCAATATCGGGTATATTTCCAATCTGCCGATCAGCATTGCAAAGGAAAGCAGCAATTTGCTGAACCAATTGTACATATAGTAACCCCCTGCAACTACTCCGTAGGCGGGACCTATGTTGTTCAAACAGGAAACCGCAGCGGTAATGTTGGATTCGATCGTCAAGCCTTTACCGCCGTCCAAACACAACAATACCGTAGCCGCGGCAAGTATCAACATATACAATCCGAAATAGCGTGCAACGCCGTTTAATCTTTCTTCCGATACCGTTTTACCTTCGAATTTGACCGCGTTGGCGTTTCTCGGATGCAACACGCGCCTCAATTCCTTTTTTACAGCCAAACACAAAAGCGCGACTCTGCTCACTTTAAGTCCGCCTCCCGTGCTGCCCGCACAACCGCCTATGAACATCAACAAAAACAATACTCCCTTGCTAAACAAAGGAAACACGTTGATGTCTCCCGCAGTTGCGGGAATGGAACTGTAACCCGTTGTGCTGATGAAAGACGCCACCTGAAACGCAGAATGTCGCACCGCGTCGTGCGCGTTTTGGGCAAATGGCAGTTCGGACAACGCCAAATCGACGGATACAGCCGCCGTTGCCGCAATGATAACACCCACAAATATCCACAATTCGGTGGATTTGAATGCGGATTTGAATTTACCCAAAATCCACAAATAGTACAGGTTGAAGTTAATTCCGAACAACACCATAAATACGGTGATTATCCATTGACATGCGGCGTTATAGCTTGCTATACTGTCGCTTCTCACACCGAATCCGCCCGTGCCTGCCGTCCCGAACGAATGTACAAAACTGTCAAATACGGGCATACCCGCAATGAGCAACGCCACTATTTCCACCGCTGTAAATCCGATGTACAACAAATACAATATTTGTGCGGTACTGCGAGCGCGCGGAACGATTTTATCTACCGTCGGACCGGGCATTTCGGCGCGCAAAACATGCATTCCTCTGTTTGAAGAACCGCTTTCAAACGCCATCAAAAACACAATAACGCCCATACCGCCTATCCAATGGGTGAAGCTCCTCCAAAACAACAACGCCTTATCCGTTTGATACATCGCGTCTATCCGAGCGCCTTCGAGTATAGTCGCGCCCGTAGTGGAAAAGCCGCTGCATGTTTCGAAAAATGCGTCTATGTAGTTGGGAATAGCTCCGCTTATCACAAACGGAAGCGCGCCTATCGCCGAAACGTAAATCCAGGAAAGAGCGACGATAATCAACCCCTCTTTGGAAAAAATCGCGCGCGTTTTGGGACGAATGGCAAATGTAAACACCAAACCGATAAATAAAGAAATACCTACGGTGGCAAGCAATGCCCACCAACTTGTTTCACCGAGAGCCAACGCAAGTACCGTGGGAATAATCAGCAACATCGCAAGTACAATTGCGATTTTGCCTATTGTGTTGAAAATAACTTTGTAATTCATACTATCTCAAAACGTCGTTCAAATCGTATAGTTTGGCGTCGGTTGCAACGACTATCACGCTGTCGTCTTGCAAAATCACGTCGTCGCCGCTGGGAATTATCGTTTCTTTGCCGCGAATGACGCCCGCAATGATGTAGTTGGGTTTAAGTCTTATGTCTTTCAATGCCTTGCCGATAAGTTTACAATCTGCAAGAACGTGAAATTCCAACGCCTCGGCGCGTTCGTCCATAAGGCTGTACATCGTCTCCACCTTGCTGCCGGGAGTGTTGTTGAGCGCACGCGCATACCGAGTAAGGACGTCGGCAACCAGCTTGCGAGGCGACAAGGTGCTGTCCAATCCCAACTTTTCCGCCAAATCCGCAAGCGCCGATTGATTGACCTTTGCAATTACTTTGGGAACTTCCCGACTGCTTGCATAAAATCCGATAAGTATATTTTCTTCGTCGGTACCCGTCAGCGCAACAAAAGCGGACGCGCTGTCGACGCCTTCTTCCATCAATAAATCGTGATTCATGCCGTCGCCGTGAATGAGCGTCGCGCCGGAAGGCAATTTTTCCGCAAGCTCGGCGCACCTGTCACTGTCTCGTTCTATGATTTTAACATAAAATCCGTTTGCGACAAGCAGCTTTGCCAAATAATACGCCGTAGTGCTGCCGCCCAAAATTATCACGTCGCGCCCCTGTTTTTGTACCGCACCGATGACTTTGAGAAACTTGTGCGTTTCGGCACGTTTCGTCATAACAGCCACTCTATCACCCTCATTCAGTACAAAAGTACCTGTGGGAATATACAATTCGTCTCCGCGCTGAACGGCGCATACGACAAATTCCACGGGGCATTTTTTTCGTAAATCCATGATGCTGACATTGCATAGCGTCGAGCCTTTGCGTACGATAAATTCCAACAACTGCAATTTTTTGCCGGCAAAATTATCCGCGCGCACGGCTGACGGCAGTTTAAGCCAGTCGAAAAGCGTTTCGGCGGCGGTACGCTCGGGGTTAAGCACCATAGACAAATCCAACTCTTTGACAATAAAGTTCAATCCGTCCTCGTTGTAGTCGGCTTCCCTGATGCGAGCAACCGTATGCTTGGCGCCCATTCTGCGCGCCAAAAAACATGCGAGCATATTGACTTCGTCGGATTGGGTGACAGCAATAAACAAATCCGCCTTGTTTACCCGCGCGCTCAACAGCATTTCCCGCGACGTTGCGCTGCCGCATACCGCCATTACGTCGTAGGTATTGGAGACCTGTTCGATAACCTCGGGGTCTGTATCTATCGCCGTAATGTCGTGTCTGTCATCCGTCATACTGTCGATAATGGCTTTGCCCACTTTTCCGCAGCCCGCAATGATAATTCTCATAAAATCCTCTTTCCCGTTAAATATATGCACCGCAATTAAGTACATATCGGTTTACATTATATTGTAGCACAATCGCGTTGTCATTGCAATACAAAAACAGCCTTTTGAGGCTGTTGATTTGTTCAAAACTTTTATTTATTTTCCAATTGCCGATAGTCTATCTTGCCCAATGGCGTACGCGGCATTGATTCGATTATTTCCACAAAACGCGGAACGGCATATCCTATCAAGTTGCTCTTGCAATGCTCCGTTATGCGGCGAATAACGACATCCGAATCCATCGGACGTTTCAGTGTGACAAACAACTTTACAAATTGTTTTCCTTCCACTTTTACGCCGACTGCGCACGCTTCGGATATAAATTCCAGTTTGGCGACGCAGCTTTCTATTTGCGACGGAAATACGTTTACCGCGGCAATTTTCAACGAACGCTTTTTTCTGTCTATTACAAACAAATATCCGTCTTCGAGATAACCTATATCCCCTGTTTTTACCCACAACGTACCGTTACGTTGTACAAGACAGTCCTCTCCTTCGAGGTATCCGCTCATTACACCGCCGCCGCTCACTGCGATTTCGCCGTATGATCCCTGCGGAAGAGCGTTGCCTTCTTCATCCCATATCTCCACAAAAAAACCGGGCATCGGACGTCCGCAACTTCCCTTTTTGTAGTAGTCGAAGTTATTTACTATGCTGACCCCGCACATTTCCGTCAAACCGTATCCGCGCATAAGCCGCGCACGCGTTCCGTGTCGCGACAATATACCGTCTACCCGTTCCACAAGACTTTCTTCGCAGATATCCCCTCCGCACCAGATAACGTCAAGATTTTTGAGCCCCTTGCAATCGAATACGCTTTGCGCCAACATCTTTTTGAGCATGGCGGGCACCACAGACCACACCTTGACGTTGAACTTGTCAAGCAATGCGCGCACGGCTTTCGCGTCGAACTTGGGAACCAATACCAGGCTGTAACCGACGCACAGCGGTCCGTGCATCGCCGAACACAATCCGTAAGCGTGAAAAACGGGGAGTGTGGCTAAATTGCAATCACCGTGATGAACCTCGGGGTGATACATCTTGAACATGCCGTCCACCACCCATTGAAAAGCCGCATTTGTCAGTTTGACTATTTTGGGACTTCCGCTTGTGCCGCCGCTGTGCATATAGCAAAGTATGTCGTCCGTTTTGCCCACATTCTCCGTGGTAACGTCACAACCGCGTTTGAGCAGCTTGATATAGGTATCCAAACCGCGTATACGTCTGCCGCTCATAACCGAATATAGTTTGTAAGCGGGCTTGCGTATGCAAACGTAATCGGAAATACTGCACCTGACGAGAATTTGTCCGAGACGTTTGAGTGGATATTCGTCCGAAACTGTGGCGTCGTAAAAAAACAGCGCTTTCGATTTGGTTTTTTTTACGTTTTCCGCAAGCAAATTGACGGGCACCAACGGATGTACGATATTTGCTACAAGTCCCAGTTTACTGCACGCGTAAAATATTGCCAACGCCTGCGGACAAGTGGGCAGTTGCAACGTAACGACATCGCCTTTGCTCAACCCGAGAAGCGCCAAACCCGCGGCACAGCGTTCGACATCTACCAAGAAATCGCTAATTTTAAGTTTGTGACCGTAGTAAACTATGAATCCGTTTCTATCGGCGCCGCGCTGCAAAAATTCGTAACATGTGACAGAAGTGTTAATCATAAATTTTTCCGAAATATTGCAACAAGTATATCAAAATACAAAAAATTTTGCAACTTATATGTACATTTATTGCATTTTAAGCACGATAGTATACTTTCAAAGCAAAAAATCGTCCCGACAAACGCCGAGACGAAGTATGCGAACAAATATTACAGCAACGGGATCACGCCGAGAAAACAAATATCTTTTCTTTGCGCCGCTTCGCCCTCGGCAAGCACAAACGCCTTTTTGTGTACTGTTCCGCCGCTCATTTCCACCAATTTTTCCAATCCCACAAGACTGTTGCCCGTACTTACGACATCGTCGATGATGCCCACTTTTTTGCCGCGCATAAGTTCCGCGTCGTGTCTGGAAATATAAAGTTTTTGCTCTCTGCCGGTGGTTATACTGCTGTTGATTTCTATCTCCATGCCGTCTTGCATATACAGTTTTTTTGATTTGCGCGCCACGGCATAAAAGGGATGACCCAACTCGCGCGCGATCACATGCGTGAGCTGCAACCCCTTGCTTTCGGCAGTGAGCAACACGTCGCAATCCGACACAAACTTGCTCAGTTGTTTGCCGCAATATTCTGTCAGCGCCACGTTGCCGTGCAGATTGAAAAATGCAATATTTACACCGCTCGGAAGCGGAATTATCGGAAGTTCGGCAGTCATACCGTGCAAATCCACTTTGAATGTTTTCACTTTGTGCCTCCGTTCAATAATAATTTACTCTTTTATTGTACCTCACTGTTCGTGCCTTGTCAACAGTGATATGCCTGCCTGACTTTTAATTGGGTGAAATTTTTTCGCCGTTTTCGTACATCGGGATTATTTTTTCTCCCTTTACCAAATATCCTTTGCTCGCATAACGCCACATGGGCGCGTCGCTGAAAGAATCGGAATAATAACTGTCGAGAGGAGCATTCTCCGTCTGAGCGCAAAAATATTTTACTTTGTATTTGCCGTGACAGTGCTTACCCGTCAACTTGCCTCGCGCACTGAAATCGCTTGCGATACACCTTACGCCCAGCCTGCGGCACGCTTCTCCCACCACGAATAGCGGCGTCGCCGATACCACAATGTCGTTGTCGCGTTTTTGTTTGAGATACCACTCTTTGATACGAGATATATTTTTATCCCAAAATTTGACGACGAATTTTTCCGTATGCGGGACAAACACAACAAAACCTTCGAGCAACAACAAATATATGTTTTTGTTGATAATACGCAGACCTCGCAGCAAAAAAGCCAACAAAAGTACAGGCAAATACAGCAACAGATAGGGCAATCGCAAAGTGCAAAAAACAGAAAAGCGGCGCATGCTGTTGCCGCGGAATATCGTATCGTCGAAATCGTAGCCGTTCATTTTTTTATTATACCACATAAAAAGTTTTATTTCAAGTTTTATCCCGACAAAAAAAGCACCCCGACAAATAATGCCGAGGTGCGAAATTTTATTGGCGTATTACCATTTGGGACGCAAAAACCGCTTTTTTTCTTCGGGGAGGTCCAAACCCAACGTTCCGCCGGGATTCATAAGATTGTCCGGATCGAAGTGTTTTTTCAGCGCTTTGTAAATTTCCATCTGACGCGAACCTATCTGTCCTTCCAACCAGGGAGCGAAGAATTTTCCTATTCCGTGATGATGTGAAATTGCCGCGCCGCTTTTTTGAATATGATCGAGAATACCGCTCCAATAATCCACAAATTCGTCCAATTCCGTCATGCGTGCGATAAAAATAAAATACAAATTGGCGCCTTGCGGATAGCAATGGGACATATGCGTCATGCAAATGGTATTCGGACGGCTGTGACAGTAGTCGCGCACCATTTTGTGCACTTCTTCCATCTGACTCCATCGGACGCTACACTCCAACGTGTCCGTCATAATGCCGAAGTCCTGCATGCTGTCACGCAAATAAGGATCGTTGAAACGCCCTTTTTCCCAAGCGGACGTCACCGCGCCCGTCAAACTCATAGCTTTGTACTTTTTGCAAATCTTTTTGACGTTTTTCGCCACGTTTTTGCAAAAGCCTTTTTCCCCGTCCGTAAAACCGAGGAACAGACATCTTTCGTGAGGTTTGTATCCGAAAGATTTAAGCATTCCGTTGAGAGGAGACTCATCCACGCCGTACATACGCATTGTTATATCCGTTTCTTCGGGATCGGACAAACGAAAAACGCTCGGTTTGCCGCATTCGCACTGCATTATTTCGCGAGCGGCTTCCATTGCGGAATGCCAATCCTTGAACATATAACTGAATTTGTAATGATTTTTGGGCATCCAACGGAAAATTTTCAAAGTTACATGCGTCAGCACTCCGAAAGTACCTTCGCTGCCCATCATTATTTGATTTACGTCCGGTCCCGTTGCGCGCGCGGGGTATGCCTCGGTGCGTACGATTCCCGTAGGAGTGACGTACTCCTGTGCAATTACTATATCTTCTATCTTGCCGTAGTAAGTGCTGTTTTGTCCGGCGCCGCGCGTAACCGTCCAACCGCCCACGGAACTGTACTCAAACGATTGCGGAAAATGTCCGCAAGTGTAAGCTCGTTTGGCGTTGAAAAGTTTTACCGCGTTACGAAGGGTTTGCTCCAACTTGGGACCGCTCATTCCGGCTTCCACAGTTATCGTCTGATCGGTTTCGTTGAAATCCACGACTTTGTTGAAGTGACGGCGCATATCCAGCGAAATACCCCCGCAAATCGGCTCCACACCGCGCGTTACCGACGAACCGCCGCCGTAAACATATAACGGCAATTTGTACTTGACGGAAAATTCGACAAGTTTTTCAACATGCACCTTGTTTTCCGGATATACGACCGCGTCGGGAACATTGTCCGCAATGTGTTCTCTCAAACGCAGCAAATCGAACATGGTTTTGCCGTAAGCAACGGATAAACGGTCGTAATCGTCTACTGAAACGTTGTCGTCTCCGACTATCAGGCGCAACTCGTCCAACTGCTGCTCCGTCAGACCGCAAGGCTTGTCCAACTTGACTATTTCCAATCCCAACGGCTCGGCGTATTGCTTGAAATCGTCGTCCGTCAGATGAAACGTTTCCTTCATCATTTTGTATAGCGCTTCTTTGGGCACCTTGTTAAAGGCGGGATCGCCCCACTTGTAAATAGAGCGATAACTACCCTTGGGAGCAATCTCCTTGTACCACTTCGGCTCGAAACCTTTGTATGGTTTACTCATGTTTTTTACTCCTTTTCAAGATATTTATAAAAACTTTCCAGTTTGTCATACAATTTGAGGTAAATGTTGTGATAAATGTGATCGTAAGTGACGACCGCGGTCGGCTCGGGGATAAACGTATCCACATAGCGCACCATATTTTTAATGGCATCCTGTTCGTCGCCGTAAACTCCGCAAGCGGTAAATGTTACTATTGCGGCGCCCAAAGCGCTTGTTTCGTAGGTTTGAACGCGTTTTATCGGCTTATTGAAAATATTTGCCGCTATCTGGCAAATCAGATCGCTTTGCGAACCGCCGCCGCTGACGGCGATAAAATCGATTTTTTGTTTGCCGCGCTTTTCCATGCGTTCCAGACCCTCGCGAAGAGCAAAGTCGATGCCTTCGATAATGGCGCGATATACGTGCGCGCGCGTGTGGTAATCCGAAAAACCGATAATTGCTCCGCGTGCCTCGGGAGAAGTAAGTCCCGCCTGCCAGAACGGCTGTAAAATGAGTCCGTCGCTTCCCGGCGGAATGGATTCTATTTCGGAATTCATTATTTCTTCAACGGAAGTGCCCATTTCCTCCGCACGTTTTTCGAGATGCCGCGCAAAATTTTGCTTGAACCAACTTATCATCCAATATCCGCGGAAAATTTGTACTTCCGGGTTGTAGTAATCTTTTAGCACGGCAGGATAGGCGGGCATGAAAGGCTCGGGTTCAAAGTATTTTTTCGTGGAAAATTGTACAGTGGAAGTCGTTCCGAAACTGACGGACGCCACATTGGAGTTTACGCAACCGACGCCTACCGTTTCGCACCCTTTGTCCGAACCGGACGCAATTACTTTGAGACCCACGGGAAGTCCCGTCTGCTTTGCACACTCTTCGGTAACGGTGCCGATAACGTCGCCGGGCGCACACACGGGTATCATATATTTCAAATCCAACTCGTAAACGGGGAATATCAGATCTTTTTCGGAAAGATACCGTTTGTTTTTGTGATCGAAGGGGAAGTGTCCGATCGTTGAGGCGTAGCTGTCAATGAGATTGCCCGTCAGCAAATAATTGATATAGGCGGATATATGAACGACCTTGTTGACCTTAGACCACAGTTCCGGCTCATGCTGCATTATCCAACGCGTTTTTACTTTGCCTCTTATCGCATTGACCGTGCGCGTCATTTTCACGAGTTTGAACAGCATTGCATTCTTTTTCGGCAGCGGCTCGGATGTATCCGCAGTACGCTGATCGCTCCAAAGAATCAAATCGCGAAGCACGTTTTTGTTTTCATCCAACAACACTGCCGTATCACGGAAAGTATCGACGCTCATAGCTATCACATCCTGCATCAGAGAGTCGTGTTCAGCGCTCAGTTTTTGTGTAATTTGACATATTACGTCCCAAAACATTTGCGCTGTTTGTTCCATAAAACCGTTTTCTTTGCTGATATACGGCTTGTATTTGATCTGCTCTTTTACAAGCAGATTTCCCTTTTCGTCAAATATAATGCCGCGGGCGCTTTGTGTTCCTACATCGATAATCAATACTTTACTCATTTGCAATCTCCATATTTGTTGTAGTTACTAAATTTACATCGGTTCCGAGTACGCCGGAAGCGACAACGGAACCTATCGGCAGCGGTTGGCTCACCGTAATTTCGTCGCACAGCTTCATCAACTGAAAAATTTTGCTCTTGGGTATTTCTCCGTCCGTTTTGACGGAAATCACAGGGTACCCGCGAACCGTTGTCTTGACAAGACTTGTTACGCTTCGCATCGGATTTGTCAATTCTGCCGTAGCAAAATCCGCACCCCGTTTACATTTGTTTCCGACAACGAAAACCCGACCGTCCCTTTGTTCGACGTCGAGACGGCATCCGTTGGGACACACGATACACACCAATTCCATATTATTTGTCCTCCAATCGAACGGTCAGTTCGCCCAATGCACGCGCCTTACCGAAGTCGACCGTTATTCGTTCCATTTCGGGAGGCAACAGCTTGGCATAAGTTTTTGAAAATATTGTTTCACCGCAAGCGGTAACGGTAAGTCTTTGATTGGTCAATTCTTCGCTTGCGCGGAAATACATTACGACATTGCCGAAGTCGGAGTTTGTATCCAACATTTGCGGTACCACATACAACAATTTACCCTCAGTGGTAATGGGTAGCAAGTTGCGCTCCGTTTTTTGCAAAGTGACGTGAGCACCCGCGATCTCGCCGCTTTCGGATACATAATCCACCAAATCGTTGACGTGCAACGCGTTGCCGCACGCATAAATACCGTCTACAAGCGTTTGACAGTTTTGATCCACCGTTGCTCCCTTTGTTGCTTTGTTGAGAGGAACGTTCAATGTACGCGCAAGCTCGTTTTCGGGAATAAGCCCTACGGCAAGAACAAGGCAATCGCAATCCACAAGCTGTTCGGTACCGGCAATGGAACGCATACGCTCGTCCACGTCGCTTATTTCCACTTTTTCCAAACGCGATTGTCCGAACACTCGCGTAACCGTTTTGGACAAGTATAGCGGAATATCGAAATCGTGCAAACATTGATGTATGTTGCGCGTAAGTCCGCTCGGAGTGGATTTCGCTTCATAAACGCCCACGACCTTGGCGCCTTCAAGCGTCAATCTGCGCGCCATAATAAGACCTATGTCGCCGCTGCCGAGAATTACTATTCTTTTGCCGGGCATTACTCCGAGAATATTGACAAGATTCTGCGCGGCGCCCGCGGTATAAACGCCCGCGCACCTGTCGCCGTGAATGGATATTCCGTTGCGAGTACGTTCCCGACAACCCGTTGCAAGTATAATTTTGGAACACTCGGCATATTTGACGCCGTCTTTGCAGACATAAGTGATTTTGTATGTATCAGACAATTTGACCGCACTTGTAACAAAGCTAAACAGGCTTACTTGTACATTTGCGGCTTTGAGCCGCTCGATAAATCTGTATGCATATTCAGGTCCCGAGAGTTTTTCTCCGAAACGCACCACGCCGAACCCGTCGTGAATACATTGTTTAAGTATGCCTCCGAGCCGAGCTTCACGTTCTATCAGCAAGACGCTTGCTCCGCCTTCGGACGCTTTGATTGCCGCGGCAAGCCCTGCCGGACCTCCGCCGATCACCGCCACATCATACTTCATGACTGCACCTCTTTTATTTTTCCGACGGCAATATTGCTCCCGACATCGTCCTTGTTGACGGCGGTCGGTTCCGCATGCAACTCGTCGGCGATTATTTTCGTTACAAGCGGCATACAAAATCCGCCTTGACAACGTCCCATACCGGCGCGTACACGACGCTTAACTCCGTCCACGGTCATTACTCCCAACGGATTGTGCAACGCTTGTTTTATTTCTCCCAAACTTATTTCCTCGCAACGGCAAATAATTTTACCGAAATCGGGGTCTTGTTTGATAAGCGCGTCGCGTTGCTCGTCACTCAACGTTTTTGCGCGAACGGGGCGTTGTCTCGTGGGATTGAAATGCTCGTTTGCTTGAACATCGTATCCTTCGGATTTCAAATAATCCGTAACCGTTGCCGCCACATCTTTGCAAAATGCGGGCGCCGCCGTAAGACCGGGAGATTGAATACCGGCGACATGTATCAAATTAATCACTTTGGAGCTGCGTTCTATAAGAAAGTCCTCTTCGTAAGTAGGCGCGCGCACTCCCGTAAAATAAGCTATAACGTCACTGCGTTTGAGAGACGGGCAAACGGTGCTTTGCTTGGCAAAGACGTTGTCGCAACTTTCCTTTGTCGTAGATGTGTCCTCACGATCGGGCGTTTCCACCGCGTCCGGTCCCAACAGATAATTTCCGTCTATCGTACGAATAACGCCGCCGCCCTTGGTCGAGCCGCCATTGGAGTGTAAAGATTTGAGCGTCGGACCCATACTTATTGTCTCGGACGGCGCGCCTTCGGCATTGGGGTCCAACAACAAGTCGGTGCCGCGACGGGGATGTATCGAAAAATATCTGTCCCCCGCCATTTCCGCCACCCTATCGGCAAATACTCCTGCGCAATTTACCACACAACGCGCGGAAACGGTTCCTCTGTTTGTTTGAATTTTCACCACTTTGCCGTTTTCCACGACCATACCCGACACGGCAGTGTCAAGGGACACGGTTGCGCCGTTTTGTACGGCGTTTTCCGCATAAGCGATTGTCAACTGATACGGCGATACGTAGCCGGACGACGGAGCATACAACGCGCCCACGGCAAAGTCCTTTACGCGCGGTTCTATTTGACGAATTTCTTTGCCGATTATTTTTACGCCCGCAATGCCGTGTTTTGTCGCGCGTTTAACGGTACCCTTGGCGAAAAATCTAATAATGCGGCTGTCGAAAATCACGTATTGTCCCGTACGGCGGAAATCCACGCCCAATTCTTTGCACACGTCTCCGTAAATTGCGTTGCCCGCAACCCCGTATTTAAGTTTCAGACAGTCGTGTTTGAGATCGATACCCGCATGAACCATTCCGTCGTTGGCGCCGCTTGCGCCTCGCGCGACGTCGCTGTGCTTTTCCACCAAAAGCGTTTTAAGACGGTATCGAGACAGTTCTCGCAACACCGAACAGCCGCTGATTCCGCCGCCTATTACAACCACGTCCCATTGCGTACCGTCCAACGCATTGTCTCTTATCTGCGGAAGACGCTCGGGCGGTTCCGCATAGCCTTCAAGACGAATATCGTTTACAACATGCTTGCCTTCGGTAACAAACATTTTTCCGATAGCAACTAAATGTTCCCAATTGTCACATTCGCCCGAAAGAAAAACGCTGCGCTCGTCCTCGCGCACTCGAACGTCCACGCCGAATTGTTTTTTTACCCGTTTGACGATTTTATCAAAATTCATTTCTTCCCTCGTCCGATAACGTTATTCGACATTGTTTTGTCGAAAAAATTGTTCTATAAAATAATTGTAGCAAAACTTTAAATAAATAGCAATACCGTTATTTTTCTTTTTTACAATTTGTCTGCAATTTCAACCCCATCCTCATAACGAAGGCCCCGACCGAAGTCGGAGCCTTCAAAAAAAACTCATTTCGCTACTTTACATCCGAGTTGCATCGAATGGAAGGTTACTTCCATGGTATTGTCCGTATCCGCGTATGATGTTCCCGGGTCCAAGAATATCTGCAAATATTGATTGCCTTGCAAATTGATACCTTCGAGCGATACCGTAAATTCTTGTTTTGTGCCGTCAAAAGTATAATCCCTTTCGATGAACTTCCCTCCGCCGATAGAATATTTGAATTTTATTTTTTTATCGGCGACTCCCGTCACGGAAACTTTAATTTCAAACGCACCCGTAATTTCCATGGCTCTCAGGTCTATGCGCATTACATCCCATTGCGATTTCGGAGATTGAGCCGTTACTTTCAGTTCGTTTCCCGTTTTGTCGAAAGAATATGCCCCTTCTTTGTTGTTTTCCCAATTGCCGCCGAGCAAATCGACATATGTCGTTTCATATTCGCCGCTGTCCGGTTCGGCTTGCTTGAACAAAATCTCGCACTTGAAGAATTGTACGGACAGGTCTTCCGTAACGGCGGCGCCGCTGTCGAAGAATATGATAAGCACGTTGTCGGTGGTGCTGACAAACCCGTCAAAATCAATGGAGAACTCTTGTTCGTTGCCCGTAAACTCTTGCTTGAATTCCTTGGTGTTGTTGAGTTTGATCAGCATGTTGTGTCCAACGGGGCCCTTGAACGTCATATTGATACGGTAAGCGTTCTTCAACAATGCCTCTTCGGGCAACTCGGAAACAAGATATTTGACAAATTGCCAACCCGTTTTAAGATTGTTTGCCGTAATAGTCATCACACCGCTTTCTTCGTCCATCGCCACGGTGTAAGGCTGATTGGAATCATTTGCCTTCCATTTGCCGAGCGTATCCACTCTTATGGATTTTTCCAGCGGAGCATACAGTTCCAATGCTGAAATTACCATTTCTTGCGTAACAAGCTGTCCTTCGCCACGCAGCGGTTTGAGTCTGATTTCGCCGGAAGTTATCTGTTTGTCGAGGAATATCCACAAATCCTGTTCTGCGCCGGTAAGCAACACGGTCTTTTCAATCTTGCCGTTGTAGATAAATACCAAGCTATCGCCGAAAGCGCCGTTTACTTTGATGTGCAGAGCATTGGCAAAGCTGTCGGTGAGGGTAACGGTCGCAGACGCATACAGATCGGCTGCTTCTGTTGTGTTGAGTTTGAGTTTGAGATTGTCGCTTACTTTGGTAACGGAAATATTTTCACCGTTTGCAATCCAATCCAAGCCGAGCAAATCCTGTTTGGTTTGCTTGTCGGAAAGTTGTTCGAGCGTCAACCAATGAGCGTACAAAGTAATGTCGGCGTCGGGCATAACCAGGTTGTGAGGTTGGTCTGCCTCGTTGCTCTCGAACCAACCGAGGAATTTCCATCCGGCAACGCTCAACTCTGGTGCGGGAATGCTATCGCCTTCCTTAACTTGTACGGAATCGACGGTTTGATCGCAATTGGTAACAAAGTTTACCGTATGAGTCGCATTACTCGCCCACTTGGCATAAAGCACGGTGGGACCTGCCGGCATTTTCGAGGAGGCGAATCGGTTTATGCACTCTCTATCGGTATACCAACCGACAAAAGAAAATCCCGGATTGGTGACATCGGTAGGCAGATTGATTTCACTATCTTTGGGTGCAAGCAACGGAAGCACCTGACTGCCGCCCATACTGTCGAACAAAATAACCTGCATTTCCTCTTCGCCGTCTTCGACGAGTCGGCAAAATTCCAAAGCGGTTATGGTAACGGACGTGCCCGCCTCATTACCGGACTCATTGCCATCCACGAAGATCAGAATACGCTGACCCGCCTCGGTTGCTATATTGGCTGCGGGTACACTCCAAAGCAATTCCTGAACTTCGCCGTCAAATACCAACGTCTGCTCTATTGCAGGGACATTACCGCCCTCGAGTTTTACCGTCATGGATTGATCTTTTGTACCCCGATACCGCACGTGTAAAAGACTGTAACCGTTGACGGGTACATTTATCGGAGAATATACGTAACTCCAAGCCGTTTTCGTATCGGTAGGAGTAAGCTTGACGCCGCCGTCCGCAGATTCGGTTGTATAATGTCCCGCATCATTGACGGAAAGACCGGCAAGGAAGTCGATTACGGAACCCTTTTCGATATGCGACCATTTGGCGTAAATCGTTACGGGCTCGTTGGGTACGATGTAAACTCCGTCAATTGCATTTTCGTAATTTTCGTCGCTGTACCAACCGACAAAGACTTCTCCCGAAGAAGATACGGGCGTTGGCAAAATCATCATTTCGCCTGCGAGCTTTGTTCTGTCTTGTAACGTGCTGTTTCACGCTTCGAAATGAATAGTCACGTTGTAGCGTGCATATGCCACATAATCTTTGTCTTCCAACTCGGAATCAAACGGGAACGGCTTTGTGAAGTCGGCGTCCTGATACCAACCTTCGAACACGGCGCCGTTTTTGACGTGAGCGGTAGTCGGTGCGGAAACACGGTCGCCTGCGTTGAATGGAATATCTTCCACGGCGCTGCCGCCGTTGCTGTTAAAGCTTATCTTGTGCGCGTATTCTGTTTTGTTGCATGCCGCAACCGATAACGACAGGACAGCTACAAGCAGCAAAACCGCAATCGTGATAAATTTTCTCATATCTTCCTCCTTTTGTTATTTTTGTAAAAAATCCAAAATTATATCCGAATAAAAGTATCTGCCGCGATAAGCCACATTGGAACCTACAACATGCTGTCCGTACAGAACTTTAAAAGTAACCTCGTTGCCCATACCAAGTTCAACGAGCTTGTTGTAAAGAGCGGTATTTTGCTTTAACCGCCCCGCAATATCGTCCGTATAGGACATAAGAAGCATATTGCGAAAACTCATCGAACTTTTTACATAGTACATAGGTGCAAATTCGTCTATAACCTCCGCGCTCGAACTGATGCCTCTGCGTGAAAGTATTTCGAAATGAGTTGTGGGCTGACCGCTTTCGATGAGCCAACCGTCTATGTCGGCGACGTCTATACCCACGTTTTGCAGATATGAGGTATTGAAAGCGAGCATCATTGCAATATAAGCTCCCGCCGACTGTCCCGAAACAAATATCCTTTTGAAACCGTACTCCGACGCATGTTCCTTTACATATTTTACGGCGTCTGCCGCGTCCTTAAAAAATTCGTCCGACTTTGCCTCGGGAAAATATCGATAATTGACGGAAACAAAGCCTATCCCGCGCGATGCCAATTCTTTACCGATGGCGACATATCCCGCATCCGTTTTGTTGCCGCCCGTCAATCCGCCGCCGTGAAATTCTATCACCACGTCTGCATTTGTTGCATTTTGCGGCGCGTATATATCCAACTTGCAGGTATTGGATACATTGCTGTACTCAATGTTGGATATTGTACGATACTCATTGCGTTTAATCGCCGTGCTCGGATCGGTTTTATAAGTTGATGGCGTAACGGCGAAGGGGGTTTCGATAGCATTGAGCACCGATTCAATCGCCATGTCATAGTACGGCATAATCTGTTGCGGAAGTTTGTCTTTGTCTATATCCTCGACATTCCAACCCGTAAGTTTCAAAACATAGCATAATCCCGCCATAAATTCACCGAGATCGTCCAAATGATAGCCGTCTACCGTCAGTGTGTCGCCGATATAGCTTGTGCGGGCATTTTGAACCGCTGTGCCGCTCGGTATTATGCAGTCAAAGCTGTTGTCCTTTGCAATGTTGTTGTTTACGCAAGCAACAATGCTGTTGTACATTGTAATTTGATTGTTATTGTACTTGACAAAAGCGCTATGCGTACTGTTTTGTTGATATGCCCACGTCATGTGCCATGCCGTCACGACGCTCTCGGGATGAGCAACCGCATCGACCGCATAGGACAAAAGGGCTTTTATTTTACCGTCGTAGGTGCTTTCGTCTCCGCTGAAATCGCTTGCCTGCTGCAATGTTATATATTGCCAATCTTCATCCGCAAGTCCCGTAACCATAGACACTCCGTTAGTACTTTGAAAAACACCCGTTGTGTTTTTCTTGTATGTGTAGGCATTGGCGTTGGAAACGGCGTTGTTTACGTGAGTTTCGATACTGCATCCGCCTATATAAAGATTTGCAATTACAATTTCTTTGACGCCGAAAGCGTCGAGAATGGGATACATAAATTTTTCGGCATTATCCGAAAAACTGTTGCCTATTGCCAACAGCTTAAAACTATCCTTGCTTGCCACTTTATCCTCCTGTTTGCCCGGTTGCGGCGTAACGATCGGCTCTTGGGGCGGCTTACATGCAACCACCGATAATGCCGATAAAATCAATATCAACGCCAATAACAATGCCGGAAATATTTTTTTTCGCATGTTTTCCTCCTACATCTTCCGTTTTTGGTTTTCAAAAACCTCTCAAATATCACTGCTCGGTTTTCCTCTTTTTTTTTCATTTTAACATGTGAATTTCGTTTGTCAATAGAAACTTCAAATATAATTCATTGAATTTTACATTGAATTTTGTGAAATTTGCAAAATCTCAACACGTATACCGTACGTGCGCCTTGCACGATCCTGTATTACGTCGCGTTTGTTCTTCTTTGGAATAGTATGACGCACAAAACCGCAACCAAACCGCGTTATTCGAATTTTTTGATTTGTAATGGATGTTTGACGTTGTCTACTCATATCAACGTTATGCTTTTCGGGTAAAATGTAAATACATAATACGGAGGTATAAATAATGACTATTATTAACGAAAAAATCATTGAAGATTTTCGGGCACACCTCAAACGCGAGGAAAAGAGCAAAAATACCGTGGAGAAATATCTGCGGGACGGGCATTCGGGTGAGCGAACTGCCGTTCATTACGACGGAGGCGGTGAAAAGCGACAAGGCTGTCGTGACCCTCAAAGACAAGGCGCGGACGATATTTCTTGTAAAATCCCTGCAAAAAAATTTGCTCGGCTATATAGAAACCCACAAAATCGAGTCCGGAACCGTTTTCGTCACCCGTACGGGCAAACCGATGAATCGCACCAACATATGGAGAGAGATGAAATCACTGTGCGAGCAGGCAATGGTCAACCCGCAAAAGGTGTTCCCCCACAATTTGCGCCACCTGTTTGCACGCGTGTTTTACGGTATCGAAAAGGACATTGCAATGCTGGCAGATATTCTCGGTCACAGCAGCGTCAACACCACTATGATCTATATTGTCAGCACCGGCATGGAGCACCGCCGCAGAATGGAATCAATGAGGCTGATCCTATAAAAAAAGCCGCCGAAAATCCGACAGCGACATAATCCGCATTATGTTGTAGAAGCGAGCAAAAAATTCAGCCACCAAATCTACATCAATACATATTTTATGCCCCTGTATATCATTTTTTCCTCTCTGAATATAGCATAAAAAGAAGAAAGCTTCAAGTTGATCAATGGGGATAAGCCCTTTTCGGAGAAAAATCCAACAGAGCGTTTACACTTTTAAGGATCGTCAAGAAAAACAAGTAGTCACAGCAAAACACTACTAACAGCCCTTTTTACAATATCCGATTACTTATGATAGAAAAACAGCGGGAAACGTGTTCCTCGCTGTTTTTGTTGTTCTCATTTTTTCTCCTTTATTCTATTCGCAACCACTGTTTTTATACTCTGTTCCCCAATCAGCCATTGCGTCGATGATGGGACGAAGCGAATTTCCAAGCGGAGATAACGAATACTCCACGCGCGGTGGCACTTCGGCAAATACCTGACGCTCGATAAGTCCGTCCTCTTCCAGCGCGCGCAAATTGTCCGTAAGTACTTTTTTGCTGATAGCGGGTATCGTTTTGATAAAATCCGTGAAACGCTGTTTTCCGTTGTATATCAAATTGCGAATCAACAATAGTTTCCATTTGTTGCCGATGAGTTGTACAGTCGTCGCAACGGGACATTCCGGCAGTTCGTCTTTCGTCAGCATTTTCACACACCTCCTTAAAAACCTTTCTTATTACATCATAATGATATAGCCGCATATATTTGGCCATTTACGCGGATAATCACAATCTCTTGAAGATAAATTTTGTATTTATATTATAGCATAGTGTGAAATGCACGTCAATAGTTCAAAAAAGAAACAATGTAATATATTTATTATCGGATAATAGAATTGTAACAATTCGGCAATCATTTTATTTTTTTGCTATACTATGGGCGTAATCAATGAGAATTACAAAATAAATTTTTCGGAGGTATCCATTATGTCAAACACTTACAAAAAAGTAAACGTACAAGAAGACGCACGCGTGGAATTGCACGACGCACTTGGTCTCACGGGCGCTGAAATCAGCATCAATGCACTCCCTGCGGGAGCGAGCGTACCCTTTGTGCATGCGCACAAGCAAAATGAGGAAATCTACGGAATTTTGGAAGGAGAAGGCAGCGCCGTAATCGACGGCGAAACAGTTTCTCTTGTAGCGGGCGATTGGCTTCGCATCTCCCCCACCGCACGCCGCAGATTCTTCGCCTCGGAAAATAGCGGAATCAAATACATCTGCATACAGGTCAAATCAAACTCGCTGGAAGGTTATACTGCAACCGACGCAATTGTAGAGTAAGACAAAAAAAACGCAATTGAAAAAATCGCGGCATTTCGCACCATATTGTTAATGTTATGAATCAAGAACAACGCCGAAAATACTTAATTGAATACATGTCAGCCGAACAGAATGTACGAGCGAAAATTCCCGATGATAAATTTTCTCAAAAAAGGCTCTTGCGTGCGCTTTTCAACGTGCGTGAACCGAAAGAGGCGAGTGAAGAATTTTTGCGCATACAAGACGAATATTTGCGCGAAGAGTTGCGGCAAAAAGATATAACGGATATTGCTGACCTTACGCCTGTTTTGCCCGACATATATCTTTGGCAGGGAGACATAACAACGCTCAAATGCGACGGGATAGTAAACGCCGCCAATTCGCAAATGCTCGGCTGTTTTTGTCCCAACCACGCCTGTATCGACAACACCATTCACACCTTTGCGGGCGTTCAACTCCGGCGGGAGTGCGCCGAGATTATGAAAGCGCAAGGACACGACGAACCGACGGGCGGCGCCAAAATTACGGGCGCTTACAATTTGCCGTGTAAACACGTTATCCACACAGTCGGTCCCATTGTGTACGGCGCGCTCAATGCCGAACACGAGCGACTGCTTGAAAGTTGTTATCGTTCCTGCCTCGCTCTTGCCGATAAAAACAGACTTGAAAGCCTTGCCTTTTGTTGTATCTCTACGGGCGAATTCCATTTTCCGAACGAGCGCGCCGCAGAGATTGCCGTTCGGACTGTGCGGGAATACAAACAAGAAACACAAAGCAAAATCAAGGTAATTTTCAACGTGTTTAAAGAACAAGACCAAAAAATTTACGCCAAACTTCTCGGAAAGGAAGGTTGAATTATGCACGATATTTGGAATCCATGGCACGGCTGCCAAAAATGCAGCGAGGGCTGCGCTCATTGTTATATGTACTTTTTCGACCAAAGTCACGGTCGGACGGACAGCTCTGTCGTCGCAAAAACATCGGGATTTTCCTATCCCCTTTCGAAAGAGCGGAACGGCAGGTACAAAATACAAAGCGGCGAGATGATCCGCGTCTGTATGTCCTCGGACTTTTTCGTGGAGGGCGCAGACAAATGGAGAAACGATGCGTGGAACATCATACGCAAACGCTCCGACGTGAAATTCTTTTTGTTGACCAAACGTCCGCAAAGGGTGGAAAAATGTTTGCCGCGCGATTGGGGTAACGGGTGGGAAAACGTGTTTTTTAACGTGACTTGCGAAAACCAACGTCGCGCCGACGAACGTATCCCCATTCTTCACGAGCTGCCCTTCAAGCACAAGGGAATCATGACCGCACCGCTCATCGGAGAAATCACGATAGACAAATACCTCGACGAAGGACAGATCGAGCAGGTTATTTGCGGCGGAGAAAATTACGACGGCGCCCGTCCCTGCCGATGCGAATGGGTAAAAAAATTGCACGACGAGTGCGTCGCACACAATGTCACGTTTGCATTTATCGAAACGGGAAATTATTATGTGAAAAACGGCGTTACGCGGTTTATCAAGAGCAAGGTGCGCCAAACTTATCTCGCCTATTCGGAAGGGCTTGCCTATAAAGGCAAGCCAATCGAGTTCAAACTTTGCGACCGAATGGGGCTACCCATTCTCGAAAGCGAATTATATAAGCCCCATTACCGCAAAAATTGCGTAAATTGCGGCAATCGCCTGATATGCAACGGTTGTTCCGATTGCGGCAGATGTCAAGACGAAATTATAGACATAACGGATTGAGATAATATGCTTGCAAGTAAAATAACAAAAAACAACGATATTGGGTCGGACATTGCGCGCCTGAGATCTGCGCTTGCAAGTGCCGACGCGGTAATTATAGGCGCAGGCGCGGGACTTTCCACCGCGGCGGGATTTGCCTATTCGGGCGAACGCTTTGAGCGATATTTCTCCGACTTCGGGGAGAAATACGGTTTTCGCGATATGTATTCGGGTGGATTTTATCCTTATGATACGCCCGAGGAGCATTGGGCGTATTGGTCGCGGTATATCCTCGTCAATCGCTATATGGACCCGCCCAAGCCCGTCTACCGAGAACTTTTCGACCTCGTGAAGGACAAGGACTACTTCGTCATCACCACCAACGTCGACCACTGTTTTCAGAAGGCGGGGTTCGATAAGAAGCGGCTGTTCTACACGCAGGGCGATTACGGGCTGTTTCAATGCTCAGTGCCTTGCCACAACAAAACATATGACAACGAGGAAGTTGTCCGTCGCATGGTAGCGGAGCAACGGCGCATGCGGATTCCGACCGAACTTATTCCGCGCTGCCCCGTGTGCGGCAAGCCGATGACGATGAATTTGCGCGCCGACGACAAGTTTGTGCAGGACGAGGGTTGGAACATCGCTTGCGAGCGTTACGAACGGTTCATAAACGCGCACAAGCAAAGCAAAGTGCTGTATCTCGAACTCGGCGTGGGATACAACACGCCCGCAATCATCAAATATCCGTTCTGGCGGCTAACCGCACAAAACAAACGCGCAATCTACGCTTGCATCAACTACGGCGAAGCCTTCTGCCCCGAACAAATACAAAAGCAGGCAATCTGTATAAACGACGACATCGGGATTGTTTTATCGGCTATCGGAAATGCTCGATAAAGAAAACAGACTGTTTCGGGTTTTAAGCCCCACAGCCTGTTTTCTCAACGATCCTTGAAGTAAAACGCAAATCCAATTCATTCACTCATGACAACTAAACAATAATGATATTGCACAATATATATTGCTTCTATAAAAATGCATCGAAAGCAATCAATGCATTTGTTGCAACCAATTTGTTCTATTTTTAATTAAATCCCAGATTGGCAGAAGTTATTTGCAATCCGTTTTCTGCAAAATATTGATCGGCGCAAATGACCATAGCTTGTGCTAGCGTACAAGCTAGATGCGCCAAAGCATTATTTACACTGTAGCTGTTTGAATTTGGCGTATATGTGAAACTCGAAAGTTTGCTTAATGAAGACACATCTATCGCTCCATCAATGGATGTTACGATACTGTTCATCGACATGGCTGTATAATCGTAATAGCCGTCAATTTTATCTATTTTTATTATCAAAGTAACACTGCCGCTTTTTCCTTCTTCTTCCATACTAATTTGCCACTTTATACATTCTTGACCAGCAATTTTGCCAGTGTCATAGCAAATGCAGGGAGATATGGTGAAACCGTCCTCCTGTACGTCATCAAGATAAATCCAATACATTCCCACACCGTATTTATTATTTTGTATGCAACGCTCTTTTATCAATTCGTAAAAATCTTCTCCGCACGTTGCACATTTTCTCACACCAACATGATTGCCGTAACTGCTTGTTTCGTTATCACGGTAATTATTTTGGCATCGGGTGCACCTGTGCAATGTATATCCTTTATTTATGCACGTTGCGGAAACTTTCGTTTCGGCGTAGTTGTGACCCAATGCATCAATATAATTTTCTTGATATGAATCTCCGCAGGTGGCACAGATGAATTGTGTATAACCCTTTTCGGTGCATGTAGGTTGAACCACCTTTTTAGAATAATTGTGTTGGTGGCAGCCGCTTAAAAACACGCTGCAAATCAACGTCGCCGTGATTGCTAAAGTAAGAAAAATTCGCATCTTTTGTTTCATAAAAATTCTCCTTGTACAATTATTTTTTGTCCTACACACCATTAGCAGACAAATCGCTTTTTGGAGTGTCGGTATTTTTCTATTTGGAAGTAAAGTTTAATCCCGATTGCTAAGATTTCTGTAATTTATCTTTTTTATCTTTGTGGTATGAATAGGGCGTGTATGTTGATTTAGATTACTATTGCATGTTCTCTTCTAAGCTGTATTTCTTTGCTGAATAATAATGTCAATCATTCTGTTAATACCATCAAAAAACTTGTTTCTATTTTGTATATCGAACTTCTAGCCCCGAGTCCGGATGGAAACGCCAACTAACATTTACTCCACTTCCTGCATAAGTTTGTCTGCCGTCAATAGCGCGGGTGCTTACCATTTCTTGATAAAGATACGACGGAAGTCCTAATTTTGAATTTATTTCTTTTATTGCTGCAAGCGCATCTTCTGCCCACAACAATGACAGGGTCGAGTCCGAAAAGTCATGAGGGTTGGTATCAACACTCAAATAATCTTCGCCAACCTCTGCCCAAATATCGCTACAACCACAGTTCTCATAGATTGCGAAAAAATCTATAAAATTTTTCCCGCAATTTAGACAAACGCCATTTTTTATACTATGTTCACCAAGACCACCCTCGGTTTTACCACACTTTTTACAAGTTGCCGGTGTTGTGCATGTTGCCGTTTCCCATTCATGGTCACAGCCACAGCCACTAAATAACAAACAGCAAAGTAATGTAACAATGATTGCTAATGTGATAAAAATTCGTATCTTTGGTTTCATAAAAATTCTCCTTTTAATCATTTTCTGCTTTCCTCGCTATTGGCGAATATGACACCGTATTTCGGCATGTTGGCATTTTTTTATTAGAAATTTTTAAGATCGGTTGTCAAAATTTATTTAATTTACGTGTTTTATCTTTGCTGTGTGCGCCGCGTCTGGTTAATTTGCTGATTGCTGTATTTCGGTTTCGGTGTGATTTTCATCTCCGAAAACCGTGTCATTGTCGTAAGCTATCTTTTGTAAGTAATAAAATAGAAGTAACTGCCGGGCTGTAATCCAACGGGTTACAAAAAATGTTATTATGGCGACAACCGTGCCGATAATAATCCATATGAACCAGCACAAAAATCCACTTGGTAGTGCCATTACTCCATAATCGGAATAATATCGCCCTTCATATGAAAATACACAAGGATCGATTATTGCCCACACAAAGAAACAGAAAAATAGCACACCCGCCAAAATCCACGGAAAACAATGCAATACGTTAATATAACATTTAGACTTTCGTTTACTAAGCTTGATAAAATTTTTTGTTTGTTCTTTCATAAAATTCTCCTCAGAATAAAATTTAGCATTTTTTTTGCTATTAAAACACATTATATAGAAATAATTTTACTGTGTCAAGATAATTTAGAAATTTTTTGGGATAATTAAAGTAAATGGAGAGGACGACGATGAAATTATTGATAAAAGAATTTCGCGAAGAAATGCAGCTTACTCAAAAGGATTTGGCTGAAAAATTGGGTAATGCACAACGCAACATCAGTAATTGGGAGAATGGAACAAGCGAGCCTGATTGCAAAAGTATACTTTTATTGGCAGAGATTTTCGATGTTTCAATTGATGAGTTATTTGGTCGTGTACCCTCGTCACCTATAAACAGTAATATATCTGCTGTGGAAAAGGAAGTATTTAATATTATACATTTGCTTTCCGAATCACAAAAATACGCTCTTTTGCAATTTTTAAGAGAGATATATTTACGGCCGTTAAATGGTTAACGGGCAGAATAGTTATTTGCTCGATTTGATTTATAAAGATAAAATAATCAATAACAGAATGAAACAATTCAGAGCTAAACAAATTCTAAATTTAATCTATAAGCGATTATACTGAGAAACTTTTAATTGTGTGACGAAATTTATAATTAACAACGAAGTGATAATGGATATTTCACAAGACTCCGTGACGTTCGCAACTTCGTTGCTCGGCTGAGGGCGCATATTTTGGGACGTAAAAAAACGACCTCATTCCCGTGAGGTCGCCTTTCGGGTCAACACCATTGATAATCTTACTTTTTTTTGAAAAAATAAAACAATATAATACTACAAGCTATTGCTCCGCCCAAAATCGCCATATACCATATGACCGATTTCCCCATAATAATTGTAGATGACGTTTCATCGCCTTTTGCCGTTGCCAAACAAATAATGCCCACAATTATTAAGAGAAACGAAATAACCAAAGACACTATCATTATAGCTAATCTTGTGCTACTTCTTTTTTTCGACTGAGATTTCTTTATACCGCTTTCTCTGCCCAAGAGCAATTCGTCCATACTAATATCGTAAATGCGACATATCTCTGAGGCTTTTACTACATCTAATTTTACTTTATCGTTTTCCCAGTTTGAAATTGTTTGACGAGAAACATTTAGTTTCTCTGCCAGCTCATCCTGAGACAACTTGTGGTTTTCCCGTAAAATATACAGCCGTTCGCCTAAAGTGTTTGCTTCTTCAAGTTTTTTGTTCATGATTAAATTATAGCATAATTACCGAGCAAAAACAAGTATTGCTATTGATTACTACTTGTTACCCCTTACTTTTCGTTTCATAATTACCCACACAATCAAACACAGGACACTGCAAATCGAATATGGAATTAAGATAAATAAAGCTACTGTTGCAGGGAAACTTGTAAATTGATCATTGAAGATCGTCACGTATCTGATTATCGTGTGTACAATACCTGCTACCTCAACCAAAATAGCTATCAATAATAGCACCCATTTTTTATTTTTCATGTTTATTGCACTCCCATTTCACACAATGTAATACATTCGTCATATATAAGGCTCGTTGCCCGATTTGTCAAACTTTTTACTCCAAAAGGATTATTCGAAACAAAGGTGTTTCCATTATAGTAGCCATTCTTTCATTATTCCGACAGCCCGTTTTAACCATAATAAAGCTCCCCTATATGTGACAGTATAATTTTATCAAGTCCGACGGCTAAATTCAATCAAATATATTTGTCAATCTAATAAATTTATTTGTCAATTTGTAAAAAGACTTTTTCTCTTGATCTTTTTTGTATGTCACAACTAAATTCTATAGTTGCTCGGCTGAGAGCCGACGCACTGCGTGTTCGGCTAAGGGCGCATATTACGCAAGCACCTTGACCAAGCAAGTTGCCTTTTGTGGCGCGCTATGGAGATCGTTGACGCAAGCGAAGCGCGGCATCACCGGGGATTGTTACACGAAGCGTCAATCCCGTCATGTATTTCAGTCCCTTCTTGTGGCGCGAAACAAAAACGAGACCGAAAAATTTTCGGTCTCGCAACAGTGGCGCACCATAAGAGCGCGCGGTGGCTTGCCACCAAAGGAAGCGTAAGCGACTGCTCTCCCTAACCTTTGGTTCCGTAGACCAACGCTCTATCCAATTGAGCTAATACTCCGCTACGCTCCGTGGCGTTCGCAACTTCGTTGCTCGGCTAAGAGCGCATATTACGCAAAAAGGCATCTTGACAAGCAAGGTGCCTTTTGTGGCGCGCCATAAGGAGCTCGAATCCCTAACCTTTGGTTCCGTAGACCAACGCTCTATCCAATTGAGCTAATGGCGCATATTCAATTTTACGGAGTTTTCGCCTTTG
>CANQGD010000008.1 GCA_947601445.1 uncultured Clostridia bacterium | reverse complement strand
CAACAATGCGGAAAACAGCAGAATGTGGCTCAGCGCCGAAGTGGATGAACGAACTTTAAGGGAGATATATCTGAAAGCGTTTGAAATTTCTTGCAAGGCACATCCGTGGGCGGTTATGTGTTCTTACAATGTTGTAAACGGTGTGCGTGTGGCACAGCATCGCAAGCTGTTTGACCTGTTGCGCAACGAATTGGGTTTCGGAAGCGGGTTGATAATGTCCGATTGGGGAGCCGTTACGGACGCCGCGGCATCAATAAACGCGGGATTGGATCTCATAATGCCCTACTCGGACAAATGCCGCGATCAACTTGAAGCCGCCTACAACAATGACGAATTGAACAAGGAACAGTTGGACGAGTGTGCACAACGCGTTATAACTTTTACCGAACGTTGCCGCAATGCCAAACACACAAACGGACTGTCGCGAAAGCAACGTCTGCAAATTGCCCGTCAAATAGAAGCCGAAGGCATTGTTTTGCTCAAAAACGACGGCATACTGCCTATCGACCCAAGTCAAAGCGTGAGTCTGTCCGGCAATTTTGCCAATAACTACATTAACGGCGGCGGATCATCCGCGGTACAACCCGACGAAAAGCCGATTACGCTACTGGACGCTATGAAAGCAATGCACACTGGTGAGCTGACATATCGCGATTTGTGGGAATATGGCGTATCCGAGGCGCCGATATTGCAAGTAGAAGACAGCTACGGCAAGGATGTTGCCATTGTGTGCGTCGGTTTGCACGACTGCGAGGGGTTTGACAGACTCAATGCACGACTGCCGCAAGCTCAGGAACAACTCATAAAAGAAGTATCTCGCAAAAATCCCCATACCGTCGTAATACTTTACTGCGGCGCACCTGTGGATATGTCCGAATGGATTGACTGCGTTCAGGCTGTTGTTTGGGCAGGCTATCCGGGACAGGTGGGCAATTTGGCTGTATCGGATGTGCTTTACGGAAAAGTCAACCCTTCGGGACGTCTTACGGAAACATTCCCGTTGGGTGAATTTGACTATCCCGCGCACTATTGCTACAAAGACAGCACAATGAGCGTGTACAGCGACGGATTGCTGGTAGGCTACCGCTATCATGTAACGGCGCAGCACAAGGGTCTGCCAAACGCGTTGCCGGCACCTCGATTTCCATTCGGCTACGGTCTTAGCTATTCCGCCTTTGAGTACTCTGACATTAGCTGTACGGTCAATGAAGACGGCACAGTAACGGTTGATTTCGACATCGCAAACACTTCCGACAGAGACGGAACGGAAGTACCGCAGATATATGTAAGAGAGGTAAACCCGCGCGTTTTCCGTCCATATATGGAACTAGGGGGCTTTGAACGCGTTGATATTGCTGCGCACACCGTTAAGCATGTGCAAACGATTTTGCCCGCAAGCGCATTTGCGTTTTACTCCGTTGCCGAAAACTGCTGGTTGGTACAAGGTGGCGCTTATGAGCTATATGTCGGTTCCAACAGCCAATGCACTCCACTCTCGATCGGTCTTACCCTCAATCGCCGTCGCCTTACGTCACTGTGACAACATGTTAGCGACTGACAAATAATCTGTATCAAATAAATTTCATCAACAAAAAAGCTACTGCAAAAATGAAATGCACCGCCAAAAGTCATACCTTTTGGAGGTGCATTTTGATAATATTCGCTTAAAAATTATTTCGCGCGTTCCATGTATTCGCCGGTGCGCGTATCAATACGAATCATGTCTCCTTCGTTAACAAACATAGGAACCATCAATGTATAACCCGTTTCTACCGTTGCGGGCTTGGTCGCATTGGTCGCCGTATTGCCGGCTACTGCCGGTTCACAGCTTACAACCTGCAAAACAACAAAGTTGGGAGGTTCCACAGAGAAAGCTTCACCTTTGTAAAACTTGATTGTAGCAGACATATTCTCTTTGAGAAATTGCAATGCGTCTTCTACTTGCCCTCTGTTTAGCGGAACTTGTTCGTAAGTTTCGCTGTCCATAAAGTAATACAAATCGCCGTCGCTGTACAAATATTCCATTTCCTTGTTTTCAATATGTGCAAGTTCGAACTTTTCGGATGGATTGAATGTTTCTTCACGCACCGCACCGGTCACAACGTTTTTAATTTTTGTTCTGACAAATGCCGCGCCTTTGCCGGGTTTTACATGCTGAAAATCCACAATGACATAAATTCCGCCATTGTATACAAATGTTACACCCTTTCTGAAATCGCCTGCTAAAATCATAAAATGTAGCCTCCCTGTGTTTATCCTATAAAATTATAATATTTTTGTCTGATGTTGTCAAGTCCGTTATACCATCTTCCTCAATCAACAGTAAATCTTCTATTCTCACTCCGCCGACTCCCGGAATATAAATACCGGGTTCGCACGTGATAAATTGTTTTGCCTGCAAAATATCGGTTGAACGCATAGATGCGCTTGGCGTCTCGTGAATATCTATTCCCAAGCTATGCCCTGTACCGTGTACAAAATATTTTTCGTAACCGTTGGATTTAATAACTTCGCGACAAAACGAATCCAATTCTCTGCCCTTCATACCGCAATAGGCATTGTTTATACCCATTTTTTGAGCAAGCAATACTACGTTGTAAATTTTGTGCAATTCTTCGTCGGGCTGTCCGACAAACACGGTTCGCGTCATATCAGAGCAATAACCGTGGTATCTGGCGCCGAAATCCATTGTAACAGGATCGCCGAGTTCGATAACTTTATCCGTTGGATGTGCATGGGGCTTGGAAGAATTTATACCGGAAGCGATAATTGTATCAAAACCCAATCCTTCGGCGCCGTTTTTTGCCATTTGATACTCCAACTCTACTTGCACATCGCGTTCCGTCACACCGGGTTTGAGAATTTTGAGTATTTCTCCAAAAGCGACATCCGTTATCGACTGCGCTTTTTTGATATATTCTATCTCCGTTTCCGTCTTAAAACTGCGTACCAAACAAATATCGTCGCCTGCGGGAATCAGCTTTATTCCCGAAAGTTCACGTTTTAGCGTGTTGAACTGCTGTACCGTCAATTCCGTATCTTCGTAACCCACGATTTTGATTTCATATTGACGGAAAATTTCGTTCAAAGTATCCGATATGCTTTTTCCGCTAACAAGTTGAACGACTTCTACGCCTTCTTTGGCAAGAATTTGCGCCATTTCGTAATATCTCGGATCGGTCAGGAAAATATTGCGGTTTCCCGGCATCATTACAAGATACCCGAATGTAGACGCAAAACCGGTAAAGTACATACGGTTTTTCTCGCTGATAACAAGCACGGCTTCCGCTTTTGTCAACTCAAACAGTTTATCGGTGTTTTTCATAATTTCCTCCGAATCAGAGACTTTCATAAAGATGTTTCATATAAAGAGCGTCATCTGCTTGCGTACCGTCCGATTCGCAAATGACCACGGGATCGAGTTTGTACTTTTTCAGTACTTTCGCAAGAGGTGCAAATTCCGGTCCGAATAATGTGTCGGCAAACGTCAAGTGTTTTACCTCCCCACCGACAGAATATTCGATTTTGGAAAAATGTATGTGTACCATACTTGCGCGTTCGAATCCCAAATTGTTGATCAAATGCACTATTATGCGCTCATAATCTTCTTCCGTTTTGAGACTGCCGTAGGTGCGTGCGTTGATGTGTCCGAAATCGATGGTAGGGATAAAAAAATCCGCGATTTTGCAAAACTCCGTAACTTCCTCCACATCTCCGATCTGATTGATTTTGCCCATGGTTTCGGGACAAAAGATACAATCATCCATCTTGGACTCCACAATGAGACGGGATAACGTTTCCAAGCGTTTGCTCGTAAGCGCCACAGCCTCTTTTCTCGTCATTTTACCTACCGTAGAGGGATGAAAAACAACGCGATTGCCGTAAAAAGCGCGAACTTTTTCACAACTTCTCAACACATAACCAAACGATTTTTCCGCCATTTCTTCGGACGGATTAGCAAAGTTAATATAATACGGTGCATGAACCGAAATGGCGACATCGAACTTTTTGCCCAATTCTCCTATTGCATTTGCCTTTTCATCGCTGATATTTATTCCTCTGCCAAACGAATATTCGTATGCGTTCAACCCCTGTTCCGAAAGCCATTTGGGCGCGTCAACGCTTGAAACGTGCCCTTCGTCGTAAAATCTTGTACAATTACCGCTTGGACCGAATCTAATCATTTAGCACCTTTTCCTTATCAGATTGAAGCTGGTTTTTCAGCTGACTTTCGCTTGTAAATTTGTATATCGGGCGTAAAAAACGTGTCAATGATACTTTTATTTTTCTTCCGTACAAGTCTCCGTCAAAATCAAGCAAATGCGCCTCGACGCTTACGCAATCCAAGTCAAAAGTGGGTTTTTGTCCTACATTAACTATGGCGCGATATTTTTCGTTTCCGAATTTTACAATGCCTTCATATACGCCTATCGGCAACAACTTTTCCGCCCCTACCGAAATGTTTGCAGTCGGGAAACCCATTTTCCTGCCTATATGTCTGCCGTGTTCCACCGTTCCCGTCAAAAAAAACGGTTCCGACAACATTTCATTGACATTTTCAATCTTGTTTTGCGAAAGAAGGTTGTGTATAATAGTGGTACTTATCTTTACGCCGTTTCGGCATACGGCGTTAACTATATGTACATTGCAAGTATCGTATAGAAGCGTCTTCAAGTCGCTTGCCGTCAGTCTGTCGCGTCCGAAACTGTAATCGAATCCACAAACCGCGTCCGTCGGATTGTACATTTTAAGTTGTTCCGCAAACTGTGTTCCCGTATTATTTCGAAACTTTTCATCGAAATCCGCAGCAATAACAAAATCAACGCCGACGCTTTCATAAAGAGACAGCCGCTCATCGAAAGTATAAATAGCTTTGTCCGCCTTACCCGATATAGACAACCGATCATCGGAGAAAGTAAAAAGAGCGACTTTTGAGTTTTTTTGTTCGGCACAGCGTTGTGCAACACGCACAAGTTCTATGTGACCCAAATGCATACAACCGAAGTAACCCAAGCACAGCGTTATGGGGGTATTTAGTTGTTCTCCGAAACTAATCAGTTGCACATCTCACCTAAAATGCGTTTTTCAGATAGTATTCCAATTTGAGTATACCTTGCCGTGCGGTTCCGAGCCCGAAAAACTCATCTTTACAATATATTTTTCGGTAACCGTCAAATTGACTTACCGCAACTTTTCTACCATGATCGAGATCATCGTATAGATTTTCCGCCACAAAATAACTTTCAACGTCGTTCAGCGGAAACGTCACGTCCAATAAACACTCGTTTCTTCTTGCGCGTATCTCATCCAACGTATACGCATTGTCTATTTCAAAACATCCGGACGCAAGTCTGATCAATCCGCTCATATAACCGACTGTGTCGCATGCCTCAGCCACATCTCTCGCCAAAGAACGAATATACGTACCTCCGCTGCATTTGACATCAAAAACAAATGTGTCGGCATTCGGTTGATACACAAGTTTTATCTCGTAAATAGTAATTTTGCGCGATTTCAACTGTACTTGCTCGCCTTGTCGGGCAAGTTTGTATGAACGCACTCCTCCAACCGAGATGGCCGAATATTGCGGCGGAATTTGTTCAATATCTCCCACAAAACGAGATAATACTTTTTCAATAATTTCAGCGTTCGGCACCGAATCGCATGTACGTATCACCTCACCGTATGCGTCCAAAGTATCGGTTGTCTTTCCGAAAGTGAAAAACGCACGATAATATTTTACTTTGTTGGTGAGATAATCAAACAACTTGGTAGCCTGACCTATCGCAACAGGCAACACACCACTTGCTCCGGGATCGAGCGTTCCGAGATGTCCGATTTTTTTTTCGTGTAAAATGTTTTTCAAGCACACTACCACATCGCTTGCGGTCGCACCCACGGGTTTCAAAACATTGATAAAACCGTTCATATAGTATAACCCACAACGCGGACTATTTTGTCGATCACGTCTTCCAGAAATCCGCTTATCATACAACCTGCCGCAAGTACGTGTCCGCCGCCACCGAATTGTTGGCAAACTTCTCTGACGGAAAAATCTTTGCCTCGCATGCTGACTTTGTAAACATTCGGAGAATACTCCGTCAACATCACTCCTACTTTGGCGCTATCGACGTTTATTGCATTCTGAACTATACCGGAGGTGGCATTCAAATCCGCATTGAATTTTTTCATATCTTCCAATGTCAGGTACATAAGCACCATCTTATTGTCGTAATAAGTGCGCAAATGTCCTAGCGCACACCCGAGAAGCTTTGTTTCGGAAAGAGTGGTATCTTTAAAAAACACACGATTCACTTTTTCCATCGCCGCACCGCAATCACACAATTCTGCCGCCGTCAAAAAACATTTTTTGTCGGTGTTGTTATGTGAAAAATTGCCGGTGTCCGTGCAAAGCCCCATATACAAATAGGTGGCAATATTTTTATCTATTACAACGTGTAGCTGCCTTATTATTTCGTATATAATTTGACACGTACTCGCATAGTCATTTACAATATTGTATTTGGAATAATATTCTCCGCCGTGATGATCGATGGTTAATGTTTCCGCGGAACGTTCGAAAATCCAAGCAAACTCTCCCAATCTGTTTAAATCCCCGCAGTCAACGGCAATATAAAAATCGTACTTGCCGAAAAAGTTGTTTGAAATACGTTTAGTCTCATCGAACGCTTCCACTACTTTGTTGCCTATTGCGCTATCACAAAAAACAGCCGCCTTTTTTCCGAGACTTTCCAATGCCAATGCCAATGCGACAGTGGCGCCTATTGTATCGCCGTCGGGATTGGTGTGCGCAAACAGAGCAAAACTATTTGATTTTTCAATCAGACTCGCAACTTCGTTAATCGTTACGGTCTTTTTTGTTGATTTCATACAATATTTCTTCTATCTTTTGAGCATTTTCCATCGAATTGTCCGATATAAATCTGAATTCGGGCACTTTGCGAATATGCATCAGACGTGAAATTTCTCTGCGAACAATGGGTTCGTTTTCTTTGATCGCGGAAAATGTCGCCGCAGCCTTTTCGGCGTTTGCGGAATAAATACTGACGTAAACCTTGGCAGTGGAAAGATCTCTGTCGCAGTCCACGTTGAGCACGGTAAACATCTCGGTAATCCGCGGGTCTTTGATCTTTCTGGTAAGGATTTCCGCTATTAAACGCTTAAATTCGGAATTTAGTTTGTCCGTTCTCGTGTTCATTGCTGTATCTCTTCCATTTGATAAATTTCAAAAATGTCGCCGATTTTAATGTCGTTGTAGTTTTCAACGGAGATACCGCACTCATAGCCGGAAGCAACTTCCTTAACGTCGTCTTTGAAACGTTTCAACGCAAGAATATTGCCGTCGTAAATGCTGACGTCATTGCGATATATACGTATTTTGCCATTGCGCAAAATTTTGCCGCTTGTGACATAACAACCCGCAACCGAACCGACGCCGGTAATTTTGAATACCTCTCTGACTTCGGCGCTGCCGAGAACGTTTTCACGATATTTAGGCGCAAGCAAACCTTTCATTGCGGCGGTAACATCGTCAACGGCGTCATAAATTACATTGTATAAACGTATATCTACGCCTTCTTTTTCCGCAAGCGCTTTCGCATTGTTATCGGCACGAACATTAAAGCCTATAATTATCGCCTCGGAAGCCTTTGCAAGCATAACGTCCGTTTCGGTTACGCCGCCTACGCCGCCGTGGATCGCACTGACTCTGACTTCCTCGTTGGAAATTTTTTCGAGACTGCTTTTCAATGCTTCCAAACTACCTTGAACGTCCGTCTTAATAATCAGATTGAGATTTTTCAATTGTCCTTCGGAAATTCTACCGAACAAATCTCCCAAACTGATTGACGGAGCCTGACGGGCATTTTCCAACTTTATCTTGTTTTTACGTTCCTCCGCGGCCTTCTTGACAAGCTTTTCGTCAGCTACATACATATAGTCGCCTGCTTGCGGCACCTCGGAAAATCCCAACACTTCCACGGGCATGGACGGACCCGCGCTCTTGACTTTTTTACCTTTGTCATCGAACATCGCCCTGATTTTACCCGTAGCCGCGCCGGCTATCAGGCTATCTCCGACGTGAAGCGTACCATTACTGATCAAAACCGTGGCAACGGGACCTCTGCCTTTATCCAATTTGGCTTCTATTATTGTGCCGGTTGCGCGTTTTTCGGGATTCGCCTTCAATTCTTTTATTTCCGTTACCAACAACAAGCTTTCCAACAGCTTATCCAATCCCATTCCCGTTTTGGCTGAGACGGGCACCATTATCGTATCGCCGCCCCATTCTTCGGGAACAAGATCATACTCGGTAAGTTGTTGCTTTACTCTATCCGGATCGACGTGCGGCTTGTCCATTTTGTTTATCGCAACTACAATCGAAACACCTGCCGCCTTGGCATGGTTAATCGCTTCTATTGTCTGCGGCATAACGCCGTCATCCGCTGCCACTACAATAATCGCCACGTCGGTGATTTTCGCACCGCGTGCGCGCATCGCGGTAAAAGCGGCATGTCCGGGCGTATCGATAAATGTTATTGTTTCTCCTTTGGCAGTTACGGTATACGCGCCTATATGTTGAGTAATACCGCCGGCTTCGCCGCTTGTCACATTGGTATTTCTTATAGCGTCAAGCAACGAAGTTTTACCGTGGTCAACGTGACCCATAACCGTAACGATCGGCGGACGTTTAACGTTGTTTTCCAATCCGTCGTCCGTCTCTGCGTCGAGAATTATTTCCTCCGCGGTAAGCACTTGCTTTAATTCGAGCGTTACTCCGTGCATACCCGCAATATATTCGGCATAGTCGAAATCCACCGTATCGTTGATGGTTTTCATAATGCCTTCCTTAAACAATTGCTTTATTATTTCGGATGCGGATACGCCTATGCGCTCGCTCAGAACTTTTATCGGCACATCCTTATCGTTTACAACGGCGTGGGTAATTTTCGGAGCGACTGTCACGGTAGCCGATTCGTTCTTTTTGGTACGAGCTTTACGTACCACTTTGTCTTCATCATAATCTGCCGTATAATCGCGAGTAAGCAGTTTTTTCAAATTGCCTTGGCGTTTCTCCTCGGGATGTTCTTTGGTTTTATTTTTATTGCCGTGAGACTTTTGCGGCTCGTTGCGCGGGATTTCCACAATGGGAGTAAATTTTTTGTTTTGTCCCTGGCGCTGAGTGTTTCGCGAGGATGTTCCCTGTTCTTCTTTACCGGGCTTGCTCTGCGTTTTCGATGTTGCGGTCGAGCGTTTCGGAGTGCTGCTGCTTGTTGGAGCAGCGGGCTTGCCCGCGGCGCTTACATCGATAAATTTTCTTATTCTTACGTTACCCTTTTCATCGGTATAACGCTTGATCTCTCTGCCATTTTCTATGGTCGTATCCACACGTGCACGAGGCATTTCGGGCTGTTTAGGAGGTTCTTCCTGTTTGACAGGTTCTTCTTCTGTTTTTTCTTCCTTGACAGATTCTTCTTCAACAGGCTCGATTACTGTGGGAGAAACGGTTTCTTCTGCAATCGGAGATGCTTCCTCGGTTGTTTGTTGCGCAGCTTCGTTTGCCAGCGCCTCCATTTCTACCTGTATAAATTCCACTTTGCGCTGTTGAATGGCATCCGACAAAGCATTTGCATGTTGTCGGACTGTCGCAAGTGTTTGTTGCAAAGCACGAGCAGCGTTCAAAACGGTAATTTTTATCGTTTTGATATTTTCATAGCTTCTTGTTCTTTGTGTATTGGTTGTATTTGCCATTTTTTCTCCTCCCACGGCATCTACTGTAAGTTTTCTCTTATTGCCTTTGCCAATTCACAATCGCAAATGGCAATCGCCTTGCAATTGCGTTGCCGCAAAATTTCCATATCCTGTATAGTTGCGGTATCGATGGTTTGACATTCGAACGTGCCTTGTGTCTCCGAGCCAAACATCTGCGAAAACCTTGCGGAAAGCGCATTGGAAATTGCATCGCGTGAATTTTCAGACAAAGATTCGGTAATCAAAATAAGACTGATCTTGTTGTTTGCGCCCTTCAAAGTTCGAACGATACCGTCAACGCCGAATATTACGGCTCGCTTTTTTATTGCAAACCCCACGTATGTTTCCGCTTTACTCTTCAATCAAACTCTCCAATTGATCGGCAATTTGTTCTAATGAAAAGCCGTTCTGTTTAACAAATCCTTTGCCGCGCAACGCTTTTGAAATACAATCTCTGCACTTGCACAGATAGACGCCTCTGCCGTTTTTTTTGCCGCTGAAATCTATTGTTACTCCATCGGCACCGTTTACTATACGAATCAGCTGATTTTTAGGCTTCATCTGACGACATGCGACGCACAGTCTTTCGGGATTTTTTTTGAATTTCGGATCCATTGCGATGTTACTCTCCTTCACCGTCGAACATGCCGCTTGCAAGCGCCGCCGAATAAGATTTAACATCGATTTTCCAACCCGTCAAACGAGCTGCAAGCCGCGCGTTTTGTCCCTCTTTGCCTATTGCAAGCGAAAGTTTTTCGTCGGGGACAACCACTTTGGCTTCTTTCGAATCCTCGTCCGCTTGCACAATCAATACTTTGGCGGGAGACAATGCTCTTGCAATGTAGTCGAGAATATCGCTGCTCCAAGGAATGATGTCTATCTTTTCACCGCCCACTTCGGCAACGATAGCGTTGACGCGAACACCTTTGTTGCCTACGCAAGCCCCTACGGCGTCGATTTCGGGATCGGTAGAGTAAACCGCCATCTTAGTACGGAAACCCGCTTCGCGTACAATGCTCTTTATTTGTACAATGTCGGCACGAATTTCCGGCACCTCGTTTTCGAACAAGCGCTTGATAAACATATAACTTGCACGTGAAAGCATTATCTGCATTCCGCCCGCACTGTCGCGGACGCGCTTAACCAACACCTTGATACGATCGCCCGCATGAAATTTTTCACCGGGAATCTGTTCTTGCACGGTAAGAACGCCTTCCATTTGGTTTTTGCCGATTTCCACATATATCGTTCCGTCGTCTTTAACGCGAGAAACGATACCGATCAACAATTCATTTTCTTTATCGGAGAACTGATTGTAAGTCACGTCTTTTTCCGCTTGGTGAAGACTGTTTTTAATGACTTGCACCGCGTTCTGAGTTGCAATACGACTGAAATCACGAGGATTTATTTCCGTCAGAACCTCATCTCCCACTTTATAGCTCTTTTTTATAAGCTGCGCGTCCTCCAAAGATATTTCTTTTTCGGGCGTTTCCACTGTTTCCACGACCGTCTTGCTGGTGTAGATTTTTATGGTATTCTTTTCGGGATTGATTTTAACAATGGTATTTGCGGCTTCTCCGTAATGCTTTTTGCAAGCTATTGTCAAAGCGGTTTCCAAAGATTCGATAACCTTCTCCTTGCTGATTCCTTTTACTTCTTCCAACTCGTCGAGAGCCAGAAAAAATTCTTTGCTGATCATGATCGGTCCTCCTAAAATTCGATAATCGGCTCGATTTTGGCCGTATCTTTCTTATTAAATGTAATGCGTTTGTCCTTCGTTTCCAAGGTGAAGGTTTCCTCGTCGTAGTCCGTCAATACTCCTTCGTATACTTTTTTCCCGTACAAAGGCTTGTAAAGTCTGACGAATATTTTTCGGTTCATGTTTCTGCGGTAATCGCGTTCCGTTTTGAGAGGGCGATCTATACCGGGAGAAGAAACGTTCAGAATGTAAGCGGTATCGATCGGGTCCAAATCGTCCAACGGCTTATCTATTGCACGATGAAGTTTTTCGCAGTCATCAATGGTAACTCCGCCATCTTTGTCAATAACAACAGTAAGATTCATTCCGTCGTATTTTTTTTCGTACAATACTTCTATTACTTCCAATCCGAATTCTGCCGCTATCGGCTCCACCAATTTGCGGACTTCTTCGGCGACTTTACCCATAGTGTCCCCCTTACATCAATTTGAGAGTGGAGAAAAACTCCACTCTCACCAAGTAAACGATTATTTGGCGAAATAGGATCGCTTGCATTGCCGCCATAGCGTAAAACAAGCGTCACATACAAATTTGCTCAATTTGTCGATTAAATTATACCACAACAAAAAAAGTTTGACAACTATTTATATAAAAAATAAATAGATTACTTTGAATTATCCGATAACATTGCCATGCAGCGCGCGACAGTCAACGCCGTTTCGGAGCAAAACACAAGATTTCGGCACGGGATTTTGCATTTTTTTGCGACATCCTCCAACTTGGCGGCATTTACGGACGCGTCCAAAATGCTGTTATCAAACAAGTCCCTGATCAAATCCGTTTGATTTACAAGTTCGTTTGAAAATTTGTAATCCATCGGAGCCGCATAATAATCAAGTAATTGCACTATTTGCTGCAAATTGTTTCCGACGAGCCGACTGCCGTAGACAAATTTGTACAAATCGGAAATAATCTCCGTCAGCGTAGGATAGAAAATCAGTTTGCTTGAAGCGGTTTGACACTGTTCGAGAGTTCTTTCATCGGTTATTTCCGTTTCCGGATTTACATACGTGAAAAATTTCTGTGTGATATGTCCGTTGCGCAGTTTCACGCCGCAAATAGCGTATATCTTGCCTTCCGTTATGTTGCCGAAAGAAATGCCGTTTGCATGCAAAACAACATAATCTTTGTCGTCGAGCAGTGATTTTCCGTAAGTTTGATCGACAAAGTTTATTTGCCTGTATTCTGCGCAATCTTCGGGCTTTACCAAAAGATATTCGTCGGCAACGGGACGTTTAAACTCCGAATTGCGGGCAATCGGATATATTTTACAACTGCACAAATCGTAAACGTGCAATTCCAATTGACCATTTTGTCCGTAACACGCTTTGCCCCGAACTACCGCCGACATTCCGTCGGAAAGCCACAAAATATCTTTTAATTTTTTGTCGTTGGATAATATGCGTTTTTCCGCAAGCGTTCGAGCCTCCGCTTCGCCCCGTCCCGTTTCGCTCATTATTGTTTCTACGTCGGTAATTTGAAGGCGCACAAACAAAACGCAAGGAAGAGATTCGCCCGTTCCGTCCGTAAGAGTGAAAGAACATACGTACAACAACGGATTGTTTTTTGCTTTACGACAACTTTTGGCTGAAACCACTCCGCACACAGTACAATTATCCAAAGGTTTACGCAGATCGGCGATATACATCGGCATAGCGACGATTTCTTTGCCAAACAGCGCTTTTTGACCGCTTACGCGAAAAAACCTGGAAGGTTTCAGCAACTCTCTGTTTATGGCAAGCTGAACAAGTTTTTCCTGTTCTTCCACTGCCGCGGTTTTTTGCTGCGCGTCCTCACGTAAACCGAATGAGACTTTATAGCTTGTATAATCATTGTAAAACTCGGAAAGTTTTTCGCAAAACTCCGACATTTCCATATTTTTCTTCGTAACGCCGCCGACATTAAATACAACGTCGATTTGTTTATCCGCAATATGCGTTTCGATTTGATGCTTTCCGATATTTGCATAAATGGGAAAATGTTCTTTAATCAAATCCGTAAGATTGCGCGTAAAAGAAATCAATGTAAAATTATCTTCCGCGAATTTTACATTACAATAATAACCCTTGGGAATAGTGTTTTTTATAAATTCAACAATCTGTGACTTTATAGCGTTGTTAAAATCTTCCGATGCAGGGTAAGACAAAACGCAAAAAACTTTTCGTTGTTGTTTATCAACTCGAATTTCCCGCATGCGCAAGTCTGCTAAATTTGGATATAAATTATGCAATTGCTCTATTATCATTTGCAAAGTCCGTCTATTTCTTTCTTAAATTCTTCTACCGCAACATCCGAAGCAACAACTTTGTATCGAACGCCTTTTTTGAAAAAAACAAATTTACCGTTTGCACCGGCAATACCCAAATCGGCATCGCTACACTCTCCCGGTCCGTTTACTTCACACCCCATTACCGCGATTTTAATGTTTCTGTCTATATTCTGTATATAGCTATAAATCTCTCTCGCTACGGTTTCGAGGTCAATGGAACACCTTCCGCATTTCGGACAGGATACAAACGTTACGCCTCTTTTCAACCCGAGAGAAATCAAAATGTCTTTTGCAGCCCGAACCTCTTCAACGGGATTTGCCGTTAACGAAACGCGCACCGTGTCGCCTATACCGTCCAAAAGCAGCGCGCCTATACCTATCGCATTTTTTACCAAACCTTGTTCGCGCAGTCCGGCTTCGGTCACGCCTATATGTATCGGATAGCCGAAATCCGCTATCAAACGGTTTGTTTCCACGGTTTCGCGCACATCGGTACTCTTGACGGATAAAACAAGATTGTCAAATCCGCGTTTTTCAAAATATCTCAGATACCGTTCCATACTCAAACAAAGCGCTTGCGCTCTGTTGCCGTTGCAAAACTGCATCGCCTCACGATTGATCGAACCGCTGTTGACGCCTATTCTTATTGGAACGTTGTGTTGCTTGGCGCAATCTATCACGCAATCGAGTTGTTCGAGAGACATATTTCCCGGATTGATTCGAATCTTATCCGCTCCGTACTCCATCGCGGCAATAGCCAAACGATAGTCAAAATGTATGTCTGCCACAAGCGGCAAAATCGAACGCTTACGCACATTTGCAAACGCCTTTGCCGCTTCTGTATTGGGTACCGCCACGCGCATAATATCGCAACCGCATTGCGCACAAGCATTTATCTGTTCGATAGTGCCTTCTTCGTCAGTCACCGACAAATTCGTCATTGACTGTATTGCAATCGGACTGCCTCCGCCTACGGGGACGTTTCCTATAAAAATTTGTTTTGTTTTTTTTCTCATAGTTTCAAAATATCGATAAGCAGCATCAACACAATTAAAACAATAAGTCCTATTCCGTTGATGTAGCTTTGAACTTTCCTGTTGATAGGTCTCCCCGCAATCCACTCTATCAGTACAAATACCATTTGACAACCGTCCAAAGCAGGAACCGGCAGCAAATTAAATACCGCGAGATTGACGGAGATAAGAACGATCAACATCAAAACATTGCCGAACCCGGTCGAAACGATTTGACTTGTCATGCTTATTGTCGTAATCGGTCCGCCGACGCTTTCAATACCTACTGCGCCTGTCAACAACCCGCCCAATGTGCGCAACACAAGCATACCGACTTCACAACAATACGGCACAACGCGCAGAAGCACTTCTCCGAATCCGAATTTGTATTTGTCGTAAGTTACGGACATACCTATACCGGTATAAGGTTGTTCCTCTGCGACAAGCTTGCGATTAAACGTTTCTTTATCAAATTCGTACTCGTAAGTTGCGCTTCCGTCCGTTACGGTCAGCATAATTCGACCGTCGGAAAGTCTCAATGCTCGTTCAAAATCACCGCTTTCCGACAGCAATATGCCGTTGAGTTTGTATACGGTATCATTCAGTTGCAATTTTCTGCCGTCAGAAGAAATATATTCTCCGTCCACCTTGGTAAGCACAACGGGGAAAAACTCTTTTTTCTTAACACCGTTCAAAGTAACTTCGCTATAAGATTTCTCTCCGCTTTGCGGGCGCAACACCGTTACGGACATTTCATCGTCGGTGAAATACCTTCCGAGGCTGTCCAGCATATAAACGCGTTTTCCGTTTACCTTGTAAATAATATCTCCTGTTTGCAACTGTCTGTTGCTTGCAGGCGCGTATTCATACACGTTGTTTACGACTACCACCGTTTCGCCGTATGCAGAAAAAACGATAATCGCAATCAAAATAGCCGAAACAAAGTTGAACAACGCCCCCGAGAAAAGTACTATCAACCGCTTCCAAGGTTTTTGAGAATTAAACGCTTTGGGATTTTTATTTTCCTCTCCTTCCCCCTCAAACGAGCAGAATCCGCCCAGCGGCAACAAACGCAAGGAAAAAATTTCTCCGTTCTTTTTCTTTTTTGAAAAAATTTTAGGTCCCATACCTACGGAAAATTCGTTTATCTGAAAACCCAACAATTTTCCCGCGGTATAGTGTCCCGTTTCGTGTATCAACACCATGAACATCAGCACGACAAATGCCAACAATACATAACCGATAGTTGTCATCACCGACCTGAAATCCAATAACAGACTTAGCATATATCTCCGTCCAAAAGTTTATTGACAAACAATTTTGTTTCCGTATCGAATTTTTTAATGTTTATCAAGTTGAAATCCGCGCGTTCAAAATGTTTGTGAAAATGTTCGACTGCATTTACTATTATACTGTAAAAATCAGTGAAAGAAAACTTTCCGTCTAAAAATCTTTCCACACAAACATCATTTGCGGCATTCATAACCGTTCTGGCAAGCGGATGATATTGCATTATTTCGTAACCCAAACGAGCGCACGGAAACTTATCGAAGTTACACGCTTCAAAACCGAGGTTGAGAGAATCGGAAAAATTCAACTTCGAACATGCAAAATTTCCGTCATCTCCGAGCAACGCTATCTGAATCGGAAGCCTCATATCCGGTGACGCAAGCTGAGCGACTACTTCTCCGTTTACAAATTGTACCATAGAGTGAACTATACTTTGTCGGTGTACTGCAATCTGAATTTTTTCAACGGGCAAACCGAACAAAAAACTCGCTTCCACAACCTCCAACGATTTATTCATCATAGTCGCGCTGTCAACGGTTATTTTTGCTCCCATATTCCAATTGGGATGTTGCAGCGCTTCTTTTGCGGTCACATTCTGCAATTGAGATTCGGAAAGGTTCCAAAACGGTCCGCCGCTTGCGGTCAACAAAATTTTATCTATTTTTGTCCTGTCATGACCGAGCAAACATTGTTTTACAGCGCAGTGTTCGCTGTCAATCGGATACAAACCGGAAGCGCCCGCTTTGCTCCTTACAAGCTCGCCTGCGCACACCAATGTTTCCTTATTTGCAAGCGCAACGTCTATACCGTTATCCAAGCAGTACAAAATGCTTTCCAACGCAACGATTCCCCGAGTGGCGACAACTGCTATGTCCGCACCTTGTACCGCTTTAACAATACAATTTTCTCCCTCTCGCGAAATCAATGCGGAGTATTTCGGTGCAAATTCCGCACATTGTTCGGCAAGTTTTTTTGTATTGGAATTGGCGACAAGAGAATAAACACTCAGTTTGTCGCTATTTGCACGAATAATATCCAATGTTTGGGTACCTATTGAACCGGTACTGCCCAGAATCGCAACTTTTTTCATTACAAAATAAACATAAACACAAAGGAAACGAACACCGAGTTGAACATAATACCGTCCAAACGGTCAATAATACCGCCGTGTTCGCCCAAAACTCTGCTGTAATCCTTTATTCCGCAGTAACGCTTGATCATGCTTGCAAGCAAATCGCCTATCTGTGTGGCAATGGAGCCGAGCAAACCTATAATCACATAGGTAAATACCGTATTAAATACAGACAAGCCCAAACCGTCGAATGTCAGTCCGAATTGCGGACCGAAAATTTTTGCCCAATCAAACAATACAAACACCACGAATGAACCGAGCGCTCCTCCGAAAACACCTCCGATCGCTCCTTCCACCGTCTTGTTTGGTGAAATATGAGGACATAGTTTGTGCTTTCCAAACAGGCTACCGATAAAATAGGCAAACGTATCCGTAAAAGTAGATACGGCAAATACCAACGCAAGACTGATGGCGTTTAGCGGCAAAAGACTGTTTTCACGTATTGTGGGTTTAACACCCATTTTTACGAAAAGTTCGTTTATGTACACCCATATATCGTTTTCAAGATATTGATACATTGAGCTGCCGACGCCATAGATATGTGTGGCGGCGCTCCTGTTTAAGTACAACAGAGTTGCCATAAACAGTCCCGGATATACCAACATAAAAGCTATGTATATCAAACTGTCCGCACGGTTGCGAAACAATGCGGTAATTACCGAAACGATAAATACTATCAAGGTAAAAAACATGATGCCTACAAAGCCGAACAACACGTAAGCCGGCATCAAACCGAATCCGTATAACCACAGCAACCAGCTGAAACAGTCGGGAATACGTTCACACCCGAGCGCTCTACGCATTTCCACGACGGAAAGCAATATCAACACGGCTATAAGCACCGAATTTATCGCACGACCGCTAATTATCGTATCTTTTGCTTCGCTGTGCGTATAATTGACAAAATACACATTAAGCAGTACAATGCCGATCATTACTATAAAAATCACTATGCCAACCAAAACGCGGTTAAGCAAAGATTTTTTATTTAGAGCCATTTATTCCTCCGAAATTGCGAGTACGCCTCGAATACTCTTCCAAAATTGCATCGTATTCTTCGTTTGTAAAATCCGGCCAAAGCGTATCTGTAAATATCAACTCCGAATATGCGCTTTGAAAAAGCAAAAAATTGGACAAACGTTGTTGTCCTCCTGTACGCAAAATAAGATCGGGATCGGGCAATACATTGTACATATTTTGCTTTATGCTCTCGACCGTGACAGATTCTCCCTTTGCGCAAATTTTTTTTACAGCCTCGACGACTTCTCTTTGACCGCCGTAATTTATGCACAAATTTACGCAGATCGCATCGAAATCTTTCGTTCTGTTTTCTACATCTTTTATTTTTTCAACAAGTTTAACGGGCAAACCGTCTCTTTCTCCGGATACGACCACGCGCACCTTATCTTTACAGAATTTTTCAAAACGGCTCATATATCTATCCGCTAATGAAAAAAGATTGCTCACCTCGGAATCGGGGCGTTTCCAATTTTCCGTTGAAAACACGTACAACGACAAGTATTTTATTCCGATTTCGAGAGAGTGATCTATTATTCTCTCGGCGACATCCAAACCGCGCTTGTGTCCGTGTAACCGAGCCAAGCCCCTTGCCTTTGCCCAGCGACCGTTTCCGTCCATTATTATTGCAACATGATCGGGTTTGTTCATCTAACTTCAAATTTATAACGGCATACGACAAGCTCCAACTTTTCTCCCTTTTCGCGAACTGCCGTTATCAACTCCTTGTCAAATTCTTTTTGCTTTCTGTCTACATAATAAACAAACTTGAAGTCCGTTATACCCGAATTACGTAAAACGCGCTCGGCTTCACAGGCTTCAAGTCCAATCAAATCGTTGAGATTCATCGTTTACACAGACATTACGTCCGTTTCTTTCTCCTTGGATAGCCTGTCTATCAACTCTATTTGTTTGGCAAGCGCATTATCGACTTCTTCTTCGTAATCGGCGATCAAATCCTCCGATACCGTTTTGGAATTTTTTTCCTTTTTCAATCCGTCCATTGCTTCTCTGCGTGCATTTCTCAAAACGACTTTGGTATCCTCGGCAAGTTTTTTTACCTGTTTTACAAGATCTCTGCGACGTTCCTCGGTAAGTACGGGGAAAGTGAGTCTGATAAGCGTACCGTCGTTTTGCGGAGTTACGCCGATATTGGCGGCAAGAATTGCCTTTTCAATATCCTTCAATGCGGATTTGTCCCAAGGCGTTATAACAAGACATCTTGACTCGGGAATAGATATATTACCCATCATTTTGATTGCCGTCGGAGTACCGTAATAGTTAACCTTGATACTTTCCACAAGTTTTGGATTCGCACGACCGGCGCGCATCAAATTGTATTCGTTTTTCATATATTCGATTGCTTTATCGCAATTCATTTCAAAGTTCAAAAAGATTTCTTCTATTTGCGGTGTAGCGTAATTCATAACACCCTCCCTATATATAGTGATTTTGACTTTATTTTATAATAAATTAAGTTGTATTTCAACAATTATTTTATAATTGTTCCCAATTTTTCTCCGTTCAGTGCGCGTACAACACCGTTGGGCTCGTCTTTTCCGATACAAATAATTTTTACGCCGAATTCTCTGCACATCGCAATAGCCGTCAAATCCAATGCTTTAAGATTGTCGGCAATAACTTTGTCGTAAGAAATTTCATCGAATTTAATTGCGTTCGGATTGAGTTTCGGATCGCTGTCATACAGTCCGTCCACCGCCTTAAGACACACCAACGCATCGGCATGGATTTCGCAAGCTCGTAAAGATGCGGCGGAATCCGTGGAAAAATACGGCGATCCCGTGCCTCCTACGAATATTACTACCTTACCGTCACCGAGATACCTTTTTACATTTGGTAAAAAATAGGTTTCGGTCACTTTGTCAATGGCAAAAGACGATACGACTCTGTTTTCTACTCCGACCGAAGAGAGAGCTTCTCCGAGAGCCAAGCCGTTCATTACGGTTGCAAGCATTCCTATATAATCGGCAGTAGCTCTATCCATAGAATCTATCGCGCGGCCGCGCCAAATATTGCCGCCGCCGACAACAACGCCCAATTCAACTCCCGTGGAAACTATTTGTTTGATTTGGCTTGCAACATTCATGGCGCTTTCACCGCAAATGTTCATATGACCGTCGGACAAGGCTTCTCCGCTTATTTTGAGTAGAATACGATTGTATTTAGGCATAATTCCTCGCTGAAAAATTTTTTGCAAAAGAGGGAACAACAACTTTGTTCCCTCTTTAATGGCGGTTATTACTTAATGTTTTTAAGTTGTTCGGCAATTTCGTCAACAAAGTTGTCTACGCGCTTTTCGATACCCTCGCCCATTTCATAGCGAACAAATCTGACTACGTCGATTTCTTTGCCCAATTTCTTTGCCACATCGGCAATTACTTGTTTTACCGACAAAGAAGAATCGCGCACGTACTCTTGTTCGACGAGACAGACTTCTTTATAGAACTTGTGTATACGTCCTTCTACCATCTTGCCGATGATGCTTTCGGGTTTGCCCTCGTTTCTTGCCTGAATGGTAAGAATTTCTTTTTCTTGTTCCAACTGAGAGGAATCGACATCGGCAATTCCGACAACTTGCGGTTTGCTTGCGGCAATCTGCATACAAATATTAAATGCAAGTTCGGCAAGGTCTTCTTGATTGGCGTCGCTCTTTAATTCGCACAAAACGCCGATCTTGCCGCCCATATGGATGTAACTTGAAATAATTCCGTTACCGTCAAGTACAAATCTGGTAAATCTGCGCAAAGAAATTTTTTCTCCGATTGCTGCGGTAGCTTCGGCAATCAATACGTTGATTGTTTTTCCGCAGTCTGCACAGTAAACTTCCTCCAAAGCCTGTTCTACCGTAACGGCGTTTGACGTAAGCAGGTGTTTTGCAATGTTGTTAGTAAGTTCGATAAATTGATCGCTGCGCGCAACGAAATCGGTTTCACAGTTGATTTCCACTGCTACTGCCGACTTCTTGTCGTCGGATACCAAGCACTTTACGAGACCTTCTGCGGCAACACGACTTGCTTTCTTCGCTGCGGAAGCCATACCTTTTTCGCGAAGATACTTAACGGCTTCTTCGAAGTTTCCGTCCGTTGCGACAAGAGCCTTTTTACAATCCATCATACCGACGCCTGTTTGCTCGCGAAGTTTCATTACGTCTTGATTTGTGAAATTAGCCATTGTTAGTCTCCTCTTCGATTTTTGTTTCTTCTGTCTTTTCGGGTTCTTCTTCGTCCACGGGGGCGCTCATCACAATGCCTTCCTTAGCTTCTATGACAGCGCCGCTGATAATGGACGCAATGATTTTAATCGCGCCTATTGCGTCATCGTTTGCGGGAATAACAACGTCGACCTGATCGGGATCGCAGTTTGTATCTACGATTGCCACGATGGGTATATTAAGAGCGTGAGCCTCTGCCACCGCGATTGCTTCCATCTTGGGGTCTACGATAAAGATACATCCGGGCATCCCTTTCATATCTTTTATTCCGCCCAAATTGGCTTCGAGCTTGTCGCGTTCTTCAAGAAGTTTTGCAACTTCTTTTTTGGGCAAAACGTCCAATTCGCCCAATTTTTCCATTTGATTGATTTGATGCAAACGCTCGATACGCGATTTGATCGTCTTGTAATTGGTAAGCGTGCCTCCCAACCAACGATTGTTTACATAGTACATTCCGCAACGTTCGGCTTCCGTCTTGATAGCGTCCTGCGCCTGTTTTTTGGTTCCGACAAACAGAATGGGTTTGCCTTGCGCCGCTATGTCGCGAACAAAAGTGTATGCGATTTCGGCTTGTGCAACGGTTTGTTGCAAGTCGATAATGTGTATATCGTTACGTTCTGTATAGATATACTTTCTCATTTTGGGATTCCATCTTCTGGTTTGGTGTCCGAAATGAACGCCGGCTTCCAAAAGTTGTTTCATTGATACTACTGCCATTTTTCATATTCTCCTTTTTTTGTTGTTTTTAACCTCTTTGTGCCGTCAACTCCGTGCGCAACCGAGAGGCAAACCTCGGCACAACGCGCGAATCTTGCGCAAATGCGAATTAAACCTTGTAAATTATAGCACAAGCCTCTATATTTTGCAATCAAAATAAAGATAGTTTTTATAAAAGCTAAAATATAAACAAATCCTAAAACTATATTTTTTCACTGCCGACATTTTTCTTTTCATAAAAATATGTGCACCGCACACGTATAGCCGAAAATTGTTTTCGACATATCCCACAACGGCGAAAGACAGCGAAATACGACAAACCGTGAGAACAAATATACTTGCGGGAACGCATTTTCCGTAAAATGTCCTACAATTAAAAAACAGAGGAAATTCAACCGTTATCACCAAAAGAAACTACATCGAGAAACAGTTTTTCACAAACAAACCCTCCCAACGAGTGTTGAGAGGGTTTGTCGCTTAGAAATTTTACTCGTCGCGATGATGACATTCGCAATCGGGATCGTCGCAATCGTCATCCGACATGGCGGCAACTTCATCTTCGAGTTGTTTGTAAAGAGTTTCATATAATTCGTCGTCAATGGGAAGGAAATTGTAATAAACTTCTTCTCCTTCTTCCACTTCCTGCAATTCGAAAATCTCCACAATCGGGTCTTCGTCGTCGGCCTGTTGCAAACAAGCATATTCCTTGCCATCATGATCAAGCGTAGCAATATGATAGAAAGGAATTTCGTTGCCGTCTTCATCTTCCAACATAACAACGTCCTCATCTATCTCTTCGCAACCGCAATCACAATGCTCGTCGTGATCGTGTACACAATCACAGTCGTGCTGTTTTTTTTCTTTTTCGTCCATGAATTTACCTCCAAAATTTATCTTTTTCTATCTAAATAGTTTTGCAAAATAATCGTCGCGGCAACCTTGTCAATAACTTTTTTACGATCTTCTCTTCGCACATTACCTTCTATGAGAACGCGTTCGGCTGACAATGTGGTAAATCTCTCATCGAGAAATTCCAAAGGTATATCGCAAGCGGCTTGCAAAGCGTCCGTAAATTCGCGCGTTTTCAACGCTTGTTCCGTTTCCCTTCCTTTGAGGTCCAACGGCATACCCGATACGAATCGACTCACATCCCAACTGCTTGCCAAATTAACAATGTACTCGACATCCTTATTCAAATCGCCCTTGCGCGTGTAGGTTTCCAAAGGATTTGCTATTATTCCCATCAAATCGGATATGGCAATACCTATACGAACATTTCCCACATCCAAAGCCATTATTCTTCCCATAACAATTTTATTTTAACACAATCGGGTATGTTTTGACAATAAAATTCGGCAATTATGTAAAATAATTCGCCAAGTAAAAAGACCGCGCAAGGCGATCTTTTGTCTAAACGTTATTTCGTCATTTCTTTCACTTTCTTTTTGCCTTTACCGATCAGCTTTTGCACTTGAGGAAATTCACTCGCAATCATTCCCGCAGCTGCGCCAAGGGCCAATCCAATCAAAAGTTTTTTCATAATTCCTCCATAAACGTTGCTGTCTTTATTGTGTTACTACGCCTCAAAAATATGCGTTCATATCCCAAATAACTATACTATGCGTGGAATAGTAGTATGTAAATCGTTAAAATTTACTATAATTTGCAAAAATCATATAAATTAACTTGCAAAAATCCAGGACGCAGAGACAATAATTGACGCATTTTTACGAAGCATCAAGTATTGTAAATGTATAAGGCAATGACATATTATTACTTTGAATTTAATTTGTTTGTTCCAAATAAATCAAACAAATAAGTACATTCTAAACAAACATATCATAGCAAAAGGATACACTTTCATCCATAAAAAAACTGCCGGAACGAATTTTAACCAATTCCGGCAGTTTCAAATTACTTGACTTTGGCAAATCACACATATTCCACATTGGATTTGTCGATATTTTTGCCCTGCTGTTTTGCGCGATAGTCTTCTATGGCTTTTTTTATAGCTTCTTCCGCAAGGACAGAACAGTGAATTTTTTGAGGCGGCAGTCCTTCAAGTTCCTCTACCACTCTGGCATTTGTAAGTTTCAACGCTTCGTCCACAGTCATTCCGATGACCATTTGCGTAGCAGTAGAACTTGTTGCTATTGCCGCGGCACAACCGAACGTCTGAAATTTTGCGTCTTTTATTACGTCGTTTTCTATACGCAAAGTTATGCGCATTATATCGCCGCAAGTGGCATTACCCACGGTACCTTCTCCGTCGGGATTTTCTATTTCACCTACATTTTGCGGGTGTGCAAATGCTTCCAAAACCTTTTGATTATACATTATATGTTCCTCCCTTTTTCAAATCAAACAACGGCGACATCTCACGCAATCTGGAAATTGTTTCTTTCAGTTTATCAACAATGTAGTCTACTTCCTCAATAGTGTTGTGTTTACCGAAACTAAACCGTATCGAACCGTGAGATACCTCGATGGGAACACCCATAGCAAGTAAAACATGCGATGGGTCCAGACTGCCGCTACTGCATGCCGACCCGCTTGAAACGGCAATCCCGTTGAAGTCCAACAGCATAAGTATACCTTCACCCTCGACAAATTCAAAACTGTAATTTGCTATACTCGGTATACGATGTTGCTTGTTTCCGTTTTGACGAATATACGGAATCTCACTTTCCACTCGCTTTTCGAAGTGATCGCGCAATTGACATATATGCGCATTGTTTTTGTCCAATTCCTCACGCGATAATTTCAATGCCGTTGCCAAACCAACCACTGCCGGCACATTTACAGTGCCTGCACGCTGTGAACGTTCTTGTCCGCCCCCGCAAATCAATTTGTCGAGCTTTACGCCATTGCGAATATATAATACTCCCGCGCCCTTGGGACCGTAAAATTTATGTCCCGAAATAGTCAGCAAATCAACGCCTAATTCTTTCACGTCAATGTTCATATAAGGTATTGCCTGAACGCAATCGGTGTGGAACAATGCTCCGTGCAAATGCGCCACGCGAGCAAGTTCTTTTATCGGCTGTATTGTACCGACCTCGTTATTGGCATACATCACGGATACAATTGTTGTTTGATCATCGATAGCGTCTTCCAACGATTTGACACTTACTATTCCCGTACTGTCAACGGGCAAACGCGTCACTTTGAATCCGTTATTCTCCAACCACTCGGCAGGCGTAAGTATAGCATGATGCTCAATAGATGAAATAATTACATGATTGCCCTTATCCTTTTTGTGGAGCGCTACGCCTTTCAGCGCCCAATTATCTCCTTCCGTTCCGCCGCTGGTAAAATAAATTTCATTGGGTTTACAACCGAGAATTTCCGCGACGGTATCACGTGCATCTGCCAAAGCCTTTGCGGCATCGCGTCCGACAAAATGCTGACTGTTGGCATTGCCGAAGTTTTCCGTAAAATACGGCAGCATTGCCTGAACTACACGCTCGTCACAAGGTGTCGACGCCGCGTGATCCGCATATATTTTCATAATTTATCCTCCGCTAATTGAGTGAGACTTATCGTATCAAGATAGGAATTGATATTATCGTAAAGTTTTCCCCAAAGATTATGCGCCACGCACTTGCCTCTCTGCGAACATTCGGAATGTAAACAATCCACAATTTGCAAATTGTCCTCAACTGCGCGCAAAACTTGCCCCACTGTAATTTCTTCCGGGGTGGCTGTCAGTTTGTAACCGCCCGTAGCGCCTCTGGTTGCGGATACAATTTCGGCTTTTTTCATCAACGCTATTATCTGTTCGAGATATTTTTCCGAAACACCCGTCGCTTGCGATAAAGTTGTCACGTTGAGATATTCGCCTTTATTGTAATTTTTGGCAAGTTCAACAGCCACATACAAGCCATACCTTGCCTTCGACGACATTTTCACGTTCAATTCCTACTAATTTACTATGATTAGTTTACTACTATTATAATCGTATGTCAAACATTTTAGACAAATACGAAAAAATATATTGAGCCGCGATTATTTTCTTAGCACAAAGTTCCACCCGACAAACGAATAACAATCAGACGCAAACGCTACGACGAGCCGAAACAACTTGACAAAACGTTTAGGCAAAAATATAATTAGGTTATCTTTTGGGGACGGAAAATGTCAAACTCTGCTAAGCAAAAAAACTTTGCGCAATTTTGTAAAGTTATATTTTTCGACATCGGGTTTACGCTTGTGGACGAAACTGACTGTTGGCTTGCTCGCTGTGCGGAACAAGCCGCGACAAAACAAGCAAAGGCATTGGGCATCACGGCAGACGACATATATCGAGAATTACAGCGTGCTTGCCGCGACAATCTGCCCCAATTTAAAAGCGTTGTCAAAAATTTTGGCTTTGTCGAGACTGCGCCATACCGTTGCGAGTACGAAAAGCTCTATCCCGACGCCAAATTCGTTCTCGAAAAATTGTCGCAAAACTTCAAATTGGGCGTCATAGCAAATCAGTCGGACGGGCTGTCCGATAGACTTGCCGATTTCGGCATCTTGCACTTTTTCGATTACGTTATTTCTTCCGCCGACTGCAAAACAAGTAAGCCCGATTTGCGGATATTTCAAACCGCACTAAACAAAACGAACGTTTTCGCCGCCGAGACGGTTATGATAGGAGACAGGATAGACAACGACATCGCTCCCGCAAAGCAAGTGGGAATGAAAACAATTTGGATCAAACAAGGATTGGGCGGACTTAACACGGTACGCGACGAAAGCGAACGCCCCGACTTTGAAATAAGCAATCTAACGGAACTTTTGCCCCTTTTTGAATAGAGGAACAAAATCGGCTTGCCGAATTTTCGAAATTTCCAACTGCAAATAATTTTGTATAATTTATCTCGTCGTACACAAGGACAATAAGTATAAAAAAGCAATATGGGGTCGGTTTTTATATAAGTTTAAATTTATTTTCACAAAAAAGAGCGATTGAAAAATTCAATCGCTCTTTTCCACAAAATAAAATTAGATATGTTTGGATATTGTATCGGTCAATTCTTCTTCGTCGCACAAACCTATTATGCGATCCACAAGTTCGCCGTCCTTGAAAATGCAAACATTAGGTATGGACACTATCTTGAAGCGCTTTGCAAGTTCCATAGCATTGTCCACATCTACCTTGCCGAATTTAACGTCTGTCAATTTGTCCGCCACCTCGTCGAGAATGGGCGCCAACATTTTGCACGGTCCGCACCAAGTAGCCCAAAAGTCCACTACTGCCGTTCCGCTGCCTATAAATTCATCGAAATTTTCAGCGACATCGGGTATTTTACTCATCTTCGTTATCTCCTTTTTTCAATATTTTGTTCGTCTGAAATATTTGTTTCTGTTTTGTCGCCGTTCGCTTCGGCTAATTTATCTTCGGTATTGATTTCGTCCGTTGGCGTTTGCTCTTGTGGCGCAGTCGATTGGACAATTTCCACAATTTGCGGCGTTTCCATCCATTTGTGACGATGAAGCCTGTCAATCAACGCTACAACAGCGAAACCCAACGCCAAACCACCCAAAAACATCAATGCAGCGATCCATTCTTTCCAACCGAGACATATTACGAGAAACAGCAAGCCCAATGCCGGAATAATCGGAATAATATATCCCACAAACGCAAGCCGTGCGCTGTCGGTCTCAGGAATATTCAACACAACAGTATCGCCTTCTTTGGCGCCGATACTGTTGTCGGCAAAAAAGTCCACATGCTTTTGGCGTTCGGTCATACCGCATTTACCGCAGGAAGCACATGCGGAATTTCTTCCGACACGTACTTTTGCGAACTCGTTTTTTATATTCAGCACTACTCCGCGTTCAGTCATTTTTACAGCATCTGATTCCAAGCTCAGAAAGTTGCTTATCCTCGACCTCGGATGGTGCGTCGCTCATCATATCGCTTGCGTTTTGCATTTTGGGGAATGCAATAACATCCTTTATGTTGTTGGTGTCCGTCAAAACCATTACCAAGCGATCAAGTCCCAAAGCCAAACCTCCGTGCGGGGGAGTACCGTATTTGAACGCATCAACGAAAAATCCGAATCTATCCGCAATTTGTTCATCGCTGAAACCCAAAGTTTCAAACATCAACTTTTGCACATCACGATTGTAAATACGCATGGAACCGCCGCCCATTTCATCTCCGTTGATTACAACGTCGTATGCTTTGGCACGTACGCGTGCAGGGTCTGTTTTCATATATTGTAAATCCTCGTTTTTCGGGCTGGTAAATGGATGATGCATAGCAACATACCTGCCTTCTTCTTCCGAATACTCAAACAGCGGGAAATCCACAACCCACAAAGCGGCGAAATCACCCTTTTGATACATAGCGAACTTTGCAGCAAGATGACAGCGCAATGCGCCCAACGACACAACCGCGGTTTGCCAATCGGCGTCGGCTACAATCAAAGCAATGTCCCCTTGTTTCATCTCCAAAGTATCGGCAATGGCGGCAAGTTCCTCTTCCGAAACAGCTTTTGCAAAACTGCATTTTACGCCGTCTTTACCCAAACCGTACCAAGCAAGTCCTTTTGCTTTGTAGGTTTTGACAAATTCCGCCAACCTGTCAAGATCTTTGCGAGAAAGTTTGTCGGCGCCTTGGTTAAATACAATTGCGCGTACGGTACCGCCTGCCGCCAATGCATTGGCAAAAACAGCAAAATTGCTGTTCTTTACGACAATGTCCAACGATTGTATTTCCATACCAAAACGCAAATCGGGTTTGTCAGAACCGAAACGATTCATACATTCCGTCCAGGAAAGCCGTTGAAAATGATCCGGAAGGTCTACGTTACGAATTTCCTTAAACATTTTTACAAGCAAGCCTTCGGTCAGAGTCATGACTTCTTCTTCCTGATCCACAAAGCTCATTTCCAAATCGATTTGAGTAAACTCGGGCTGACGGTTTGCTCTCAGGTCTTCATCACGAAAACATTTTGCAATCTGAAAATATCTATCCATACCGCCAATCATCAACAATTGCTTGTAAAGCTGCGGCGATTGCGGCAAGGCATAAAAACTACCTTGCCGAACACGACTTGGAACAAGATAGTCGCGCGCACCTTCGGGAGTGGATTTTCCCAACATGGGCGTTTCCACTTCTATAAAACCATTCTCAGCGAGATAGTTGCGAGTAATTCGATAAATTTTACTGCGCGTTACCAAATTATTTTGCAAATCTTCTCTTCGCAAGTCGAGGTATCTGTATTTTAGGCGGAGCGTCTCATTAGCGTTGTCATCACCTATCGAAAACGGAGTCGTGTCAGCTTCGGAAAGAATTTTCAACTGTTCTGCCACGAGTTCGACTTCGCCGGTTTTCATATTCGGATTAACATTGTTGCCGACGCGGCGGCGTACTTTGCCGGTAACGGTGATGACGTATTCCAATTTGAGCGTGGACGCCTTGTCCAACAGTTCTTGCGAGCAAACATCCGTATCGAAAACGATCTGAACTATGCCGCTTCTGTCTCTGAGTTGCAAGAAAATCAATCCGCCGAGGTCGCGCCTTCTGTGTACCCACCCCATAAGCGTGAGTTCCTTTTGAATGTGTTCCGTTGTAACCTCTCCGCACATAATGCTGCGGCGTTGTCCATTCAATAGTTCTGCCATATTTTCTCCTATGTTACAATACGTATTTTTTGAGATTACGCGATTCGGTTCTGAAATTATTTAACACGTAATCCTTGTCTATAACGACTTTTCGGACTTCTCCTTCTTCGTTGATGTCATAGGAAATATCCTCTACGATATGTTCCATAATACTTTGAAGCCTACGAGCGCCGATGTCTTCGAGCGTGTTGTTTTGATCGAAAGCGACGTTGGCTATTTCCGCAATGCCGTCCTCGGTAAAACTCAAATCGATGTTATCAACAGCAAGCAATTTTTTGTACTGTTGTGTAATGGCATTTTCCGGTTCGGTGAGAATTTTTATAAAATCGTCTACTCCCAAACTGTCCAACTCCACTAACACAGGGAAACGTCCTTGCAATTCGGGAATCAAATCGGAAACCTTGCTGACGTGAAACGCTCCGCTTGCAATAAACAAAATGTAGTCCGTTTTTATATTGCCGTACTTTGTACTGACCGTACAGCCTTCCACTATCGGCAAAATATCGCGCTGAACGCCTTCGCGGGAGACATCCGGACCGTTTTGAGAAGATTTACCGGCTATTTTATCCATTTCGTCGATAAAAATTACGCCGTCGTTTTCTGCGCGCTTTAACGCTTCGCTCTCAACGCTGTCCAAATCTATGAGTTTTTCGCTTTCTTCGGAAGCTATTATACGCAAAGCCTCTTCCACCGTTACGGTACGCTTCTTCGTTTTCTTGGGTAAAATTTCCCCGAAAATGTTGCCGATGTTGATTTCTCCGCCTCCTGCCTGCAATTCCACGGGTTTTGGTATATCCGCAACGGAAATTTCCACAGACATTTGATCGAGATTGTGCTTTGAAACCTCGTCTATAACAGCGACCTTAGTTATGCCCTCGGGCAATTCCTTGGATTGTTTTAACAACAAATCCGCCACTCTGTCAACAGCTCGTTCAAAAGCGCGAGCTTCCACTTCCTTGTAACGTTCGTCTTTCACAAGACGAATAGATACTTCCACAAGATCGCGGATCATACTTTCTACATCTCTGCCCACGTAACCGACCTCGGTATATTTCGTGGCTTCGACTTTTAAGAAAGGCGCTTTCACAAGTTTTGCAAGTCTGCGTGCAATCTCGGTTTTTCCCACGCCGGTGGGACCTTTCATAATAATATTTTTCGGTGTTATCTCTTCACGATCCGCAAGCGGAAGTTTGCTGCGGCGGTATCTGTTGCGCAAAGCGATTGCAACCGCTTTTTTTGCATTGAACTGCCCCACAATGTATCTGTCGAGTTCGTTTACTATTTGTTTAGGTGTCATACTACGCCTCCTCTACGGTGATGTGACCGTTGGTAAAAACACAAATTTCGCTGGCAATTTCCAAAGCCTTTGCGGCAATTTCCTTTGCAGACAAATCCGTGTTGCGCATCAGCGCCTTTGCTGCGGCAAGAGCATAGTTTCCGCCGCTTCCTATCGCGCAAACGCCGTCATCCGGTTCTATTACATCGCCCGTACCCGACAAAAGAAATATATTTTCCTTGTCTGCGACAATCATCATAGCTTCCAATTTACGCATAATATTATCTCTGCGCCACAGTTGAGCGACTTCAACAGCGGAACGAAGTAAATTTCCGCTGAACTTTTGCAGCATTTCTTCAAATTTTTCAGAAAGAGTAAATGCGTCGGCAACGGAGCCTGCAAAGCCCGTTACGATTTTACCGTCATAAATACGGCGTACTTTAACCGCATTGCCTTTCATTATAACGTTTTGTCCTTGTGTAACTTGTCCGTCTCCCGCCACAGCTATTTTACCGTCGCGTTTGACAGCGCAAATTGTTGTCCCTTTGATTGTATCGGCAAAAACCTCTGACATATTCATCTCCTTAAATTTGTTTTGTTAAATTTTTCATAACTGCTATCGCTCTGTCGGAATAAGCGATTTTTCTTTGTGACTTGTCACGTATTTTTTCTGCAAGCGGCGCAAGAATACCGAAACTGCTGTTCATAGGCGAATACTCTCCGAAATCCGCGGAAACATGTTTGCATAACGCTCCCGTCAAAGTTTCCTCTCCGAAATCAATCGGTTGTAAATGATTGAATATTCTGTATACTTGCAAAGCAGCTACAAGTCCGCTTACGGCAGATTCCATATATCCTTCGACGCCCGTAAGTTGTCCTGCAAAAAACAGTTTCGGATCGGATTTCAACTGAAAACATTCGTTCAAAAACTTTGGCGCGTTTATGTATGTGTTTCGATGCATAACGCCGTAGCGAACGAACTCAGCGTGTTTCAATGCGGGGATCATACCGAAAACGCGTTGCTGTTCGCCGTATTTCAAATTGGTTTGAAATCCCACAAGATTGTAGCGCGTCCCTTCGGCATTTTCCTTGCGAAGCTGCAACACCGCATAAGGTTTTTCGTCTTTGCGCTCATCTCTCAATCCCACCGGTTTGAGCGGTCCGAAACGCATTGTATCCACACCGCGCTTAGCCATTACTTCAATGGGCATGCAACCTTCGAACACATTTTTTTCAAAGTCTTTGAGTTCCACCGTTTCGGCGGAAACAAGATTTTCGTAAAAAGAAAGATATTCTTCCTTGTTCATCGGACAATTAACGTAGTCAGCGCTGCCCTTTCCGTATCTGCTGGCAATAAACGCACTGTCGAAATCGATACTGTCGGCAGTAACGATAGGCGCAACGGCGTCAAAGAAATACAAAAATTCCGAACCGAAAATATTTCGGAATGCGGGTATCAACGCCTCGTCTGTAAGCGGACCGGTTGCCACAATCACAAAATCGTATCCGTCGGTATCCGTATTTGTTTCCACAACGTTGACTCTGTGAAAATTTTTATAACCTTCGAGCAGCTGCGTGATCCGAGAAGAAAAAGCATATCTATCCACCGCCAACGCATTGCCCGCGGGAACTTTTGTTTCGTCCGCAACACGCAAAATCAAACTGTCCAACAGACGCATTTCCGCTTTTAACAGCCCGCTGGACGTGGTTATATCTTCACTCTTGAAGGAATTTGAACACACCACCTCGCACAACGTATCGAGCCGATGCGCGGGAGATTTTTTTATCGGCTTCATTTCCTCCAACGTTACGTCCACGCCGCGTTTGAGCAATTGATAGCACGCTTCGCAACCGGCGAAACCGCCGCCGATAATTTTAGCTTTCACTCACTTCACCGCCATCGAAACCGCAATCCTTGTTTGAGCATCGTATATACTTTTTGCCGCGCAACGTTTTATATACCAAGTGAGCGCCGCATTGCGGACACATTGTTCCCGTGGGTATATCCCACGAAACGAAGTCGCAGTTCGGATAACCCGTGCAACCGTAGAAAGTAATACCTCTTTTGGAAATACGCTTAGTCACATCCTTGCCGCATTTAGGACATTTTGCGACGGTCTCGTTAATGGGTTTGGTGTTGTGACATGCGGGATAGTTACTGCAAGAAAGGTATTTCCCGTATCTTCCCTGTCGTTCCAACATTTTGGCTCCGCAAATCTCGCACACGATCTCCGTTTCTTTTGGCGGGGTCTTCTCTTTCAGACTCTTCATATTGGAGCATGCGGGATAATTGCTGCAAGCAAGATATTTTCCGTATCTGCCCTGTCGTATAACCATGGGAGCGCCACATTTGTCGCATAAAACATCGGAAGTTTCATCTTGAAGCGTCACTTTGCGAGAGTGCATAGCCGTATCTACTTCTTTGAGCATCGGCTTGTAAAAGCTGTCCACTACTTTATACCAAGGTTCGTCGTTGTCCTCGATCGCGTCCAATTTGTCTTCCATTTCGGCAGTAAATTGCACGTCTACAACTTCGCTGAAATATTTTTCGAGATATTCCGTGACCTGTATTCCGAGACTGCTCGGCACAAGCGATTTGCCGTCTTTGTTGACGTATTCTCTCTTGTAAAGAGTTTGCATTATTGTGGCATAAGTGCTTGGGCGTCCTATACCCTTTTCTTCCATAGCCTTGATAATGCTTGCCTCGGTGTAACGCGCGGGCGCTTTGGTAAAACGCTGCTCGGGAGTCAATTTGACAAGTTTCAGCTTGTCACCCACTGCCATTTGCGGAAGAATGGCATTTTCATCTTCTTCTTTATCTTTGGTTTTGCTTTCTCCGTAAATGGCAAGATAACCGTCGAAAATAGGAGTTCTACCCGTTGCCGTCAAACCGCAATTTCCGCAAGAAATGCCGACGGACACGCTGTTGTAAGTTGCAGGTACCGCCTGACTTGCCAAAAAACGTTCGTAAATAAGTTTGTACAAAGCATATTGATTACGCTGTACTTTATCTTTGATAGATTCCGGCGTAAGTTCGAGGTTAATCGGGCGAATTGCTTCATGCGCGTCCTGCGCCTGTTTTTTCGTTGCGTAAAAGTTGGGTTTTTCCGGCACATAATCTGCTCCGTACACCGCAGCTATACGGTCACGAGCGGCAAACACTGCGTCGGTTGACACACGCACAGAGTCGGTTCTGATATAAGTTACCAACGCGACATGTCCCATACCCGGAATATCGAATCCCTCGTAAAGCTGCTGAGCGACCGACATTACTGCGCCGGAGGACATACGAAGTTTGTTAACTGCGTCTTGCTGCATCGTACTCGTGGTAAAAGGCGGTTGCGGACGTGACTGCGTAACGGATTTTTTTACAGAAGAAACGATATATTCGTCGTTGTTCAGAGTTTCAAGCGCAACGTCGCATTGTTCTTTGTTTTTTAACTTTATTTTTTTGCCGCCGAGTTCCGTCAATACCGCTTTAAATTGCGGTTTGTTTTTGGGTTTTTCCAACAATGCGGAGACGTGCCAAAACTCTTCGGGCTTAAACTTTTGTATTTCTTTTTCGCGATCCACGATGATACGCAACGCGGCTGATTGAACTCTGCCTGCCGAGAGCTTATTCGTGATTTTTTTGCAAAGGACGGGCGAAAGAGTGTAACCGACCAATCTGTCCAAGACTCGGCGCGCCTGTTGCGCGGATACCAAACCTTTGTTGATGTAGTCGGGATTTGCAATTGCATTGTTTACCGCTTTTTTTGAAATCTCGTTGAACATAATGCGATTTTTTTCGTTTGGATCGAGATTCAGCGCACATTGCAAATGATATGAAATAGCTTCGCCTTCGCGATCAGGGTCGGTTGCCAAATAAACTTTTTCGGCACGCGCCACTTCTTTTTTCAATCTTTCGATCGTCTCGCGCTGTTCCGGTTTGCGCGCTTCGAGAGAAGGTTCGTAATTGTGATTGAAATCAATTCCCATTTCCTTATCGGGCAAATCCCAAATATGTCCGCGGGAAGCGTCCACACGATAGTCGGGACCGAGATATTTACCGATAGTTTTAGCTTTTGCAGGGGACTCGACAATAACAAGTTTCATTCAATTCCTCCATAAAGTCGGTAGGTATTACCTGCCAACTTAGCAATTATACTCCTTAATTCCAAATTTGCCAACAAAAAATTCAGTTCGGCAGCGGATATACCTGTTTTAACCACAAGTTCATCAAAAGACAGCTGTCCTTCGGACAAAGCGTTGACAACAGATTGTTCTTCGATACTCATTTGATAGCTGTTTCCGTTTGATAGTTCGTGATCGATTCCGTAAAAGTCCAATATATCCCTCGGTGTGGTAACGCATGCGCCCTGCATCGATTTGATCAAACGATTGCTACCGTAAAATCCTGCGTCGTAAATTTCTCCGGGCACCACAAAGACGTCTCTGCCTTGATTTAACGCCAACTCCACGGTAGAATTTGTTCCGCTTTTTGCGGGAGCTTGACACACCAATACGCCTTTGCTCAATCCCGAAACTATTCGGTTGCGATGAGGAAAACGGTACGCAAGAGGCGTAGCGTTCATTCCGTATTCCGAAACAAGCAGTCCGTTATTCGCGACGATTCTATCCGCCAATCCTTGATTGCTTGACGGATAAATATTGAGCAGTCCGCCTCCCAACACTGCGATGGTTCTGCCGGAATTTTCAAGCGTTGTTTCGTGCGCAATCGAATCCACGCCGTAAGCGAGTCCGCTGACAACGGTAAAGTTGTCGCAAAGCAACGCCGTGAAATCTTTCGTTATACGCCTGCCGTAAGAAGATACTTTACGGGTACCTATAACAGCCAGACAATCCGTAGACAACAATCCCGTGTCGCCTTTGCAATACAATATGTACGGTTTTTCATCTATATAGCGCAACGTCTGCGGATAATCGGCAGAAAACCAACTCACCGCCACCACATCGTTTTTTTCCATTTTGCTGACTATATTGTCAACTTCGTGCGTTTTTATACCGTTGCAAATTACGTAAAAACTGTTTCCCAACAATTTTTCCGCCGTCTCGCTGCGATGAATATTTGCCGCAAGATCTTCGGCACCGTCAAATAAATCCCAAACTTGAAAAAATTTTACCGAACTTATTCCGACTTCTCCGAATAATATACTGATTTTTTCTTCCGCTGTATACATTTATACCCTATACTTCCTGTCCAATTGACGGTATTGCAGCGACTCCGCTATATGCTTGACTGTAATATTCTCCGCTCCTTCCAAGTCCGCTATGGTACGCGCAACTTTGAGTATACGATTGTAAGCCCGTGCAGTAAGATTAAGTTTTTCAAACGAATCCTGCAATAATAATGCACTTTGTTTATCTAATTTACAGAATTTTTTTATATCCCCGGGCGTCATTTGCGCATTGCAGCGCCTGCCGAATGCAGACAAACGTTTGAGTTGTATATCTCGCGCCTTATTTACGCGTATTTTTATCGTTTCCGATGTCTCGGCGAGATTGTCCTCCTGCAATTGATCGTAAGTTACATTGTCCACTTCGATATGTATGTCTATACGATCCAACAAAGGACCGGACAACTTGTTGAGATATTTATGTATTTGCGCAGCAGTACATTTGCACTCGGCGGTTGCACTGCCGTAATTGCCGCATGGACACGGATTCATAGAGGCAATAAGCATGAAATCGGCAGGATAAGTTACCGATAGCGCGTTGCGTGCAACGGTAATCACACCGTCTTCGAGGGGTTGCCGAAGCGTTTCCAACGTTTGTCGATTGTACTCGGGCAATTCATCGAGAAAAAGCACGCCGTTATGCGCCAAACTGATTTCACCGGGGCGAGCTTTGTTTCCGCCGCCCGTCAATGCCACCATAGTCGAAGAATGATGCGGAGAGCGGAAAGGTCTCTCGTAGATGAAACCGTCCAATTGTCCCGAAACACTGTGTATTTTAGCTACTTCGAGCGCCTCGTCAAATGTCAAATTGGGCATAATGGACGGAACGGCTCTCGCCAGCATTGTTTTGCCTGCGCCGGGTGGACCGATCATAATAATATTGTGACCGCCCGCAACGGCAATTTCCATCGCACGTTTTGCCGCATACTGTCCTTTGATATATTTGAAATCGTTATCGCTGTGTGCGGACTGCATATCACTTTGCCAACTGCGTATCTGCAACGGCTGTAAATCCGTAGCGCCGGTCAAAAAATCCACAGCCTGACGCAATGTCTCAACTGCATATATAGTTGCGCCTTCGATAAATACCGCTTCCGCCGCATTCCCTTTGGGAATTACAAAAGTCCTTTCGCCTTGCTGCACCGCACTGATGATCATGGGCAGCAAGCCGTTTACTTTGCGAACTTCGCCGTTAAGTGAAAGTTCTCCGAGAATGACCGGTTTTTTGAGTGATTCGTAAACTATTTGCTTGCTTGCCGCCAACATACCGACGGCAATCGGAAGATCGTACAAAGTACCCTCTTTTTTTACGTCGGCAGGCGCAAGATTGACTACCACCGCCGCCACGGGATATTGATAACCGCTGTTTTTAAGCGCGGAACGCACACGCTCCTTGGACTCTTTAACGGCAGTATCGGCAAGCCCGACTATATCATAAGAGGGCAATCCGGCATGCATATCTATCTCTGCTTGTACGGGAAACCCTTCCAATCCTTTCAGTCCGAAACTCTTTATCAACGCAAGCATAATTTTCTCCATTGTAATAATCTGATTATTAGTATAACGATGAAACGGAAATTTAGCAAGGACTTTTTTCTATAAATTATTTAAGAATATAATTTTTATACTTTATTTTATATAAATCCGATAAAATGCAAAAATAATTCGCCGTTAACACATAAATAATTATTTTTCAAAATTCAAATGATCTTATTTATATTCCTACTTTTTTTTCTTCTGTTTTTCTGTCTTATTTATCCGATGCCGCAAACAGACCATTTCTGCCGAAATTCAACGATAACGACCGAACTTATGATCAGATGCTCCTACTATTTGCTTAGGAAAAACATTCGAAACAAATATTTACGACATCGACAAACGATAAAAAAATTTTCATAACGTCAAAAATCACTTTCTGTTGTAAAAATATTTATGTTCTTAGCCTGCTACAATTAAAAGTAAAAAGCGACCCTGTGGGTCGCTTGACTTGCAAAATAAATTTATTATTTGGCAGATTTAACTTTGGCAGCCTTACCTGTACGCTCACGCAAATAATAAAGCTTAGCGCGTCTTACATTTCCCTGACGCACAACGACAATGCTTTCGATTTTGGGGCTGTGTATTGGGAATGTTCTTTCCACGCCGATACCGTTTGAGATACGTCTGACGGTAAAGGTTTCACGAAGTCCGCCGTGTTTGCGCGCAATAACGATTCCTTCGTACGCCTGGATTCTTTCCTTGTTACCTTCAATAACCTTAAAGTTTACGCGTACGGTATCGCCGACATTAAAACTTGCTACTTCTCTTAGAGATTCCGATTCGATTTGCTTGATGATGTCCATTTGACTTTTCCTCCAAAATATTTTTGTTAACTAAGCGTTCATACACTTGTCAAAGTCAGAGGACCGCCCGAAGTCACTTGTATATATTATCACAATCGACTGTTTTTAGCAACTGTTTTCAATAAAGTTTATCTTTTGAATTTTCCGAAAAGCTAAAAATAAATTATACAATTAAGGTCTATTTCTCGGTAACGACAATTAAAATTACTTTCCATTATTTTATGTTTTTTACAAGATATTCCCTGAAAAGCTATATCTCGTTTAATTAAACGCATATGCGTTTTTCATATACACCGTTTCGTCTATATCAAGGTGAAAACCCTTTTCAATCTCAATTATCGAAATCCTATGTTTCAAACAGTGCCAATTATTTATCAAACTCATTCAATCGATTATTATTTTTCGAAATTAAAAGTAAATTTGGCATTTTGAATATACTATGTCTAAAATAGTAATATTCAAAACCCAAAATTTCGACATAATTAAGTCGCAAATCAGGCTCGGAACGCATCTTTCCAATGAAAGACCTTGCCATCGAGAATTTCCACAACGTCAAATCGGACGGGAGTACCGATCTGTTTTTTCAGATATAACCAATAATTTGCACATTGTACAATAGTTTGTTGTTTATGCAAATTTACCGATTCCCGAGGCAATCCGAATTTGTCGTTTTTACGCGCTTTTACCTCAACAAATATAACCGCGTTCCCGTCCCAAACAATAAGGTCTATTTCTCCATAACGACAATTAAAATTTCTTTCTATAATTTTATATTTGTTTTTTACAAGATATTCCGCAGCAATATCCTCCCCGCGGCGCCCTACTATTCGCGTATTCATACTTGTACAAAATGACCTATAAAAGTTTTGCGGTGAATGGGACACGGTCCGAATGTTTTCAATAACTCTATATGCTCGCGCGTTCCGTACCCTTTGTGTTTTGCAAAGTGATATTGCGGATAGAGCTTGTCAAAATTCAACATAAGACGGTCACGTGTAACCTTTGCGACAATACTCGCCGCAGCAATACTGTAACTTAAAGCGTCGCCGTGAATGATCGAAAGCGTGGGAACATCTACATTGAGCTTTACTGCGTCAATAAGCACTACATCAACCTTCTTGAAGCCTTCGATACATTGAATCATGCCTTGTTTTGTGGCGTTCAAAATGTTGACCCGATCTATTACCTCATTTTCCACTACGGCAATTTGCACGTCTGTTGCAGTTGCCATGATTTTGTCGTAAAGCATATCACGTTTCTTTGCAGAAAGTTTCTTGCTGTCGTCTACACCCTCAATCAGGGTATCCATTGGCATTATTACGCCCGCAACTACCACGGGTCCTGCAAGCGGACCGCGCCCGGCTTCATCTATCCCTGCAATTAAACGTGCACCATCGTTTATAAACTTTTGTTCATATTGCATCATAATGTTAACTTTTGTTATCAGATTATCTAAATTACGTCATTTGGCAAATCAAAAGTAATTTTGCCCAATTTGCCTTTGCGGAAATCATCGAGAATAGCCTTTGCACATCGCTCGGTATCCGTTGTGCCGCCGCGAACCAGGAAGCCGCGTTTTACGGCAATTTCTTCCAAAATATCGGATGACGTTTTTCCGCTGCAACTCACATTGTATCGCGTTTGTAAACAATTCGGATACAATTCTACCAACTGAGATATAAGCAAGTTTGCCACTTCAATCAAATCCACCACATCGTCTTTGATACTTCCGATAAAACAAAGACGAGCCGCAACATTTTCATTGTCAAACTTGGGCCACAAAGTACCGGGCGTATCCAACAATTCCACCCCCGAGGACAATCTTACCCATTGCTTACCCTTGGTCACACCCGGTTTATCTCCGGTTATTGCCGTTCTTTTCCCCGATAAACAATTTATAATCGTAGATTTACCACAATTGGGCACTCCCAAAATCATTACTCGTATGGGTTTAAAAACACCCTTTGAATGATATTTTGCACGAAGAAAATCCGTTGCGCTTTCAAATGCGTTTGCGACATTGGTCGCCTCCGCAGAGACGGTTGCAGTCACTTTCACAAAAGGACGGTCTTTTTTTCGAAAAAAATCACACCAAAGCTCAACTTTTGCGGGGTCCGCCAAATCGCATTTGTTGAGTATAAAAACACACGGTTTATTGCCGACAATAGACAGAAATTGCGGATTGAAACACGATAAAGGCGCACGTGCGTCCAATACGTAACCTATGGCGTCTACTATTTTAGCATTTTCCTCCATCATACGGAGGGCTTTGGTCATATGACCGGGGAACCATTGTATATTCATTTCCCCTCCAACAAATCTGGTCTGACTCTGCGCGTGATTTCCATTGCTTGCTCGCAACGCCACTTATCCACCTTGGCATGATCTCCGCTTATCAACACCTCGGGCACGCTCAAACCGCAAAAATTTTGCGGACGTGTATATTGCGGATATTCCAATAATGATTGAGAAAACGATTCATCTACGGTAGATTCGCTATTACCCAATACATCCGGCACATACCTCAAAACACTGTCGATTACAACCATTGCCGGAATTTCTCCTCCCGAAAGTACATAATCGCCAATTGAGATTTCCATGTCTATATCCAAATCCAACACGCGCTGATCGACGCCTTCATAATGACCGCACAAAATAAGCAGACGTTTTTCTTCCGAGAGCTCCTTTACAATTTTTTGCGTCAAAACCTTGCCGCGCGGAGACATATATATTCTTTTTGCGGCATGATGAGGGTCCACGGCGGAAATACAGTCATGTATCGGTTGCGGCATCATCACCATGCCCGCACCGCCTCCAAACGGAGCGTCGTCACATTTTTTATGCTTATCCGAAGAATAATCTCTAATATTGTGACAATTTAGCTGATACAATCCTTTTTCGCGCGCTTTCCCCATTAAAGAGCTGTTAAGCGAATCCAACATTTCGGGGAATAATGTCAAAACATCAATCCTCATATACGGCAACCTCCGCAAACCGTTTACCTTCCAACGTTATAATTTTAGATTCTATATCCACGAAAACCACCAAATCATTCAAAAAAGGAAAAGAAACGGTTTTACCCTCTCTTTTACAAACAAAGACATCCGCCGCACCATATTGCAACACGTCGGTTACGGTACCTATAGTTTCTCCGTTGTTCAAATGCACTTCACAACCCAAAAGGTCATCAATAAAAAATCTGTTTTTCGGCAAAGAAATACATTCCTTGTCGGCAAATACTTCCATATCTTTTAATTTTTCCGCAGAATTTCGGTCAAGCACTCCTTTCAATTGGGCATAACAAAAATTGCCGTCCGTGCGAATGTGTTCTACGACATAATCCTGCAAACCGATATAAAAGTTCTTCAATCCTGACATCATGGAAACATCGTCCAAATAGCAAGCCAATTTTACCTCGCCTTTTATACCCTGCGCCTTTAAAATTTTGCCTATTTTCAGCTTCATAATTATTGATTTTGCCACAAGAATACTTGTGGCAAATCAGTCAATCCTCTATCTCGATGTTATATTTTTTGCCTTCCCGTGAGCCGACGGATTTTGCCAAAGTACGTATTGCCATGGCAATTTTCCCTTGTTTTCCGATAACTTTACCGATGTCCGCTTCCGCAACATGGATAGTCAACGTAATTACGCCGTCATTTTCTTCGGATACAATGTTCACCGCGCTTTTGTCGTCAACAAGGTGTTCAACGATATAAGTTACAAGCTCCAACATCTTTTCCACCTCAAACTATGCCTTGTTTGATTTTTTGGGTTCGAGAATGTTTTCACGAACAAGAAGAGTGCGAACAGTCTCGGTAGGTTGAACTCCGCAAGCAATCCACTTCTTTGCCTTTTCGACATCGAGGGTTACTTTTTCATTGAGCGGATCATAGGTACCTACCAAGTCCACATACTGACCGTCGCGAGCTTTGTGACTGTCGATAACCACAACGCGATAGAAAGGACTTTTTTTGTCACCCATTCTTGTCAATCTCATTTTTACTGCCATTTTTTGTTCCTCCAATGTAATAATTTATATTATAGATATTTTATCTTTCTTTTTTAGAATGGCAAACGCTTGGATTTTGCCATCTTCTTCATCATATCGCAAGTTTGTTCAAACTGTTTTATCAAACGATTTACGTCTTGCACCTGCAAACCGCACCCCTTAGCTATACGCTTTCGGCGCGAATAGTTGAGCAATTTAGGATTTGAACGCTCCTCTTTTGTCATTGATTGAATTATTGCCTTGTTACGTTTGATTTGCGTTTCGTCAATCTTTTTATCACCGAGTTTCAACCTTCCGGCGCCGGGAATCATTCCGACAATGTCATTTAAGTCTCCCATTTTAGCCACGTGCTCAAATTGTTCGAGATAATCGTTCAAATCAAAGTTCGATTCACGCAATTTTTTCGCCATTTTGAGCGCTTGTTCTTCATCGATTGCCGTTTGCGCTTTCTCGATAAGGGTAAGCACGTCACCCATACCCAAAATTCGCGAAGCCATTCGGTCGGGATGAAACGGTTCGAGGTCTTCCATTTTTTCGCCGGTACCTGCAAACTTGATGGGCTTACCCGTAACGGCTTTGATAGATAAAGTGGCTCCGCCGCGTGTGTCACCGTCCAATTTCGTCATTATTACGCCGGTAACATCCAACTGCTCGTCGAAAGTTTTGGCGACGTTTACCGCATCCTGTCCAGTCATAGAATCTACAACAAGGAGCGTTTCGTATACGTTTACGGTGTTTTTGATTGTTTTAAGCTCGTTCATCAACTCTTCGTTGATGTGCAGACGACCGGCAGTGTCTATTATCACCGTGTCGTAACCGTTTTTTTCGGCGAAAGTCACGGCGCTTTGCGCAATTTTGGCGGGATTGCTTTGTCCCATTTCGAAAAAGCCCGCTTTTACTTTTGACGCAACGATTTCCAACTGCTTGATAGCCGCGGGACGATAAATATCATCGGCGCACAACAACACACGTTTGCCTTGTTTTTGCAAATACAACGCCAATTTGCCGCACATTGTGGTTTTGCCTGCGCCTTGTAATCCGCACATCATAATTACTGTGGGCAATTTTGGACTGACGCCCAACTTGCTTTGCGTGGACCCGAGCAATTCTATCAACTGTTCGTTGACTATTTTTATAACTTGCTGCCCCGGCGTGAGACTTTTCAATATTTCTTCGCCTATCGCAAGTTCGGTCACTTTGTTGATAAAATCTTTTGCTACGGTGAAATTAACGTCAGCCTCCAACAAGGCAACACGTACTTCACGCATAGCCTGTTTGATCTCCAACTCGGTCAAAGCACCGCGATTGCGCAGTTTGGCAAAAACGTGATTTATTCTGTCTGTCAGATTTGAAAATGCTGCCACATTTACTCCTTTGATACAAAGTGTTTAGCCACTTCAAATACTCTTTCTTTGTCTCCTTGCTCCACCGCAACGGACAACTCCGTTTGCAACTTGGAAAAGGAAAGCGCGTCTTCCAGACTTATCAGCGTTGCCTCGCCTTTTAATATAGCGTCGCGTACGCCTTGTCTGGAAATACCCGTTTCATCTGCGATTTCCGCAAGCGAACAATCGCAATCACAATACATGGTAAGCGCATCTCTTTGTTTTTCCGTGAGCAAATCCGCATAGACCGACAGCAACTGTGACAGTTGTATTTTACTAAGCGCCATACTCACCTCTAACAATGTAAAGTCTTTTTGCTTTACATTGTTTATTCTACTATATAACGTATTATAAGTCAACTGCATTTTACAAAAAAACGAAAAAAACTTACAATCCTAATCGATAAAAAACTTTATTAAATTGCGATAATCGCTAATTATAAAATAATTTTATTTTAGCAATAAAATATCGCTAAATTTTACACAAAAAACATAAACAAAAAAAATATATACGAACTTCAATTAGCGAAATAAGCCAAATATACACCGCTATTTGAAAAAGCGTTCAATTTTTTTCGGAACCATGCAATACTTTTTCAAAATAAATTGCGAAAGAAAGATTGATTATATTTTACCAAACGGAAATAACAACAATCATTTTCCACATCGGTAAAGCAATATTGTAAAAATATATTGGATAATAATCGAAAAAAATTTTTACAAAATATACAGACGCGGAGGGGCAAGCACAAATTTATTAAAATTTCATCTTAATAACAATTCGCCGCGACCGCGTCCAATCTATAAATATCTAAATTATGCCCTCGACATAGCTTTCGGCATCAAATTCCAAAAGATCGTCGAGTCCCTCTCCTACGCCAACAAAATAAACGGGAATATCCATATCATGTTTGATAGCGAGTACCACGCCGCCTTTTGCTGTGCCGTCCAATTTGGTAAGTACGATACCGTCTATATCGATTGCTTCGTTAAATATATCCACCTGTTGAATGGCATTTTGCCCCGTTGTTGCATCCAAGACAATAAGATTTTTTCGGTCCGCCTCGGGAAACTCACGTTCTATGACGCGATTTATCTTTTTCAATTCTTCCATCAGATTTTTTTTGTTGTGCAATCTGCCCGCAGTATCCACCAATACCACATCCGTGCCCCGGCTTTTTGCAGAAGAAACGGCATCGAAAACCACTGCCGCGGGATCGCTTCCTTCCTCATGCATTATTATACGCACTTTGGCACGATTCGCCCATATCTCCAACTGCTCGCTTGCCGCGGCACGAAATGTATCTGCGGCTGCAATTACAACGGATTTTCCTTGCTTTGTAAAAATATTCGCAAGTTTACCTATGGTTGTAGTCTTACCTACACCGTTAACTCCCGAAATCAATATAACGCAAGGAGTGGAAAACTCAAATTTTTCGTTGCCCAAAATATCCGCAAGCACATTGCGAAGATATTGATTTGCTTTTTCCGGATCGGAAACGCGATCTTTGCTCATTCTTTCGCGAAGTTCGGCAATTATATCCGAAGTTGTATCTTCGCCGATGTCGGCAGAGAGCAAAATAAATTCAAGCTCATCATAGAAATCATCGTCAAAAATGCCGCGCTTAAAAAGCTGATTCAGCTTAAATCCGATTTTTTCCTTGGTTTTTTTTAGTCCATCGATTATTTTTTTGAAAAATCCCATTTCAATCCTCTACATCGCTTGTTTTATTGCGTCGGTCAACTTTACGGACACTATCTTGGAAACGCCTTTTTCTTCCATTGTAACGCCGTAAAGCACGTCCGAATGTTCCATTGTCGGTTTTTTGTGAGTTATAACCACAAACTGCGTCGACAGTGAAAATTTACGAAGATACCGAGAAATTCTTTCGGCGTTCGAATCATCCAAAGCAGCTTCTATTTCGTCTAAAACACAGAACGGCATCGGATTGAATTTAAGAATGGAAAACAGTATTGCCGCCGCTGTCATAGTACGTTCTCCGCCGGAAAGCAAAGAGATATTTTGCAATTTTTTCCCCGGGGGCTGCGCTTCTATTTCTATTCCTTGGTCGAGAGAATCTTTCGACGGGTCTCTGTCGATATACAAACGGGCATTTCCGCCGTTGAACAACTCGCGGAATATCAATTTGAAATTTTCATTTATTTGATCCATACCGTCCGTAAAACGACTCTGAATATTATTTTCCAATTCTTTGAGCGCATTTTTAAGATCGTCCTCAGCTTTTTTGAGATCGTCCATTTGAGAAGACAAATCATCGTAACGACCTTGTTCCACTTCAAGTTCCTGAATCGCCGATACATTTACGTTGCCCAACTTTTGAAGTTCTTGTTTAAGCTCGGAAATACGTTCTTTACCCGCTTCACGGTTGTATTGTTCATCCTTGTACTGCATTGCAGCGGAATATGTGATGCCGTATTCTTCCTGAACTCTTTGTTGCAATGCAAGCAAATCGTCGTCGATTTTGTTAATTATGTACTCTTGTTTGTCTATTGTACCGTTCAATTCCGTCAACTCGTTGCCAAGACGCATACGCTCATCAGTCAGCGTTCTAAACTCTTCATCAAGTTGAGTTTTCAAGGTGTCGCTCTGTTTTATTTCTTCCAACAATTGCGCCATTTCTTCTTGAAGATTTGTATCGGCAACGTTCTCATTCATTGTGGCATACATACCGTCGATAGCCAAACGCACCTGAGAAATATATGTCTGTCGCGCCGTGATGCCGTCGTTCAATGAAACGATTGACTCTTGATTGGATTTGAGTTCTCTTTGAGCGCCTTCGATTTTTGATGTCAAAACAGCCAAACGATAACGCTTGTCGGACAGACTTGCAGAAATTGTATCCTTTGCGGATATTTCCAATTGAGTGATTTCTCTCGCATGATCTGATTTTTCGCGCAACTGTTTTTCGGCACTGTCCAATTCTTTGGCGTGCATTTCCAATTTTTTAACGGCAATGTCTATTTGCGATTGACGAGCGACAATTTTTTCTTTCTCGCCGGACAAACGTAAGATATTTTGTTTGTCGGCATTGCTCAGAGTATTCGATGTTTCTATTTTCTCCTTTGCGGTGGCAAGCTCTACTTGCAAATCGTTGAAAGTTTCGTTCAATTTGTTGGCTGCCGCACGCAATTCTTCCACTTTGCCGTCTGCTTGCGCTTTTTCCGATTCGGCTTTTTGCAAGTCTTTTTGCAATTGTGCCAATTTTTCGTTACGCTCGGCAAGTTCCGTTTCGTAAGATAAAATATTGTATCCCGATTGCTTGCGATTGCTTCCGCCTTCGAGAGAACCGTCGTTCGATATGCGTTCTCCGGTAAGGGTAACAATACGGTGCGAATATCTGTATTTGCGACTGATTGTAATAGCATTGTCAAAAGTATCCGCAACAATAACTCCGCCCAACAAAGACTTTATCACATTTCCGTAATGTTTATCATAGCCGATAAGCTCGGACGCAATACCGAGTACGCCCTTTTCGTCAAGAACTTCCGCACGATCGATACCGTGAGGTTTCCTTGAACTTACAGGTAAAAAAGTTGCCCTGCCGTAGTCTTTTATTTTGAGATAATTGATAAGATACTTTACGTCTTCTTCGTTTTCCGTTACGATGTTTTGTAATCTACCGCCCAAAGCCGCTTCGATAGCCGTTTGCAATCGCGATTCGACTTTTATCAAATCCGCCACAGACCCGCAAATATGCGAAGCAAGCTCTTTGTCTCTTTTGGCATCTTGCATCAAATATTGAATAGTAGGCTGGTATCCGCGATAGTTAGCGGCAAAGTCTTTCAACATATCTATTCCGCCTTTTTCGCCGGAGTATGCCTGCTGTCTCTTTGTCAGCTCTTTGTTGAGATTAAACTGCTGATATTCCGCTTCCTTTATTTGTTGTTTTAGTTTTCGTATGGCTGCTTCTGCCTCATCTTTTTCTTTCCGCAACCGATCATAATGTTCAAGCAGACCGCCTTCCTCGCCGGCGGATTCTTTAAGTTTTACCGCAAGTTCATCTTCACTGCGTGCAATTTCTTCCAGACGTCCTTGCAAAGCGGTTTTTTCCGTTTGCAGCGCAACCAATTTGCTGTTTGTATCCGCAACGGCATGGATTGCTTCATCCAATTTTTGACGAAGCATTTCGGTGCGATTGTTTACCTCGTCAACGCGTTTGTTAACGTTTATAAATTGCTCCGTCGTATCGGTTATTTCTTTTTCCAACGCAATACGCTCTTCGTTGCGATGTACGAGCGCTGTCTCCAACTCCTTGTTTTTCGATGTCAGCAGATTAATTTCATTGGAGTCGGCTGCAATCAAATCTTCGTTGGATTGTATATCATGTTCGCATCCGTTGATACGTTCTTGAATTATATCCTTTTCGCCTGCGTTTTTCTGTACCTCCACAGCCAATTTGACCTGTCTTTCTCTGAGTTCGGCGATTTCCGCATCGACGTTGTTACGTCTGTGAAAAGTTTCGTCGTGTTTTTCATTGATTTCCGCAAATTGCGCCTCTCGCAGATTGTATTGTTCTTTGAGTCCGGCAAGCATTTTTTTGCCTTCATCCTTCTCCTTGCTTGCATTGTCGTAACCGTAGATATAGGCGTTTATTTCCAACAAACGCAATTCGTCGTAGAAATCTATATATTTTTTTGCAAGAGTAGACTGCCTTTTGAGTTCGGGAAGATGACGTTTCATTTCCTCCATCAAAATGGCAATTTGTTGCATATTGGTACGTGTTTTTTCCAATTTGCGCTCTGTCTCCACCTTTTGTGCGCGAAAAGAAGAAACGCCCAACGCTTCCTCGAATATAGCACGTCTATCTTCCGGTCGCGCATTTAAGATAGCGTCCATTCTGCCTTGACCTACAATAGAGTATCCGTCTTTGCCCAAACCCACGCTGCGCAGCAGCTGCAAAATATCGCGAAGTCGCACTACGTTTCTATTGAGAAGGTACTCGCTTTCATTGTTGCGATACAGCTTGCGGCTGATAATAATTTCATCCATAGGGATATCGAACAGACGCGTTGAATTATCGAAATACAGCGAAACTTCGCAATAACTCATAGATTTACGAGTATCGGTTCCGTTGAAAATCAAATCTTGCATCTGTTTGCCGCGCAAATTTTTGGTACTTTGTTCTCCCAGCACCCAACGAATGGCGTCGGAAATATTACTTTTTCCGCAACCGTTCGGTCCCACAATACCTGTAATGGGCTGATCGAATTTGAGTTCTATTTTGTCGGCAAAACTCTTGAAGCCGTACATTTCCACTTTTTTCAGATAAAGCACTAATCAATTCTCCATTTAACAACTAATTTATGTGCGGCGTCCTGTTCGGAAGCCTTTTTGCTTGACCCGATTCCCTCGGCATGCTTAACTCCGTTTATACACAGTTCACAACGGAATATAGGTTTATTGTCCGGTCCGTCGCGCCCGAGAGCATTGTAACTTAGAGACAATTTGTTTTTTTGACAATATTCCTGCAACAATGTTTTGCTGTCTTTTTTGAGTGCGGTTTTTGCATGTTGCAATTCGTTGTGCAACGAATACAGAAAAAATCTCCTTGCCTGCACCATACCGCCGTCAAGATAAATGGCGCATAGCACCGCTTCATACAAATTTGCTTCTGTCTTTCGGGACAAATCTCCTTTCAATACCTGCAAATATTGCATGATCCCAAGTCTGTTCACCACAGGATACAACCCTTCGGCAGAAACAAGACTCGCTCGCATAGCCGACAAATTTCCTTCGCTGCAATTGTCAAAATGCTTGTACAAATATTCAGAGGAGAGATATTCCAATATGGCGTCTCCGAAAAACTCCATCCTCTCGTTATCCCGCACATTCTCGGCATTGGCAAAGGAGGAGTGAGTAAATGCCTGCACCAACAACTGCTTATTGCGAAAACTATACCGTAATTTTTGTTCTATTTCTTGTATTGCTTGCTTGTCCATACAAAAAAGCATAACCTCGTTATTTATAGATAATTATATACCATAAATATTATTTTTGCAATGGATTACGGTTAAAAATGGCTTATGTTTCACAAAATATATCAAAAATAATCGTTTGTTTCACACAATAAGAAGCCACCGAGTTTTCGGTGGCTTCGTTGACAACAATTCGGCAAAAATTATTTTTTATCCGTGGAATTTTCCACCACTTGCTTACCGTCGTAGTAACCACAGTTTTCACAAACCTTGTGGGCAACCTTCAACTCGTGGCATTGAGGACATTCCACCAAAGTAGCGGCACTTGCTGTCCAATTGGCTGCTCTTGTGTGCTTTCTTTGTTTAGAAGTTTTTCTCTTGGGTACTGCCATAGTAATGCACCTCCGTTAGAATTTTAAATTTTTGAGTGCTGCAAAAGCGTTTTCTCGGGTAATATCACAGCTACATTGCTGCTTGTTCAAATCGGTGCCGCACTTTGGACACAGCCCCTTGCAATCTTGTTTGCAAAGAAAACTACTCGGCAATGACAACACTATTTCATCGCATATCGCCTTTGTAACATCCAGTTTGCTACCCGAATAGACATAGCCATCCTCTTCATCGGGATAATCTTTGTAAAAAATCTGATGAAAAGGTATTTCGATTTGTCGGGATATATCAGCCAGACATCTGTCGCAAAATCCGTCTATATGACAAGTAATCGTTCCATCCACCCGAACATGCGGTTTCAGAAACATTACGGTCAGACAAACACAAACCTTGCGGAGCTTTGCGTCGGGGTAAGGCAACAAACCGTTATCCAACTTGCACTCGAAACAAAAGTCTTTCGGCTCGCCTATGTGGGTGAAATTATCCGTCAAATCTATGATAATCTTGTCAGACACAATTATTATTATACAAAACCGTTATTATTTTGTCAACGGTTTACGCCAACTTTGCCTCGCGCATAGTTTCGCGCGCAATAACAAGCTCCTCGTTTGTGGGAATTACCAAAATTTTCACATCGGAATCGTCGGCTTCTATTTCCGCTATCGTGCCGCGCGGACAATTGGCATTTTTGTTCTCATCTAACTTGACGCCGAGATAATCCATATTTTTAAGCGCGTTTGCGCGAACTCGATCGTCGTTTTCTCCTATTCCGGCGGTAAACACTATTACGTCAACACCGTTCATTGCGGCGGCATAGGCGCCGATATATTTTTTTGTATTGTATGAGAACATGTCCAATGCCAGACGGGCGCGGTCATTGCCCGATTCGGCGGCGGCAGTTAGGTCTCTGAAATCGCTCGATACTCCGGAAACACCCAGCATACCGCATTTTTTGTTGAGATATGTAAGCGTCTCGGATACATTCATA
>CANQGD010000007.1 GCA_947601445.1 uncultured Clostridia bacterium | reverse complement strand
CGGGTGCGCAATGCGTATTGCCGCAAGGACCTTTGCCCGCAAACAGAAGTCTTTGGGAGTTTGCCGGTTGGGGCGAAGATAAACTTCAACCCGGTGACCTGTTCACAATGCCCGCCGAGGATACAACCCTCGTTGCGCAATGGAAAAAGATCGGTTCCCTTCCGCAAGAATGGATTGGCGAGTGGAAACAGCTCAACGGTGACAAGAGTCTCACGCTTGAACTCGCAGAAACAACAATCATCATCGGCGAAGAGTCTTATGAAATAACCGAAGGCGAATCTTTATTCTTCTACACAATCGGCGAAGAAAGCTACGAGTTCTACGTCCTCAACGAAGGCAGCGACAATCTCCTGCTTTACTTTGAGTATGCAGGCGAAGAAGAAACTTCCATTGCAATTCTTGCATTGGACGGACAATCCGGCACAGCAGGTTTCCCCGAGGAATATTGGGACAAGACTTACGAAGACAATATGAGCCAAGGCATGACTTTGACCATTGATGAGAGCGGTTCTGCATCATTGATGGAATCAACGTTGGAGTTTATCGGCTCATCCGACAGCGCAATCTTCGCATTGGTGGATGGTGGCGCATACGAAATCACGCTTGACGAAACCACAATTACATTCCAATCGTTGGAATACAAAGAAATGATCATTTCTTTCATCGAGCACCAAGACACGCCCACTCCGCCTCCGGCAGAAGACATTGTTCCCGAGGGCTATATCGGCAATCTTTGGAAGCAAGTCAACGGCGATAAGAGTCTGGAAGTCGAGATCACCGGAACAACGGTCATCTTCGACGGTAACACCTACAATATCAACGAATCCGAAAGCGCTCCGTTCAGTTATACAATCGGCGAAGAAAGCTACGAGTTCCGTGCTATTGACGATGACGGCTTCGGCGACTTCAACCTCATCTACTTTGAGCTTCCCGAAGAACGCATAGCCATTCTTTCCTACAATGGAGAAATTAGCGGAACATTTAATACTTCATATTGGGACGCTACCTATGATGAAATAATCACTTCCAACAACTTCACATTCTCAATCGATGACGAAGGCAATGCCACTATAACTCTTGACGCAGAAAAGCAAGTTACCGTCATCGGTTCAACCACAACAGACGGTAGCGTCACATCAACCTATGTTCTTATCGACGCGGCTGCTTATGAAATCACTTACGAGGGTGAAACGATCACCATTACAGCCTTCGAAACACCCGATTTTTCCATCACCTTTACCCGTCACTACGACTTGACGTTTGACGCTCAGTACAAGGGAACTTGGATTGAGTACAAACCTGAGACCCCCGACGCTCCCGACACTCTCATCATTGACGAGCACACGGTCAGCTATCAGGATTCGTCTAATTGGACAATTGCGGAAGTCGAAGGGGGGGGGTATTCGTTAAGCCTCAGCGGCAGTGTCCAAATTACGTTTAGTCGCATCACAAGCGATGACGACAACCTTATGCTTGTCACTTACAGCAACGGCAGCGCAAGTATCTTTTACTACGAAGATGTGGAAATCAGCAGCTCGTTGACTGCTCCCACAGCCGACGAAGGCTACTACGGCAACGGTCACAACACGATTTACTCCGACGGCAGTTCGCTCACATACATTTGGGAGCGCACCTGGGAAGAGACGGAAATCTACGCTATTGGAACAACGGACGGCAGCACAATCATTTTCACAGGCAGAACCGTTGCTACAATTACCGTCGAAACGGATAAAATCACACTGACCGGCGAAGACGCCGTCGAATACAACAAGGCAGAAAAACCCTTTGACGAATCGATCATCGGCATTTGGACGAGCAGCAGCACGGGATTTGAGATCATCTTCTCTGCAACGGCATTCTCCTACGGCGGAGAATTCTACGATATTACCATACAGTCCGAAACGGAGTACACCTTCCAGTACACATCGTCTGCCAAATGGACGTTGAAGTTTGTTGACGGTGGAACGACCTCCAAGGTCATAAAGATCGAGCTTAGCAGCAATAACATTTGGTTCTTCACACGTGAAGGCGATGAAACAGACCTTGTGTTCCCCGAGCAATATCGCGGCAAGACCTGGACTCACAGCCAATTTGACGACAACGCCACCGACAACATAGTCATTGACTCCGATGGTAATGCAACGATTAACGGCAATCCATTTATTCTCATTTGTCAAGACGGCAACAGCATATATGGATATGGCACCACGGCATATGGCACCACCGGCATGGTGTGCATCACGTTTACCGACGGCGGTTTCACCTACAAGGGAGTCGCCGGTTATCCCAATTTTACCTACGAAGAAAAACTCAGCCCTGACGTTCCCGAAGTGGAAAGTCCGAAAGACTTTGACCAAGGCTTCACCGGTTATTGGCGCAATATCGATCAAACCAAGGACTACATTTACATTACGGGCAAATTGTTCTTTTACAGATACACCAACAATAGTCACGAGTGGTTTGACTACGGCAAATATTACGAAGCAACAGACACCGGCTCATACAGCTACACGTTGACTATCAACGGTAAGGAATACACGGTTCAACTCAGCGAGGACGAAAACATTTTGTTCCTCATTGAGAACGATACGATTGAGGTAACCTACTTTGCCAAGGGCACTTGGAACAGCGATGACAACCTTGTGGATTACACCTACACGGAAATCGACTACACCGAAGTGTTCCCCGATGCAGTGGACTCTGTCTACACAGGCGATACAACTGCTTTGAGACCCAAGACGTACTTTACGTCCGACAACGGACCTGCGGATATTTACTTTGATGACCGCGATTACGAACCGGCAAGCGAGGACACCGAGTACGAACCTCATGCATATCTGGGCAACGAAACAATCGTCATTCTTACTTGGGATAGTTCAAGTCGTAAGGGTACATTGATTGCCGGCGCATGGTACACCTTCGAGTTGAAAGGTGGCGACACAGCCGAAGACATCATAATTATTCTTACAGATTGGAATAGTGAACATTCTTATTCATACACCTTGAAACCCGTTATCCCAACAATCAAAGTGCCGAGTGATTTGCAATACTCAACATTTACCGATGCCGAAGGCAACAAGCTGTATTTTACCAACAACTCCATAGAGTATACACCCAAGGGTGGCAAGGCAGAAACGGTTTACGCAGAGATTGACGGCAGCAACATAATCACCTATACCTACAAAGACAAGACCTACACAATCACGGGTATTGCAGACTACGTAGGGCTGTACACAACATGCGAAGGTGAAATAACGGTATACGTTTCGACGGAAAACCTTAGTTTCATTAATATCAATCTCAGCAACGTTTCACAGCTTGAAGGTACCACTTGGAATAGCTCCGACAAATCCATCACATTGAAGGTTGTGGGTGGCAAGCTTACAATTTCCGGCAAGACAATCACCATAATAACGAAGAGTAGCTATGCAACTGTATCTTCAATCAGCGGAATTCTGTACTACGACGGCAACTACTATAACTATGAAGTTTCGCTCGAAGCTTCAAACACTTCGCTTAAATTTACGCCCTACTTGCCCGGTCACGGTGAAGAAATTACATTTAGCAAAGAAGATCAAGGTTCAAGCGGCGGTGGCGGCAGTAGTGACTCGTCCTTCCCGGCAAAATATCAGAGCTCGACGTGGAATCGTTCAGGTATGACTGCGTTCACGGTTACATTCACCAACGATGGATTCACGTACTACAAGACCACTTATTCGGGAGATGTCATTTATGACGAACTAACAGGTATTTACTCGGTTGGAGGTGCTTATGTGAAATTTATTACTGACGATATGTGTATTATCTCAATGCCTGTTGGTACATATGTTATAGTCAGAAACGGTGCAGCCCCCGATACGACTATCCCGAGTGAGATCCAGTCCACATATAGCGATGGTTCTATTACTATAACTATTGATAGTGGAATCTCAATAACAGGAATCTCGTTATTAAACCCCGAAGTTATGCATTGCGAAAGCGATAACGAAGGTGGATACTATCTGTATTGTAAAGTATTATACAATTCAAATGTTCTTGCCATTGTCCATATTGATTCGAATGGTAAATTAATATTGACAGTGGTTGGAGTTGAACAACCTATGGCACAACTTCAAAAGGCATAATAGAAATTAAACTATTTTGCAAGAAAAACAAGAAAAACAAGATTAGCTATTAACTCCACATTTATTGAAACAATGTCTTTCGCCGCAGGAGTTTTTCTGCGGCGAAAGTGCCTCTAAGGAGCAATTATGAAAAAAATCAGTTATTTACTCGCTATCATTTTACTTGCGGCGCTGCTTGCGGCGTTGGGAGCATGCGGATCGAAGGTCACGCTTTCGTTTGTGTCGGAGGGCAACACCGTTGCGGAGCTTTCCGGACGGGCGGGCGACGACCTGACGGAAAAACTTCCCGACGATCCCACAAGAGAAGGCTATACCTTCGAGGGTTGGTATCTCAACGAGGACGGCTCGGGAGACAGGCAAACTTTGCCCACCGTCATGCCCGAAACCGACGTTACCTACTATGCAAAGTGGCGCGGAAGCGACGCGGGCGACTTGTACACATTGACGCTTGTCTCCAATGACGGCGGCACTCTTGCAAACACAAGTTACAGTGTGCAAGCGGGAACCGATTTGCTGCAATTTCTTGCCGACAAAACGCCCACAGCCGTAAAGAACGGCTTGACGTTTGCAGGTTGGTATTTGGGCAACCGTGCCGTTTCGGAGGGATTTGCGGTTGACTATGACATTACCGTCACCGCCAAATATTCCGCCGAATACACCGTCGATGTTTACACGATGAACACCGACGGAAGCTACCCGACAACGGCGCAGTCAACGAAGGACTCCGCATTTTACGGCGAAACGTTCGATTGCGGCGCCTCTATCGCCGTGCCCGAGCATTTTTCCGTGGATACGGACGCAAGCGGCAGCAAACTAACTTCCGAGGCGTTGGGCGTATCCGAACATTTTGCGGTGTATTTGCAACGGGATCGTTACTATGTGTATTTTCAGGCTAACGCTCCGCAAGGTTCGTCGCAGGTGGGCGATTCTCAACCCGTCTACTACTATTACGGACAGGAATTTACCACCTCCGAAAGTACCGTCAGACTCACTATCCCGCATCGTTTGCTCGGTTGGTCGTTGACCCCCGGCGGTGAAATATGGAAAAAAGTCGGCGAAACCATCACCCTCGACAGTAATATAACGTTGTATGCGTGTTGGCAAAGAGCGTATATCGATATGTTCGGCGGCGGCGACGTGTTGTATCCGCAGCAGGACGATCCGACAATCGTTTGCCTGCACCGCGCCAACGAAGAGGATCGCTTTGGCTTTTTGGATGAAAACGGCGCGTTCTACTTTACCGACGACGGCACCGCTCAGGGAAAGGTAACTCTCAACGGAAGAATAAGCGGCAACTATTTTTACTATTACCGCGATATTTTGGAAAAGAGCTACCCCGATATGGATGGCAGCGACGATACCATTGCCATCGGTCCGCAAGGTTCTACGATATATACGCACAACGGCTCTGCCATAGAGGGTATTTATATTGTGGATGTGGATTCGGGCTACTTCCGTTTCGAACCGAACGACGGGGACGAAAACAATACCTTCCTGTTCAACCTGTTTGAAAGTACTGCCGACGGTACAGTGTTTTATCGCCGTCAAAACCTGGATGAATTGGGCGTTTATGCCGTTGCAGACAATCATGTAATAGAGTTGGACGGCTTGGGAGGCTTGACCTATCGTTACAATTCGGACAACTACGAATATATGATCGCAGGTACGCCCGTTCTTGAAATTTACGGCTACTACGAGTGGCAGGAAGAAAACGGATTTTTCCTCGCTTATACGCGCGACGCTACGAGCATTTTGTTCGAATTTGTGTTTACGATCGACAAAGACGCGGAAATTCCCAAGTTGGATGGCTTTGAAAACGTGCAGTTTGACGGCGTTGTCAATCGCGACGACAGCTGCCGCGGACTGTATCTCGACAAATGGGAAAGTACTACCGATCAACTGTATCTGGACGGATTCGGCAATGCGACATACGGCGATCTCGAAGGTACCTACGAACTGATAACCTGGCTGTATGTTTATGAGGATGAAGAATCCGAACAGGACGTTACCGCCGACTATTGGCTTATCAGATTTACCGCGGGAGATTCCATTTACTACTTCCGTCTGGACAAAACTTACGGCGATTTCGAAATCGACCGTATCATTACCAAAGATCAGGTAAAAGAAGAACTTTCCGAGCAATTCGGCAGACATGACTTCGACCGCCTTTACGCGTTCGGAGAGGAATTTGTGGGCTTCGTGTACATTTTCGAAAACGGCGGCGCGGAAGTCTGGACGGCTTACGCAACCGTCGGTACGGGCGAATATGCCTACATTCTGTACATTGACTTTGTAAGCGATGTCAGCAGATTGGACGACGATACCTACCGTTTCGGCAATGCCGATCCTTCCGATATTTATTCCCTTTCGTTTGACTTTACCGTAAACGAAAACGGCATGATGGAACAGGCATTTCCGCAGGAACACGACATCGTCACCGTCGCCGAAGGCTTGGTTTTGGACCGTACTACGGGTATTGCAACCTACACGAGAGGCGATTCTCGTACCGTAGAAGTGGAGTTCGACTACGCGGAAGGCTATGTCGATTACTATGCGTTTGCATTTGTCATTGGTAAAGATTCGCAAGGTTACAATCTTTACACTTACAGATATTTCTTGCGGATAGCCGACGACAACAGCGAACGTTTTGTGGAAATCGATCGTACCAATGCGTTGATTATGTCGGAGGAATCCTCTTACGACTACACGGGACGGTTGATATTTGTCGAAGACAAGGTGTACCTTGGATTTATGTTGGACAACTATCTGTACCGTTTCATAGGCGAAGGCGTGGCGGAACAGATAGGCGATACCGAAGAATACAGCTTCACTTTGACGTCTTGGCTCACGTCGGAATTCAGCACAAGCGATCTTGTCGGTTGGACGGAATTTCGCTACAAGACGGTAAAGGACGCGTCCGAACCGGACATAACCTACTTTATCAAATCCGAACCCACTCCCTATCAATTTGAAAATATGACGGGCGACGGTTACGGAAAGTACACCTTTACCGAAGGCTCCACAACGATTGTCGGAGAGATTACCACAATAGTTCCGGACGAACAGGACAAACCGTTGCTTGTTTACCTTGTCGATTCGGAGGATAAAGAACATATCTTTGTCGTGAACGGAAACAGATTGACGGATGTTACCGAATCGGGCGACGCCGGCTATTGGTACGAGATGAACGACAATCAACTCATCAGTCTTTACACCTATTTCGTGTTTGACGGACAGGGCAACGTTTATTACTTCCTGTACAACAGCCTTACCTACGAAACAAGGGTAACGCGCGGTAAATATGAACGTACCGATCGTTGGACGCAGGATTTCCTTGAATACGACGTCGAATCCGACGAAGGAGGGTCTTTCTACAACGGTACCACGGAAATTTCACGAGTACTTTTGGGCGAATTTGTCGTATCGGACAACACTCAGATAATGGAATTGCCCCTTTATCAACGTCAGATACCTCACCGCGTGGGTGAGTTCGACGTGAGAGGCGGCGGTCATATTTCCAGCTCCGGCTATCCCGCCGAAATAGCTACGTTTACTACTGCAAACGGCACCGTTTATTACGGCAATATGTATATAGGCAGTATCTACGGCGGTGAAACGGGTCCCGTCTTTACCAACGGTCTGGACGGCGCTTCAACGGTGCATTTCTGGGTGTACAGACCTGCAAGTCAGGTGGGTTATACGGCAACGGATACGCATTTCTACTTTGAAATAGTGGGCGGCAGATTGGTGCAACACACATTGACCTTCGGAGATTACGACTTCTTTGACGGCGAAAATACCGATACCACTCAATTCATTCGTTTGGGCGGCGGCGGCAATGCGACTATCTACAAGAACGGCGCCGAGGTGGAAAGCGGCGTTTATACGCGCGTTGAGGAGTTGGACGCATACCGTTATACTTCGGCTACACAAACATTCGTGTTCCGTCTCGGCTATGAAACTTCCAACGGCACAACAATCTACGTTTACTACATTTACGAAGAAGAAGTAGACAATCTGTACAAAAATGCCAATGGCGCAAGCCTTGATTTGGACGGCTTCGGCGGAGCAACCTACACCGACGGCTACGGCAGAGTATATAACGGCTATGCGGTTATTTTCGACGAAGCAAAAGGCTACGGCTATTTCGGCGCAACCGGTTTGTCGCGCGTGTTTATGTTTGACAACGACAACGGCACGTTTGAATTTGCAGACCACAGCGCTCACATTGCGACATATTATGCCCAAGACTTCTCATCGTTCGTGCTTGGGGAAGCGTTGCTTACCGTGGACGGCGTCGAGTATTACTATCTGGTAAACGGCAACACGATTACTGCCTATCCGTTGAGCGGGCAAGCTGCCGTTGAGTTTGTTTTGCCCTCGCAAGACACCTATACGTTGAGCAACAAAACTTACTACAAGTACAAAGGCGGAGCTATTACGTTTACGGACAGAGAGTTTTCTCAAACGCTTACGTTGACATTTACGCCAAGCGGCGCAACGTTCAGCACGGGAGCCACCGTCAACGGTATATCAAACGGATTTAGCGTAAGCGTGTCTTACGGCGACGCGGGCGTGGAGATTACATTGACTTATATAAGTTCTTCTATGGACGCCGTTTTGGAAAGCTATGCGGTAACTCTGCATTTCGACGAAGCCGGCAACAGCACGTTTACCGTTGTTCCGGGAGGATTGGACGGCGCTTACACCGACAGCACTCATTCCGACAGCAGCATTACCATAAACGGCAAGCGCGTCGGTTCCATTATCGTGGGCGACGGCTCGGTGGTGTACAAACTGAACTATATCAACGATTCGCAACGTCGTCCTATCACTGCCACGGGTTCTTACAACAACTTGTCGCAGACGTACGCCGGATTTGACTTCCATTACGGTTATCAATATGTCGGAAAAGCAACAGCCTCGGACGGAGTGGAGTATACCTTCAAGTTCTATATCAACGAAGCGGGCAAACAAATCATTTTGAGCTCCGTGACGGTAGAACAAACGTTTACGGTGGCAAATGCGGGCAACGTGACGGTCGCACAGCTTTGGCACGGCGTTACCGAATATACCGACTACGCTCAATATGATATTGTGAGCATCTCCATGCCGGAGGACGGCGTTACGACAACTACGTTCCAATCCGCGATAGAAAACGGTTCGAAAGCGGCGTTGGTGCGTCAGGTGCTTAATACGACGTCGGGCGCTTATGTATACGAGGCGTTTGTGTTCGATGTTACCTACAAAGCAAACAAGATCGTTTCGTCTTTGAGTCTCGAAAACAAATATAACTACGCCGAGGCAAATCAGGGCGCGGATTATATGGTGCGTTTCCTCTATACAAACGAATCCGACAAATTGGTGGTGCATTATGTTCTGACCTTCACAATAGGCGAAAAACTGCAACGCGGCGCCACTTTCGTCAAATCGGGAGACAATATCTTTACCGTGACATTGCTTGACGGTACACAATACAGCGCGGCGATACGCTTGTACGGAACGTTTACATTGACGGTAACAAGACTGTAATTTCGCATTATGGCAACAAAAAAATCCCAAACGGAATGTTTGGGATTTTTTTTGCGTTTTAAGAATTGGGCGCGATTTGACGGTAAAATCGCTTTTTTTACATACAACAAATGCGGCTTTGATTTGCCGCACTAAAAATGAAAAAATATTCTGATATTTATTTTTTAATACTATCTCTCACATAGTTTTGACTATTGACTGCAAAAGTGATATTATATAGTTTGTGTATATGTGCCCTTAGGGGAGATTTTGCGCCTTTTTGCGTATTTTCGTCCCCGAATACGGTGTTTGTATCTTCAAAATACCACATCGCGGGCAAGTTGGCAACAATTTTTGACAATTTTTTGAAAAATATTTTTGAGGAGTTTTGTAATGCAGCAAGACATCAAGATTGTAAAATACGGAAACCACGAAAGAAAGTCGTTTTCCAAGACAAAGGAAGTTTTGCCTTTGCCTAACCTGATTGAGGTGCAAAAATCCAGCTATCAGATGTTTATCAATCAAGGTATCAGAGAAGTTTTCGAGGACTTTTCTCCTATTGAAGATTTTGCCGGACATTTTCGCTTGGATTTTTTGGAACACCACATCGACACCAATGCCAAGTATTCGGAGGAAGAATGTCGTCTGCGCGACGCTACCTACGCCGCTCCGCTGAGACTCAAAGTTTGCCTCACCAATAAAGGCACGGGAGAAGCGGTTGTGCAGGATGTGTTTATGGGCGATTTTCCGCTTATGACCAACACGGGCAGCTTTATTATCAACGGCGCCGAACGCGTTATTGTGTCGCAGTTGGTTCGTTCGCCCGGTGTTTACTGCGAAATTTTGCAGGACAAAAACGGCAAACCCGTTTACAACACGACGGCAATGCCCAGTCGCGGCGCATGGTTGGAAATAGAACATGACAGCAACGCCAATGTGCTTCACGTTCACATCGACCGTAACCGCAAGTTGCCGATAACGGTGCTGCTTCGCGGAATTTTGCACGACGGTCTCAGCAACACGGGCGGCAGCGGCAACTACATAGCCAAGTTGCTCAGTTACGATCCCGTGATCGCTTTGACGTTTGCCAAGGACGATACGGCAACGGATCAGGAATCTTTGATTGAAATTTACCGCCGTTTGCGTCCGGGTGAAATTCCCACGGACGAGTCGGTACAAAAGACTTTGAACGACCTGTTGTTCGACGCGCATCGCTACGATTTGGCGCGTGTGGGACGTTACAAATTCAACAAAAAATTGGCGCTTGCCACCCGTATCAATGGCTTGACTTTGGGTAAAGACGTAGAAGTAAACTTGCTTACTTTTGCAAAGTACACATGTCTCACTCAACAGCAAGCGGAGCAAATTGCAAAGAGCGGCATTGTGCATACGGTAAAAATTCTCAACGAAAAGGGTCAAACCGTATCGGTGGACGTCGCCGACAACGCGAATTTCTACAACAGTACGGTTGGCGGCTATTTGGACGAACAGGTGACCGTTCCTTGCAAACGTACAATTGCGGCGGGAACCAAACTGACGGCTTCCGACGCATACGATATTCAGCAAAGCGGAATAAACGAGGTTTATACCGATCAACTGACGTATTCTCTTGTGTTCGACGGTAAAAATGCCCAATCAGCACAGGACTATGAACAATTTTTGAGTCACAATTTGGGCAGCGTTATTTTGACCGAAAAGGGAACGATCGAAATAGGCAACGAAAAAATCGACGTCAGCGGCAGAGTACTTTCCGACCTGCCCAAAACCACCTACGATGAAAAAAAGAGCGAAATACTTGTTGCCGAAGCGGCGCAAATCGCATACGAAAACGGATACAATATTTACAAATCCGACGTGGCAAGCGTTTTGGTGTTTGCAAACGAATGTCCCCGTGTAAAAGTTATAGGTAACCGCACGGTAGATGCGCGTACGTATGCAATCACTCAGGACGTCCGTTTTGCGGACATAGACTACAAGGGTTTGGGCTTGTATGAATCCGTGGACAGTTCGGTATTGCGCGAGATACTTTCCGCCGAACTTTCCATAGACGATACGATTGCCCTCATTCGCAGCCGCCGCGACGAACTTATAAGCAAACATATCACGCACGAGGACATCATTGCGACAGTCAACTACAACCTCGGTTTGAAGTACGGAATCGGTACCGCCGACGACATCGACCACCTCGGCAATCGCCGCGTGCGCAGTATAGGCGAATTGTTGCAAAATCAATTCCGTATCGGTATTTCCCGTCTTGAAAGGGTCATTCGCGAACGTATGGCTATTCAGGAACCGGGCAAGGCTACGCCGCAAACGCTTATCAACGTTCGCCCGGTAAGCAGTGCGATCAAGGAATTTTTCGGTTCCTCGCAGCTGTCTCAATTTATGGATCAATCCAACCCCATTGCGGAACTTACTCACAAGCGTAAATTGTCCGCTCTGGGTCCCGGCGGTTTGAACCGCGATCGCGCGACATTCGAAGTCCGCGACGTTCACTACACTCACTACGGCAGAATGTGCCCGATAGAAACTCCCGAAGGACAAAATATCGGTCTTATAACATCGCTTGCCGGTTATGCGCGCATCAACGAATACGGCTTTATCGAGGCGCCCTATCGCAGAGTGGACAAAATCCACAAGACGGTGACCGACACCGTGGAGTATCTGTCCGCCGACGAAGAAGATAAATATATCATCGGTCAAGCCAATGAACCGCTCGACGACAACGGTTACTTCCAAAGAGAACGTATCACTTGCCGCCGTCGCGAAGAAATATTGGAGTTCCCGCGCGAAAGAGTGGATTACATCGACGTAAGTCCGCGGCAGCTTATTTCCGTGGCTACCAGCCTTATTCCTTTCTTGGAAAACGACGACACCAACCGTGCGTTGATGGGCAGTAACATGCAGCGTCAGGCTGTGCCGCTTATCAGCCCGGAGGCTCCTATCGTCGCAACGGGTATCGAGGCGCGTATAGCTTACGACAGCGGCGTTATGGTTATCGCAGAGGAGTCGGGTACGGTACTCAAAGCCTCGGATAACAAAATAATAGTACAAAACGACAACGGCGGATTGAAAGAATATACGCTGAAAAAGTTTGTTCGTTCCAACCAAGGAACTTGTATCAATCAAAAAATTATCGTCAAAAAAGGCGATCGGGTCGAGAAGGGACAAGTACTTGCCGACGGTCCTTCTACCGACGGCGGCGAGTTGGCGCTTGGACGCAATATGATGATCGGCTTTATGACTTGGGAAGGTTACAACTACGAGGACGCGGTTCTGCTTTCCGAAAGACTTGTTAAAGACGACGCGTTTACGTCCATACACATCGAGGAGCACGAAATAGAGTGTCGTGAAACCAAGCTCGGTCCCGAAGAATTTACGCGCGATATTCCCAATGTCGGTGACGATGCGTTGAAAGATTTGGATGAAGAAGGTATCATCCGTATCGGTGCGGAAGTTCATCCCGGCGACATCCTTGTGGGTAAGGTCACTCCCAAGGGCGAAACGGATTTGACTCCGGAAGAGCGTCTGTTGAGAGCTATCTTCTCCGAAAAAGCGCGCGAAGTAAGAGATACGTCTTTGCGTGTACCCAACGGCGAAGGCGGTATAGTGGTGGATGTTAAAGTGTTCACTCGTGAAAATCGCGATGAATTGGACCCCGGCGTAAGCAAATTGGTGCGCGTTTACATCGCGCAAAAGCGCAAGATTTCCGTCGGAGACAAAATGGCGGGTCGCCACGGCAACAAAGGCGTTGTTTCTCGTATTTTGCCCGAAGAAGACATGCCGTTTATGGAAGACGGAACTCCGTTGCAAATTGTATTGAACCCATTGGGCGTTCCTTCCCGTATGAACATCGGTCAGGTTTTGGAAGTCCATTTGGGACTTATTTCCAAAATGTTGGGTTGGAACATCGCCACGCCCGTATTCGACGGAGCAAGCGAGGAGGAAATACGCCGACTGTTTGAAGAAAACGGTATGGTAAACCCCGAAACGGGCAAAGTGGACGGCAAAGTTAAGCTGTATGACGGCCGCACGGGCGAACCATTCGAAAACAGAGTAACTGTCGGCTATATGTACTATCTCAAACTCGTTCACTTGGTAGACGACAAAATCCACGCACGCAGCACCGGTCCGTACAGCCTTGTTACTCAACAACCTTTGGGCGGCAAAGCGCAATTCGGCGGACAGCGTTTCGGCGAAATGGAAGTTTGGGCGCTCGAAGCATACGGCGCAGCGAACGTTTTGCAGGAAATTTTGACGGTCAAGTCCGACGACGTCGTCGGTCGCGTCAAAACTTACGAGGCAATCGTCAAAGGCGAAAATATCCCCGATCCCGGTATCCCCGAGAGTTTCAAGGTGCTTATCAAAGAATTGCAATCGTTGGCTTTGGACGTCAAAGTACTTTCTCCCGACAAGGAAGAAATTATCGTGCGCGATTCTACGGACGACGAAGCGGATTATAACGAAATTATGCAGGCGGAACGCGAAGATCGCAAGGAAGGAATGCGTACGTTCAATGAAGAAGACGAAATTTCTCTCGGCGGAAGCTCCGAACAGCACAGTTTCACCGATGAAGACGACGATTTCAGTTTGGACAGCCTGTTTGAAGACGATGACAATGAGCTTTCCGATTTGTTCGGCGAAAGCAAAGAAGGCGAACCCGAGGACGATGAAAACTTCGATGACGACGGTTTGGACAATCTTCTCGACGCTATTCGCGATGACGATGAAGACGAAGAAGATTTAGACGACGATTTGTTCGGCGACGATGACGATGATAAAGAATAAGGAGGCAATGCAAATGAGTAACGAAACAACAATTACCGGTCAAGCTATATCGACTTTGCGCAACAACACCCTTGCGCGCACGGGACTCATGAACGATTTCGATTCCATTCAGATCGGAATTGCCTCTCCCGAAAAAATAAGAGAGTGGTCCTATGGTGAGGTTAAAAAATCCGAAACAATCAACTACCGCACTCAGAAGCCGGAAAAAGACGGATTGTTTTGCGAAAGAATTTTCGGACCCGTCAAGGATTGGGAATGTCACTGCGGCAAATACAAGCGTATCCGTTACAAGGGTATTGTTTGTGAAAAATGCGGTGTAAAAGTCACAAAATCCAAGGTGCGCCGTGAGCGTATGGGACATATAGAGCTTGCGGCTCCCGTATCGCACATTTGGTATTTCAGAGGAACGCCATCGAGAATGGGTCTTATTCTCGATATGTCTCCCAAATATCTCGAACAGCTCATCAACTTTCAAAGTTATGTAGTGATCGACCCAATGCAGAGCGGTATGCAGTACAAGCAAATTCTTTCAATGAGCGAATACCGCGAAGCGCAAGCAAAAGCAAAAGAAGACCCAATGTTCAACTTCCGTGCGGGCACAGGCGCCGAAGCAGTAAGAGAACTGCTTCAAAATATCGATCTTGAAGCGGAAAGTAAGGAACTCAGAGAAACCCTTGCAAAAACCAATCAAGGTGCAAAAAAAGTACGCGCAATCAAACGTCTGGACATTGTGGAGGCGTTCCGCAAAAGCGGAAACCGTCCCGAATGGATGATCCTGACCGTTTTGCCGGTACTTCCGCCCGAATTGCGCGCTATGGTTCCGTTGGACGGCGGCAGATATGCAACGAGCGATTTGAACGATTTGTATCGCAGAGTTATAAACCGCAACAACCGTCTGAAAAGACTGATCGAAATCAACGCTCCCGAAATTTTGATCAACAACGAAAAACGTATGTTGCAGGACGCAGTGGACAGTCTGTTGGACAACAGCCGCAGCAAGCGTCCGCAGACGGGAGCGGGCAATCGTGAACTTAAATCCCTTTCCGGACTGCTTCGCGGCAAGCAAGGACGATTCCGTCAAAATCTGCTCGGCAAACGCGTAGACTATTCGGGTCGTTCCGTAATAGTAGTCGGTCCCGAACTCAAATTGCACCAATGCGGTATCCCCAAGGAAATGGCTTTGGAGTTGTTTAAGCCTTTCGTAATGAAAAAATTGGTGGAATTGGGACAATGCCACAATGTAAAATCCGCAAAAAAACGCGTAGAACGTGCAGACGATAAAGTGTGGGATATTCTCGAAGGAGTTATCAAGGATCACCCCGTAATGCTCAACCGCGCGCCGACTTTGCATAGATTGTCTATTCAGGCGTTCGAGCCGGTACTTATCGAAGGCAGAGCCATCAAGTTGCATCCGTTGGCATGTACCGCATTTAACGCGGACTTCGACGGCGACCAAATGGCAGTACACGTTCCCCTTTCGATAGAGGCGCAAACGGAAGCTCGCTATCTGATGCTTGCGGCTAACAACATTCTCAAACTCAGCGACGGAAAACCTGTTATTTCTCCCACACAGGATATGGTTTTGGGTTGTTATTATCTGACGACGGTACGCTGTGACGTCGCCGAAACCCAAAAGATCATAGAGCTGTACGACGAAACGCGTCACAACCGTCCGCTGACGGAGGATGAAGTCGAATTGTTGAGAAAAGCAAAGTTTTACAGCAGTTTCGACGAGGCATACGAAGCGTACGTGGCCCACGATATAACATTACACACTGTTGTCAACATTCAGCTCGAAGACGGTAAAAAGATATGGACAACCGTCGGCAGACTGATATTCTGCAAGGCAATTTACTATGATTTTGCCGACAGCAGTGCGGAAAAGATAGACGCCGAAACAATTCGCGATCCCGAAGTTCTCGCGCAAAAAATGCTTGAAAGACACACTCTCGGAATACGCAAGGACCTCACAAAAGAAATGATTGCCAATCCCAAGAGCTATCTTGTAGGCAAAAAACAGCTTTCTCAAATTGTGGAAAAGTGTTTCAAATTGCGCGGTACTACGCCGACTGCCACTATGCTCGATAACGTCAAGGCGTTGGGCTACAAATACAGCACAATCAGCGGTTTGACCACAAGCGTGTTCGATATGAACATTCCCGAAAAGAAAAAGGCGATTTTGCACGAAGCTGAGCAACAGGTAATCTCCATAGAGGATAGCTACAACGAAGGCTATCTGACGGAAAACGAACGTTACAAATCCGTTATCGATGTGTGGAAGGACGCCGCAACCGAAGTGGAAACGTTGGTTAAGGACGTAATGGAAGAGGACAACCCCATTTGGATGATGGCAGACTCGGGCGCGCGCGGTAGCATGAACCAGATTCGTCAGTTGTGCGGTATGCGCGGATTGATGAGCGATCCTTCGGGACGTACTATCGAGTTGCCCGTTAAAGCGTGCTTCCGCGAAGGTTTGAGCGTACTCGAATACTTTATTTCCTCTCACGGCGGAAGAAAAGGTCTTGCCGATACGGCATTGAAGACGGCAGACTCCGGTTATCTTACCAGACGTTTGGTAGACGTCGCGCAAAACGTTATCATTCGCGACGAAGATTGCAGTGCGGGCAGTCGTCCGCAAGGTATGTGGATAGAAGCGTTCCGCGGTTCCGGTACGGATGAAATTATCGAAAAATTTGAAGATCGTATTATCGGAAAATATGTAATCGACGATGTGATCGACCCCAAAACGGGTGAAATTATCTGCCACGGCGATACAATGATAAACGACGATCTGGCACGTGAAATAGTAAAGGCGGGCATAGACAAACTGTATATGCGTACGGTACTTACATGCCGCAGCGAACACGGCGTTTGCTGCAAATGCTACGGTTCCAATATGGCAACGGGAAAACCCGTAAACCTCGGCGAAGCGGTGGGCGTTATTGCGGCTCAATCCATAGGCGAACCCGGTACACAGCTTACAATGCGTACATTCCACACCGGCGGTGTTGCAACTGCGGACGACATCACGCAAGGTTTGCCTCGTGTAGAGGAATTGTTCGAAGCACGCAAACCGAAAGGATGTGCCGTTATTTGCGAGGTTGCGGGTACAGTAACCGTGCCTACAAATACGGACAGAAAGATTGTTCAGATAACCGAAGCCAACGGCAATGTAAAAGAATATGCAATTCCTTATACATCACGTATCAAAGTGCACGACGGCGACGTGGTAGAACCCGGTTCGCCTCTCACCGAAGGCTCGATTTATCCGCAGGATTTGCTTTCCACCAAGGGATTGCGCGCTGTGGAAGAATACCTTGTCAAGGAAGTGCAAGCAACTTACCGTGCAAACGGTGTTGAAATCAACGACAAACACGTCGAAGTTATTGTACGTCAAATGCTACGCAAGGTTCGTATCGAGGACGCGGGCACAACGGATATGCTGCCGGGCGAAGTTGTAGACATTTTCAAGTTCGAAGAAGAAAACAATCGCGTGTTGGAAAATGACGGTGTACCTGCAACGGCAAAGCGTATTTTGCTCGGTATCACGAAAGCAAGTCTCGCGACCGACAGCTTCCTTTCTGCAGCCTCCTTCCAGGAGACAAGCCGCGTTTTGACGGAAGCCGCTATCAAAAACAAGTGCGACCCGCTCTACGGTTTGAAAGAAAACGTAATCATAGGCAAGATGATAAGCGCCGGCACGGGACTCACTCAATATCGCGAAAAAGAACTTGTTCCTCGCATCGCTCCCGAAGGACATTCCGATAACGACGGTGACGAATAGTATTCGTTCTTTTGTCGGGCAAGCAAATAAAAATATCGACTTTGTTTTGCGACTATAATAAACCTCAATGCTCCGCAAGCTGTATTTGATGACGGCTTGCGGAGTTTTTTAATACGCAAAAGAGAAAGCGGCATAGGTAAATAAATGAATACAGCTTGTTAAAATTATCACGGAGGATTTGAGTCGGCAACCTTTTAATCCGTTTTTGCCTAAGCAAGGAATATCAATTGTTCGTATGTATTTAACGTTTTGGGTTGAGTGTTTTCGATTATTTTTTCAAATGGGTAAAAAAATGTTTTTTTCCCAGTCGGACGATTCGATGTCGCGCACATCGTTCATCGCCCGTCTTATTCGCTGCGTCCTGATGCAATGCAGTGCTGTGGAATGGTTTTTGCCAAATGCCGATAGCGTTGAATGGCTTGATGTTTTTTGAAAATTTACTTTATTTTCTCTGCGGTTTACACGATATGAAATTTAATTTCAGTGGAATGTTGTTGTACTTTTTTATACAAGGGGGTAGAAATTTTATCTTGACATAAAACAATTCTATATATAATTATGTTCGAAGATCGGACAATCTTATATTTCGTTGAGCATATTGATATAAAACGACGAAAAGAAAGAATTACAAAAACTTAAAAATTATATTTTTGAAAAAGGTTACCATGAAAAAACACTTATTCACGGCGCTTTCGATTATACTTGTTGTTGCAATGGCGTTGACGTTTGTTGCTTGCGACTTGTCGGGAAGCGGCAACGGCGGTATGGTTCCGGCAGTGGTTCCGACACAGGCAGCGGCTCGGATGAAACTACGCTTGAAGGCAAAACGTTTTTGTTTGTCGATTTGCAAGTAGAAGGCGACGCTTCGTCTGACCAAGCGGAAATTGCAGCGACGAAGGAATTAAATACAGACAACTCGTCCGTGGCTTTTAAGGACGGCAAAGTAACTTGGACCATGTACTTAGGCGGAGATGAGAGAAGTCTGATGATATTGATAGGCACCTACACGTACGACAACGGCGTATTGGTTTTCGATTTGACGGAAGGAAAAGACAGTACGATGGACGAGATTCAGCCGATACCCGACGAGGCAAAGCAATACATGCAGCCTTTCGACATCACATTGAAGGACGGCAAGCTGACATTTAAGCAACTCAACAATGGGTATACCCTTGTATGGACTTACCAATTGTAAAATGCAGGCATAAAAACATAAGCGGTAAATTGAAACTTAATGCAATAAACGGCAGTCAAGCGGTTAAAATCGCTTGACTGCTTTGCTGTATTTTGTTAAAATGTACGTTGGTGAGATATGGCTAACAGTACAAAAAAGATAGTCATAGGCAAACGGCAGATCCTTCGCGAACTCAAAAAGAACAATATAGAAGAGATTTTTATAGCAGCCGATGCCGAGACTCAATACATTACGGAACTCATAGAGGCTGCAAAAAATCACGGCATAAGTTACCGTATAGGTTCTTCGATGAATCAGATTGCCGTTCAACAGGGGATAGAAGTTCCGTCCGGTGCAATAGGTGTACTGAAAGCGTAACTTGGCAATACTTTTTTTGATACAACCGCGGTTTGATCCGCTTGTATAAATGAGTTTTCCAAAACTCGACATTCATCATTACAAGGAGGTAAACAGATGGCAACAATCAACCAATTGATCAGACAAGGCAGAAGAAGCGAAGCCGAGAAAAGCAAATCGCCTTTATTGGACAGCTGTCCGCAAAAGCGCGGCGTTTGTTTGAACGTGACGACCACTTCTCCCAAAAAGCCCAATTCCGCTCTACGTAAGATTGCCCGCGTCCGCCGTACCAACGGCATGGAAGGTACATGCTACATTCCGGGCGAAGGTCACAACCTTCAAGAGCACAGCGTAGTGCTGATCCGCGGCGGCAGAGTGCGTGACTTGCCCGGTATCCGTTATCACATCATTCGTGGTACGTTGGACACCGCAGGCGTAGCAAATCGTAGACAAGCCCGCAGTAAGTACGGCGCCAAACGTCCCAAAGCCGGTAAGAAATAGGTCGGGACACCAACAACAGTTCAATTGGTGAAATGTCGAGGTTTTTGAAATTGAGACTTTTCGCCGAGTAAGCAGTATGTCCGCGGCAAGTCTGCGTTTTGACAGAAGTTTCTCCGCATTTTATGCGTCGAGTTGGCTGTATTTGGTAAAAAAACAAAATTTCGAAAACATCATTAAAAGGAGGAAAACTTATGCCCAGAAGAAGTGGCGTTCCCAAGAGGGACGTACTACCCGATCCCGTTTATGGCAGCAAGGTTGTGACCAAGGTTATCAATCAAGTTATGTTGGACGGCAAAAAGGGTACCGCTCAGGAAATCGTTTACGGCGCTTTTGAAGAAATTCAAAAGAAGACGGGACAGGATCCTATGGAAGTGTTCACAAAGGCAATCAACAATCTCATGCCCATGCTTGAATGCAAAGCAAGACGTGTCGGCGGCGCTAACTATCAAGTTCCCATGGAGGTTCGCCCCGAAAGACGTCAGACCCTTGCAATACGTTGGTTGGTTCAGTTCGCACGCAAGCGCAACGAAAGAAATATGTATTTGCGTTTGGCAGGCGAATTGTTGGACGCTTACAACGAACAAGGCAACGCGTTCAAAAGAAAGGAAGAAATGCACCGTTCTGCGGAAGCAAACAAAGCGTTTGCGCATTTCAGATGGTAATTTTACAATTAAGCAGGTAACTAAATGGCAAGGATTTATCCCCTGCAAAATGTGCGCAACATAGGAATTATGGCGCACATCGACGCGGGAAAAACAACTACAAGCGAAAGAATACTGTTTTTCAGCGGCAAAACGCGCAAACTCGGCGAAGTGCATGAAGGCACGGCGGTAATGGACAGCATGGCGCAGGAGCAGGAACGCGGCATTACAATTGCCAGCGCTGCAACTACCGTGCATTGGGTCAACCACTATGACAACGTTGACTACCGCATCAACCTTATCGACACTCCTGGACACGTGGATTTTACCGTAGAAGTGGAACGTTCGCTGCGTGTATTGGACGGCGCGGTGGCGGTATTTTGTGCAAAGGGCGGCGTGGAACCGCAAAGCGAAACGGTATGGCATCAAGCCAGCAAATACAATGTTCCGCGTATTGCCTTTGTCAACAAAATGGACATCAACGGCGCCAACTTTTACAACGTGGTAAATATGATGCGCACCCGTTTGAAATCCAACGCTATGCCCATTCAACTGCCCATCGGCAAAGAAGAAACATTCCGCGGATTGGTGGATATAATCACCCGTCGCGCCTACATTTACAACGACCCGCAAGGCATCGTGATTGAGGAAACGGATGTTCCCGCCGATATGACGGAAGAAGTGGAAAAGGCTCGCGCCGAATTGGTGGAGTTTGTCGCAGGTACAGACGACGCGCTTACGGAAAAATTTCTTCTCGGAGAGGAACTTACAATCGGCGAAATAAAGTCGGCATTGCGCAAAGCCGTTATCAATTTGCAAGTCAATCCCGTTCTTTGCGGAACCGCCTACAAAAACAAAGGTATTCAAAAACTTTTGGACGCAGTGTGCGATTATCTGCCGAGTCCCGTGGATATTGACCATGTCGTGGGCTTTGACGTAGATGACGAAAGTAACAAAATTGTTCGCAAAACCGATGACGACGAACCTTTTTGCGGGTTGGCATTCAAAATCGTATCCGATCCGTTTGTGGGAAAGTTGGCATATTGCCGCGTATACAGCGGTAAATTGCAAGCGGGTAGCTATATCTACAATTCCACAAAGGGCAAACGCGAACGCATCACCAAAGTATTGCAGATGCACGCGGCTCAAAGGGAAGAAATAGAAGAAACGTATGCAGGCGAAATCGTGGCGCTTGTCGGTCTCAAAGATACGACTACGGGCGATACATTGTGCGATGAAAAGCATCCAATTGTATTGGACAGCATGGTATTCCCCGAACCGGTAATCAAGGTGGCAATCGAGCCCAAAACCAAAGCAGGTCAAGAAAAAATGACCCTTGCGCTCGTTAAGTTGGCGGAAGAAGACCCAACCTTCAAAACGTATACGGATAAGGAGACGGGTCAGACCATAATAGCGGGTATGGGCGAGCTGCATTTGGAGATTATCGTTGACAGATTGCTCCGCGAATTTAAAGTCGAAGCCAATGTCGGACAACCGCAGGTAAGCTATCGCGAAACGATTCGCAAGTCGGTGGAAGCCGAGGGCAAATATGTTCGCCAAAGCGGCGGCAAAGGACAGTACGGTCATTGCAAAATACGTTTGGAACCGCAAGAACCGGGAAAAGGCTACGAATTTGTGGATGCAACCGTCGGTGGAAGTATCCCCAAAGAATATATTCAGCCTATCAACAACGGAATTGTGGAAGCGTCCAAGACGGGACCCCTTGCGGGATATGAAGTGGTTGATTTCAAAGCTACTGTATTCGACGGTAGTTTCCACCCTGTCGACAGCTCGGAAATGGCGTTTAAGATCGCGGGAAGTCTGGCTTTCAAAAATGCGGCGGCAATTGCAAATCCCGTGTTGTTGGAGCCTATGATGAAAGTGGAAATAACCATGCCGGAGGAATATCTCGGCGACGTTATGGGCAATGTGTCTGCGCGCCGCGGAAATATTTCCGGTATCGAGCTTCGCAACGGAGTTCAGGTGGTAAACGCGCTTATACCGCTTGCGGAAATGTTCGGTTATGCGACCGATCTCAGAAGTCGCACGCAGGGCAGAGGCAACTATACGATGCAATTTGATCATTTTGCCGAAGTTCCGAAGGCAATCAGAGAAAAAATTGCCAAAAATGCCGATTAAAACTTGTTTTCGGGTAAAAACTTTGCAAAAAAGTATAGACCTGCAAAAAAAAATATTGTATAATAAAATTCAGTGGTGAAAAACATCGCATCAAAAACATCAAAAAATAAAATTTTATCATAATCAAAAAACCAGGAGGACAAAACAACAATGGCAAAAGCTAAATTTGACAGAAGCAAACCGCACGTCAATATTGGTACAATCGGTCACGTAGACCACGGCAAGACAACCTTGACAGCCGCTATCACAATGGTTATGGCTATGCAAGGCAAAGCTGAAATCATGAAGTATGACGAAATCGACAAGGCTCCCGAGGAAAAAGCTCGTGGTATCACGATCAATACCGCTCACGTAGAGTATCAAACAGACAAGCGTCACTATGCTCACGTTGACTGCCCCGGACACGCGGACTATGTTAAAAACATGATCACCGGTGCCGCACAAATGGACGGCGCAATCCTTGTAGTTGCCGCTTCCGACGGTCCGATGCCTCAAACACGTGAACACATCCTGCTTGCACGTCAGGTTGGCGTTCCTTATATCGTAGTATTCCTCAACAAGACAGACCTTGTTGACGACGAAGAACTTCTCGAATTGGTTGAAATGGAAGTTCGCGAACTTCTTTCCAGATACGAGTTCCCCGGCGACGAAATCCCCGTTATTCGCGGTTCCGCGAAGGCTGCAATGGACGCTGCTCTTGCAGGTAACACAAATCTCAATGACCCCGTATACAAACCCATTCTCGACCTTATGGACGCTGTGGACAACTACATCCCCACTCCGGCACGCGACACCGACAAACCCTTCTTGATGCCTGTCGAAGACGTATTCACAATCACCGGCCGCGGCACAGTGGCAACAGGCAGAGTTGAACGCGGTAGCGTAAAGCCCTCCGACCCCGTAGAAATTGTCGGATTGAAAGAAGAAATCAAAACGTCGGTTGTTACCGGTGTTGAAATGTTCCGCAAACTGCTTGACGTAGCTTATGCAGGCGACAACGTTGGTTTGCTTCTTCGCGGTATCGACCGTAAAGAGGTAGAGCGCGGACAAGTTATCGCAAAACCCAAGAGCGTTACTCCTCACATGGTATTCGAAGGACAAGTTTACGTCCTTACCAAAGAGGAAGGCGGACGTCACAGCCCCTTCTTTAAGGGATATCGTCCTCAATTCTATTTCCGTACAACCGACGTTACAGGCTCCATCGAGCTTGACCCCGGCGTGGAAATGGTAATGCCCGGCGACCACACTCATATCAAAGTTGACCTTATCACCCCCATCGCTATGGAAGAAGGTCTCCGCTTCGCTATCCGTGAAGGCGGTCACACAGTCGGTTCCGGCGTTGTTTCCAAGATTATTTCCTAATTGTGGATTTCAATCAACTTATTGCAAAAATCTCGAACGGTTTCGTTCGAGATTTTTTGTGTATAGGAGTTTGGACGTTAAAAAAGTGCGTTTGTAGTTATGCAAGTCGCCGATAGATTTTATAGTATTAAATTTGTCAGATGTTCGAATTTTTGAAAAATTTCAAACCTTATCGTATGCGTAATTTACACGGTTTGAAATGTACGGTCTGAAAATTATATAAGTAAAACGGTTTCAAATCGAAAAATAAAACGTGGCTGCGTTGCCGTATTGCAACTAAAAAAGTAAAATAGTGCGACAGCGCCGATAAAAACGTGGAGAGTTGTTGCCTTTTAGTTCACTTCGGCAAAGAAATCGTCAAACGTGATACCGAAAAAGCGCACCAATGCAATGATATAACTTGCTTTCGGTTCGTTTATATCACGTTCCCAATAGTCTATCGCTTTTTGACTTACGCCGATCGCTTTGCCCAATTGCATTTGCGACATATTGCGGTCGAGCCTAAGTTCTTTTATTTTTTGCCCTATGCTCATAGTTTAATTTTAGAAGAAAACTTCTAAAAAATCTTGACAAAGAAGAAAACTTCTTGTATTATTATAATGTGCCGTCGCCCTGCGCGCACATTTGAGGGCGGCAGTACGGGCGTAACGAGTTTCGTTACGCTTTTTTTGTTTTAACAATGCCCTTTGCGGTATTGTGCTATTGAAAAATTGTAACTTCCAATGGAGTAATCAGCATTTTTTCGACTGCTTGAATACGAAAAAATGTTTTTTGAGATTCGATTTATTCCTTTTTCCCCATTTTTGTTCAAAGTACAGTCTATAAGTTGCCAAAATATATATTTTTTGATAATATAGAAGTAATACAATAGGAGAATAAGACCTTGCTCAGAATTTTGTGGAGTAAAATACGAGAAGCGCTCATTTCCGTACTTCCGGTTGTTGGAATAGTACTTGTTTTGTGCGCCACTCCGTTGGTACAACTTTCCGCAAAAGAAATCGTAACATTTGTTGTCTCCGCAATTTTGTTGATTTTGGGGATAGGTCTTTTTAATGTCGGTGCGGATCTCGCAATGTCTCCTATGGGCGAATACATCGGCAAAGGACTTACCAATTCCAAAAAGATGTCGGTATTGCTCATTGTCAGCTTTACCATGGGTTTGCTCATCACCGTTGCGGAACCGGATTTGTCCGTTTTGGCAGGGCAAATTTCACAAAAAATAGACCCCGTGGTGCTTATTGTTTCCGTGGGCGTGGGAGTCGGAGTTTTTTTGCTGCTCGGCGTACTCAAAATATTGTTCAAAAAATCCATTTCAATGATGTTGATTTTCTTCTATATGGTGATGTTCGCTTTGGTGGCGTTGTTGGCTGTAAACGAAGGAAGCGACTTTTTGGCGCTTAGTTTCGATAGCGGCGGAGTAACCACCGGACCGATAACCGCTCCGTTCATCATTGCAGTGGGCGTTGGTATTGCCGGCACAATAGGCGGTCGCCATTCGGGTGAAAACAGTTTCGGACTGCTTGCGCTTTGTTCCGTGGGACCCATTCTTACCGTTATGATATTGGGGCTTTGCGGCAAAGGTAGCGTGGACTATTCGATCATTCCCGGCACTTATGAAATAGGAGAAAATATAGCGGCGGATTTCTTTATCGAGATGTGGGCTGTCGTCAAAGATGTGGGGTTGGCGCTTGCGCTGATTTGCATTGCTTTTGTCGTGTTGCAATTGGTTTATCTGAAACTGCCCGCGCCCCGTATCAGACGTATCGCAGTGGGAATTGCCTATACGTTTGTGGGCTTGGTGATATTTTTGACGGCTGTCTCGGTCGGATTTTTGCCTATCGGTTTTAAGTTGGGCAGTCAGATAGCATCTATTCCCTGGTTGCTTGTTTTGATCGGATTTGTACTCGGAATGTTGGTTGTGCTTGCAGAACCGGCTGTTCACGTACTAAACAAGCAAGTAGAAGAAGTCACGAACCGCGCCATTACCAAGCGTTCGATGATGATAGCTTTGTCCATAGGCGTCGGCATATCCATAGGACTGTCTATGTTGCGTATATGGTTGGACTTTTCCATATTGTATTACCTGATTCCCGGTTACATTATATCCCTCGGGCTGAGCTTTTTCGTTCCGCCGATATATACGGCGATTGCTTTTGACTCGGGCGGTGTGGCTTCCGGACCGCTTACATCCACGTTTATTTTGCCTTTTGCCATCGGAGCTTGTCTGACATGTCAAGGGGAAAGCAAAGTTCTTGTGGACGCATTTGGGGTAGTGGCAATGGTGGCAATGACGCCTTTGATAACAATTCAGGCTTTGGGCTTTCGTGCAATTATTGCGCGCAACGTTCGAAACAAGATCGCACAGCATCATATCATTACGGCGGATGACGGTCAAATAATCCATTTTCAATAGGTATTTATGAATACGGCAAAAACACAAACACCCAAACGAGAGCCTTCCCCCAAGCTGACTGTAGGCAGGACAAAAAAACACGGGACGGGCAAGTCGGCCGCAAAAAAATCTCTTGCGCCCTACAAATTGATGTTGCTTGTTGTCGTCATACCACGCAACAAAACGGATTTTTATCTCGATTTGTTGCAAAGTTTCGAAGTAAATATGCAACTTGAAATTTCCGCATTCGGAACCGCAAGGAAATCGTTCGGTTATTTAGACGCAGATAGAGAAAAACAAGCCATTTTTGCATTCATCAGAGAGGATAATGCAGAAAATGCGCTCGCAGCAATAGAGGATAAATTCGCGTCCCTTCGCGGAGGCAAGGGCATTGCGTTTACCGTTCCGTTCAACAGTATGGTGGGCGTATCGGCGTATAGGTTTTTGAGTAACAAACAGTAGGAGAAACTATGGCGACAAAGTATGAAGTTGTTTTTTGTGTGGTAAACGGAGGTTTTTCCGAAACGGTAATGGATTCGGCACGTGCTGCGGGCGCTCGCGGCGGTACGGTGCTGACGGCAACGGGTACCGCAAATCCGCAAGCGGAAAAGTTTTTCGGAATTACCGTTCAACCCAACAAAGAAATAGTGATGATACTTGTGGACAGCAATATAAAGGAAGACGTTTTGCACAATTTGTACCGTGACGTCGGACTTCAAACAGCAGGTCAAGGCATTGCATTTACATTGCCCGTCGGCGACGTTGTGGGTCTGACTCCCGTTGAACAGCAAACCGAGCGATCTCCCGAGACGGAGGAGTCGTCGGATAAAAATGCGGCAGAACAACCGGAAAATAGGTAATTTTGCTTTTATTACCGTCAATTTAAAGGAGAAAAAAATGAAAAAATTCCCCAAAATCTTGTTATCGATATTGATTGTATGTCTTGCGGCAAGTCTTTGTCTTATCGCGGCGTGCAACGATACCGCAAAAGCCACATTGACTTTGGACGTTGGCGACGGCGGCACGCTTTCGCAAACCGAAATCGAAGTAAATGTGGGAGACAAAATTTACGACGCAGTCAAAGACTCGATACCCGCAACAGAAAGCGGTGTTACCTTTGCAGGCTGGTTCAAAGACGGGCAGCCTTTGACGGAAAATGACGTTATGCCCGAAGGAGGGTTGACTCTTGCGGCAAAATACGACGTAACTTATACGGTAAACGTATATTACTCCGCAAAGGACAACAGTTTTCCCGAAACGCCGTCGCAAACGACAACCGGCACGGCGCGTTTGGGCGAGGCTTTCACATTGGATGTCTCCCCGTTTGAGGCGCGCGGACTTCTTTTGACAAACCAAAGCAGAGTCCACAGTGACGCGCTCGGCAAAAACGAGGTGTTCGTTGTGTATATTTCGTCTGATATTGTGCGCGTCAATTACAATGTCAATCGCGACGGCGACGCAAAATCAATAGCCAGCGTAGACGTTGCGCGTGGAGAAAAAGTTACTCTCGCCGACGGAAACGAATTCGGTTTGGAGCGCGACGTTCGTTTCGCGGGATGGTCCACCAAACCCGACGGTGAATTGGAGTATGCTGCGGGCGACGAATACGATACAATCAAAATGAGCGGATACAATGTTACGATGTATGCCGTTTGGCAGGAACCGCTCGTCGATGTTTTCGGCGGCGACGACTATTTGTTTGTTTCTCTTACAAAACAAGACGAAGTTTATTTGCGTAGGCAAGGCTTAGAGGAAAAAACAGGCAGTTACGACGTCAATACGGGAGTATTCGTTTTCAAAGACGGCGAACGTTCCGTTTTGGACGGCAAAATCGACGGCAATCGTTTTTACTATTTTGAAAAACTTGCCGGGCGCTCGGCAAGAAACGGCTTAGACAACGGCGAAACGATAGTATTCAACGGAAGTAACAATTTGTCGTACAGCTCGCAAGGCATCACCGTGGACGGCACTTTCGATATGAATTTTGTCACGGGAGAGTATGTTTTCCTTTCCGATGACCTCACGTTCCATTTTACTCTCAACACCATGCTGGGAGAGTTGGTATTTAATCGCACCAACAGCAAAGAAGCCGGATTCTACTATTTCGCCGCAAACAACAGCGTACTCTATCTTGACGGCATGATAGACGAAAACGGTATCGGCGGCATGACTTTGTATACTGTTACCGATAACGAATTGGTTGCGGTAGTCAAGGCTTTCTATTACGAATGGGAAGACCTTGTGATTGTGGGCGACGCCGAACAAGATTATTACAAGTTTGAAGAAACAACCTATGTTGCCATTTCCTCCGCTTCTACACCCATGTTTTTGTTCCGCACCGAGGACAATGCTGCGGATAGCAAATACGGAGTGGAAATACGCGGCAAATATTTGGTATCGGACGGTTTGGAAGGTCACTATTTCAACGACGTAATGAACGAAGAACCGAATTTGCTTCTCGACGGTTTCGGTAATTTGCTGATCAAACCGGAAGGCGCCGAGGACTATGTAGAGGGAACATATACAATCCAAACAAGAGTTTTGCAGATGTTGGAATACGGCGTATTGAACGATTGGCAGGATTTGTGGCTGGAAATTACCGTTAACGGAAAAACAACCTATGAAGCGTTATGGGACAATATTCTTCCTCAACACACGGCGATCGAGCAGGCTCCCCGTATGACTCGGTGGGCGCAAAACAATCCCGCAAGCAAGGTGTACGGCGGCGCTCCGCAATACGATTCGATGTGGGTATACGAAACCGCACTATACGGTGCGTTTATTATGGGTCTGACTCGCAATGAGGACGTCGGCGACTATTATGAAACGATGGATAACGGAATTATTACTCAAAATTCAGACGGTACGTACCGTTTTACAAGCGGTCTCTATACCGACGAAACGTCTTTTTGGGATTTCCGTTATTTGGAAGACGGCACGATCGAAACATCTGTTTTGGGCGCGGAGGGATACACGATCGGTTCCGAAGACTTTTCCATGGATAAATGGGGTACACTCACATACAACGGGAAAAAGTATAATTTCGGCGAATGGGGACTTTCGTCTATGAGTTCGCTCAGCTATGGAAATTCGAACACCGGTTTCTATCTGGAATTTTACGAAATCCCGGGAAATACGGAGGAACAGTCCGAAGAAACAACGGAAGATATTGTAATCCCCGTGCATGTTCAAACGACAAGAACAGGCCAAGGTGACGCAACGGTAACAACCTATGATAGGAAAATAATTTCCAAAGACGCCGTGATGGACCTTGTGTGGAAAACGTTTTACGGACAAAACGAGAATTTCGACAAACTGTATTTTATGGACGACACTCATGCGGCTATCGGTTTGCTTGCAGAGGACCTCGTTTATTACTTTATGATATACGGTACATTAAGCTACGATGAAGCGTTGGATGAATACAGTTTCGATATAGACGATTCCATGAAAGACGTCTACATCGAAGCAGTAGGTTACGAATATCTCGTAGAAGCTTTTGCACATTTCAAATTTAAGCTGGAACGTCGCGATGACGTGTTGTTTGCAACCAAATTTGACGACAAGACGGTCTATACTTCTAAAAACGGCGACCGTTTCGATATAGACGGATACGGCAACGCTACTTATACGCCGGCGGGCGGTGAAGCGATCGAAGGAACATACGAAGCAATCGATTTCTACAAAAAGTATTTCTTTGAATTCACTTCGCTTGACGGCGAAACGACTCACTTTGTTACCGTTATTTACGAAAACGACAAAGCGACAGACTTCCTCGTGGATGCCGACGGCGCGGGAGTTTATTACAATTGGATACAAGGTACGATCTATCGGGATTACTACATTATTATGTTGGGAGACGGTGCGGAAAGCAATTCCGGCACGATACTCTTCGACGATGCCATAGGTACATATAAAGCTACGGGCAACAATGATATAAAGTTCTACGACAGCAGCTTGCAATGGACCGAATATGAGATAAAATGGATTGTCGAAAACAGTGCTTCCAAACCGATTACCCACATTATATCGTCGACGGCAAGCTTTTCGGCTGAAAACTCACCGTCCTCGACAGAATACAAAGTCTATCTAGTGCGTATGGACCCGCAGGCGGATCGCGAGTTCGATGTAGTCGGAGGCGGCAAAATATTCGGTGACGGTTACAACGACAGCTATTACTTTGACGGACAAACTTACTATTTCGGCGTGTTGGGAATCGGCGTTATGAAAGACAGGTCTCCGTTGGAAATAGACTACGATTGGGACGATGACTTTGAAAACGGAACGCAATTGGTATTCCGTGCCGATTACAGCATAACAAACGGTCAGACGGTTGTGGGATCAAGCGAATTCTTGTTCGATATAGGTTCGGACGGCAAATTGACTCTTCGCGACAACTACAACGCCACTTACGCATTTTACGATAAAGGCAATATAACTCAGACGGAAATGTATCTTGACGGTCACGGTAAAGCCTTTATCTATGATGAAAATGATAACGAGTTGGATTCCGGTACCTATTCATACAATAGAGGTCTCGATTGTATGTTGTTCACGTCCGAGCGTGACGGAGGAAGAAACTTCCGTTTCCATACCGCTACAATGTCCTTCTCGGACAATGTCTGGTTTGTCTATTACGTCATAGAAGACGAAACGGTATTTGTCGGCGAAGATTGGTCGGTGCTTCTGTTGGGTTCCATTCGCAACGACTCAACGTTCGGCTACATCAACGGTATGTATGTAGACGGCAGAGGCAACATAAACGGAGGATTTTACAGCCGTTTGGGGGATGATGTGGTGCGTTTCGAATTCGACAACGGCAGCTACGGTTTCTATAATTTGGAAGGGAACAATTTCACTGTCAACAACGAAACGTTCATCATTCGCGATCACACGCTTGTGGCATATCAGGGTCCGAGTACGGTAAACGACCTTGTTATCCCCGACGAAGTGACGGCGATAGGTGGAAATGCCTTTGCCAACGTGTACCGCTTAGGCGGCAGAACTTTGGATTTGAACAACGTGGAACGCATTGAGGCTTACGCATTCTTCGGCATACACAATTTTGCCGTGACTACGATTTCTTCCGAAAAGGTTATCTACGTAGGTAATTACGCATTCTATTGCCCCTATACGTTGGACAATTCGTCAACCGATGATATTCCCACATTCAATATCATAGACGTCAATTTCCCCAATGCCACTTACATCGGCGATTATGCGTTTAACGGTTGCAATCAGATGAACGTGGGTACCGTAAAATTGAACAAGGTTGAGTACATCGGGTATTCGGCATTTTCACACAATATTTTCAGCAGCGGCGAAAAAATGATTCTTGACCTGACAGAGGCGAACGTGAGCGCTATAAAAATGGATCGTAACGCGTTCCTTCCCGGTCCCAATACCGATTTGCCGGGATTGCCCGTCATTATTTACGTGCGGGATCAAGCGTCATATGACGCCACAGCCGCCTGGTACGAGGAAATTCACAAATGCGTCGAAATAAAAACCATTTCCGTTGAAGGTATGGGATTCTTCGACTTCGAAACGAGAGACTATTTGCTCCTCGGAGAGTACGAAGACGGCATCGGAAGTATTTCTTACTACACGTACGGCGAGGACGGATATGTACTGCAAAGTAATGCGGGCGGTTACACATTTGTCGATTACGGCGTGGTACAGCTCACATTGGGAGAGAAACAATACACCTTCAACTACAAAGAAAGCGTTATAGAAATCGGTTCGAACTTATTCTATAAGAACAATGTTCCGCAAACCTTTACCGTAACGGACGAATCCGGTGCAGAGGTGGAATTCACATTCCGATATGATATGGAAATAAACCAAGACGGGATTTACAGTACCGTCAATATGAATCTTTCCGGAGTGTATTACGACGGACAAGTGGCAAGTACGGCAATAGTGTCTTTCGAAGATTATACTTGTCAAGTCAATTATAGTATCGGCGAAGAAATTTACAATGTTACGATTGATTTGTCGAATTGGAGTGCCGAAGCTACGGCTAACGGAAAAATCGTATACACTTCCGACGGAAGTTACCGTGCGGATTTGGAAAATCTCATTGCGGACGGCTATCAGTATATGACTTTGTATGTTCGTGAAACAGACGGTACTTACTCTCCGATATTGGAAGGCGTTCGCCGTTCCGATCTGAACGTTTGGATCGGACGTAATAGGGCGTCTGACGGCAACACGGAGATGGAAATTACTTATACGGTAACATACGATCCGAAAACGGAACTTATCAATGTAACCACGTCGATTCACCGTCTGCTTACGTTGCAAACCTCCGACGGAAAGTACAGAGTTGTGTTTAGTTATTCGGTACGCAGCGAAATGGACGAAATTGTTTCTCTCGCACAGTGGAACGCCGACTCGAACCAATTTGAGTATATCTACAACCTTTATGACTTCAACTTTGGGTTCGAGTTGTCCAAGGACGGTACCAATATCTTCACGGTAGTCAGAAACGCAAACGGACAGTTGGTGTGGAGAATTCAATACATTCCCGCATCGGGAAGCACGCAAGAACAGCTTATTGTTACATTCAGCAACACCTCCGTTGAACGCGTGGAAAGTGTTCACGAGGATAGCGATGAAACCGGTGTGCATGAGGATTATTACGATTTGGCACTGTTGGTCGACGCCGAAGGAAACGTGGTCGGCATTGAAGAAATGAGGCGTTGGACTTACTCGGGACAAGACTACAAGGAAGATATGGTTTGGACCTATCCTCAAAACGTGCAAAACCAAGGTAACGGAGTATTTGCGGTTAAGTTGAACAACAAAAATCTTATCGTAACCGTAAAGTATGGCACCGATGATAGCGGACAACGTATTTATCTTGTAACGGTTGTCGAGGCATAATATTACGCAAAATCAATAAAACCGCTGCCGCAAGTGTTTTACGCTTGCGGCAGTAGTTTTGTATTCGGCATTTGTACCAAAGGATAAAATGCAATGAAATCGACGGCGTCGAAATGTTGAACCTCGCAACGAGGCGTATGAAATTGAGCTTGTTCAATAAAATCGCCCCTTGAATTTTGACATAATTAAAATGTTACGGAGAATAACAAAATAATAGTAAAATTACACATATTTGTTGTAAAAATAATATATTTATTTATATATATAGTGTCTAACTAATAAAATATTCAAAAAAAACTCAATATTAGGGGCGTATTTGTTTGACATTCGGGGTGTAGGTGGTATAATTAAACTACTATACTGTCGCATTATATAATTAGGATCACACTGAATGCGACAAAGAGGTTAGCTATGAAGAAGAAAATAATCAAATCATTGATAGTAGTGTTAGTACTGGCATTGACTTGTATCTACGTTCTGCCCGGATGTACTCCGTCCGAAAAAGACAGCGACGTGGTTACTGCCGATGCCTCTTTCCATTTTGATGAGGAAGAAGTACTTCGCCAACTCAAAGAGAAGAATATAGACTATATCAACAAGGACTTGGTTAAAGATATCAGATCGGAAAAACTTTCCGGACCCGTCAATGTTGTTATCACTTTGTCAACCGGTTCGTTGGTCGGTCAGTACAATCAAACCGATCAAAAACAGCCTTTGAACGAATATCTTGCAAGCGGAGCTGCGCAGGCAGCAGCGGCAAGCGCGTTGGCACGTCAGGAAAAATTGGAAAAACAACTTGTTGAAGAAGGATTGATTTCTTCCGCGAAATACCATTACAGCAGTGTTGTGGACGGTTTTGCCGTGAGCACAACCTACGAAAATCTTGCTAAAATCATCAAACATGACGGCGTATACAGCGTCATTATTGGCAAAACATACGAACCGGAAGAAGCAATCGTCAACGATGTAAACGTTTACGATACGGGTATTTTCCAAAACAACGTCAGCGATCAATACACGGGCGAAGGCACTATCGTCGCAATCCTCGATACTGGATGCGACTATGCTCACCCTGCTTTCACTACGCACGAGGTCAGCAATCCGAGGTTCAGCCGCAGTGACATAGAGTCGATTTTGCCCGACACGATAGCAAACAGCATGGCGGGCGGCAATTTGGAATCCCGTCAGGTTTATTACGGCGATCTGACAAAAAACAAAATCGCATTCGGCTACGACTACGCAGACAATGACGCCGACGTTATGCCCTTCCTCAGCGAACACGGCACTCACGTTGCGGGTATCATAGGCGGCTATGCGGAGGAATCCATCTACGATAAAAACGACGACTTTGACGGCAGCCGCGAAACGTACTTGCAAGGCGTGGCAATCGATACTCAATTTGCGATAATGAAGGTGTTCTCCGATTACAGAAGCGGTGCCGAGGACGAAGATATTTTGGCTGCTCTCGAAGACTGCGTAAAGTTGGGAGTAGACGCCATCAACATGAGTTTGGGTGCGAGCGCGGGCTTTGCGCGTGAGTACGACGACGAGGAAAAGAACAGAATTTACGACGAAATAGCAGACGCGGGCATTTCTTTGATCGTTGCCGCCAGCAACGATTACAGCAGCGCTTACGGCAGTGAATTCGGCAATACCAACAAGGTTTCCAATCCCGATAGCGGAACGGTCGGTTCTCCCGCTACCTATACTTCGGCGTTGTCCGTCGCTTCAATCAACGGCAACAAGGAAAAATATATGACAGCCAACGGAGAAAGAGTTATATTCTTTCAGGAAGCTGCCGATATGGGTACGGAATATTACGACTTTTTTGAAAAATTGGGTGTAACCGACAGCGGAGATCATACTTTCGAATATGTGACTATTCCCGGACTCGGCGCGCAAAGCAATTACAGCGCGGTAGACGTCAGAGGAAAGATCGCATTGGTAAAGCGCGGCGATCTGAGTTTCGAGGAAAAGGTTATCAATGCCGCATTGGCAGGCGCCGCAGGCGTCATTATATACAACAATGTTTACGGCGATATTCTGATGACCGTCGCGGAAGCGGGCAAAGAAATAGCGGTTTGCTCTATCGGTAAGGATGACGGCGAATATCTTGCTGAACAAGAAAGCGGTACTCTTGTACTGAACGCACAAAACACTGCGGGTCCGTTTATGAGCGATTTTTCCAGCTGGGGCCCCAATCCCGATCTGTCTCTCAAACCGGAAATTACGGCGCACGGCGGCAATATTTGGTCGGCGATACCCGGCGGCGGATATGAGAAATTGAGCGGTACTTCGATGGCATGCCCCAACCTTGTCGGTATAGCGGTGCTTGCCCGTCAATACGTAAACGCCCGTTTTGCAGACGAAGACCTTTCGGTCACGCAAAAGCGCGATCTTGTCAATCAACTGCTGATGTCCACGGCGACAATTGTGTTGAACAAGGAGGGAAATCCCTATTCGCCGCGCAAACAGGGCGCAGGTATTGCGGATATTCTCAAAGCGACAACCACTCCCGCATATCTGTACACGAAAGATAAAAACGGCGAAGTAATGAATACCACCAAATTGGAGTTGTGGGACGATCCTGCCCGTGCGGGTGTTTATCAGATGACGTTCTATCTGAGAAATATCTCCGACGGTGCGGTAAGTTACAAGTTGGGCAACTACACATTTACCGAGTCTCTTTCCGCGGATAAAAAATACGTTGCGGAAATGGCATATATGCTTTCTCACAACACACAGTATGCCGTTGCGGGCGACGGAACTCTTTCCGGAGACGTAGTGACGGTACCGGCGGGACAAACGGCGGAAATCACCGTTAAAATCACGCTGAGCGCCGCAGACAAAGCGTACCTCAACGACAGTTTTGTCAACGGTATGTATGTTGAAGGCTTTGTGACTTTGGACAGTCAGGCTGCGGACGGCGTAGACCTCAATGTTCCGTTCCTTGCTTTCTACGGAGATTGGGGCGAGGCTCCCATCTTCGATAAGGATTACTATGAGGTGGAAACAACCGCGCACAACAACGCCATCGACGATGAGGACAAAATAAAAGCAGATTATACGGCGACTACCCCGTATGCCCTGTATTACTACGATTACATTATTCCCATGGGCACTTATCTTTACGATTTGCCCGCAGGATATAATCCCATTCCCGCAACGGAAGAACACGCCGCATTGTCATATCAGACTACTACGCTAAGTCAATTATATGCGATTTATGCGGGATTGCTGCGCAATGCGAAGCAGTTGCATGTGGAAATTCGCAACACATCCACGGGCGAAACCGTGTGGACGATGGATGATTACAACTGCTACAAGGCGCACTTCAACGGCAGTCCGATGCCCTATGTTTGCGAGATGGAACTTTCGATGTTCGATTTCGATATTTTGACGGTGGACCCCACAACGGGCAGTATAAACGGCGCATTCGGAAACAACAACGAAAAGTTCGAAGTAACCATGACGGCTTCGTTGGATTGGGAGAGCGAACGCAACGCAAGAGACACCTATACTTTCAGTTTCTATGTCGATACGGAAGCTCCTACCGTCACGGGATATTCTTTCCGCTCCAAGTACAACACGGGTACGCGCAAGTGGCAGTATTATTTGGATTTGGAGATATACGACAACCATTATGCAATGTCGGCACGTCCTATTGTTATTAACCAGGCGTGGAATGCCGACGGAACTCCGGATATAAACGAATACGGCGAACAGATGATAGACGTCCAGCCGCTGAACGACAATGCAATTCCCATTTATCAGGAAACGCGCAGCAGCACAACAAAGTTGGAGGTGGAAATCACCAACTATATTGACAATATCAGAAATTCGCTGATGCCGGACTGCATTCTGTTTATGTTGGACGACTATGCGTTGAACAACAGACTTATCCGTATACCTCTGCCCGAAACGGACAACAAAAATTTGGATATAGACGAAGAGCACAAGCAGATCACGTTGGATATAGGTCAAACGCTCGATCTCACACCTTTCGTTGTAAGTACCGATCCCTCCTATACGCTGGATGTATCGACAGATCAACTGAATACAACAAGCAATCACATTGAACAATTCTTCTCGTTGCTTGATTGGAATACCGAGGACGAATCCGTAGCGGCTATTCACGGCGGTATTGTGGAAGGACGCAAACAGGGCAGTACAACCGTATCGTTTACAAGCGGCGGTGAAACACACACCATCCAAGTGACGGTTACCGACCGTATTTCCGACGATCGCAGCGGATACGATCAAGTCGGGCTCGAAGAGGTCAAGTTCAGCGGTTATGATACGTTGCATGCATTTACAAGCGACATCGACTATTCTGATATAGGCGAAACGGGCAGCGTAAATTATTTCAGCGGTAGTGCAAGTATTTCCTTCTATCCGTCCGAGGTAATAAGGCTTAAACCGCAAATCAAACCTTGGAATCTCGAGGGACAGCTTATTTCGGATGATAATGACGGTTCCGACGGCGAAGCGACGGCTATTGCTCAAACTTCGCAAGGTCGTTACAAATTGATTTGGAGAACTACCGACCCGCGTGTAGCGACGGTAACATCCAAGGGCGAAGTTACTGCGCAAGCCGAAGGCAATTGCCGTATCACGCTTTCCGTAGAATTGGACGGCAAGGAAAATGTGTTGCAGGCAAGTTGCGCGGTCAATGTAAAGAGTGAATTTGTAATCAACGACAGCCGTCAGCTTATAGCTTACAAGGGTTGGGGCGGCGACGTTGTAATACCCGACGATGAGGGATTGATGTATATCAATTCATTCGCATTCTGCCATTTCAGTATGGACAACTCCGTCGAACTGCCCGAGGACGACAAATACAATCTCGACCTCAAACGTACGCCCTACGACAACACGACGGTAACAAGCGTAACCATACCTGATACTGTTACTTCGATAGAAGCGTATGCGTTTTATCACTGCATAGCGCTTGAAAAGGTAATTATCGGCGAAGACAGCAAACTTACAACGATAGCATTGCATGCGTTTGACGGATGCGACAAACTTACCGAAATCAATTTGGACAACGTTCACATGATCAACGATTATGCGTTCTATCATTGTGAAAAATTGTCCAATGTCGGTTCCAACAAACTTGCTCGTCCCTACGGACTCGGTGCGTCTGCGTTCGAAGGTTGCAAATCTCTTACCGAGCTTAACCTTGCCAACCTGCGCCGCAGCAGTCTTCCGCATTATCCTATTGCGGGTGCCGATCCCAATTACTCCTATACATTCAAGGATTGCACGGGCTTGACTACCGTTACATTGGGAGAATTTACGCGTCTTACGGAAGGAATGTTCGAAGGTTGTACGGGGCTCAAACACTCCCGTTCCAATCCGCTGAAAATTTACAGCGACGTGATTCCCGAAAGAGCTTTTTACGGATGCATCAATTTGCGTAATGTGGAAATAGTCAAAGACGTGACGTATCTCGGCGATGACGCGTTCAACGGTTGCACCCGTTTGGAAAGCGTCGTATTCGACGGAAATTGCGAGCAATTTGCGGCGAACGCATTTGTGGGTTGCAACGGTCTCACGACTTTCAAAATCGGTCAATTCAACGTAGAGGACGGCGTGGTTTACAACGCGGACAAGACGGTATTGCTGTATGTTGTTCCCACAATGTTTACTCAAACCAGCTTTACTTTGCCCGCAAGCGTTACCGAAATAGTGTCAGGAGCTTTCTCCGGCTCTCAAATTACTTCTTTTGACGCTTCCGGTTCAGCGCTCAGAATCATCGGCAGCGACGCGTTCAATTCCTGCACAAGACTTAACCGCGTCACATTGCCCGCAACGGTGGAATCCATTGGCAACGGCGCATTTGCCTCGACGGCATTGCGCACGATAAATCTCGGCGACACCAAAATCGAAAAAATCGGCGACGAAACGTTTATGAACGACACGTCTCTCACCTCGGTGACTTTGCCGACAAGCTGTACGAAAATTGGCGACCACGCATTTGCAGGGTGCAACTTGCTCACTACCGTAGATTTGCTCAATATTACGGAAGTAGGACGGTTTGCGTTTGAGAATACGGCTCTCACCTCCGCAAATTTCGGAGAAAAAGACGTCACAATCGGTGAAGGCGCATTTGCGGGTCAATACGGATACCGTCTTAACACGGAAACAAACTCTTTCGATTTGGTTGTAACGAAAGAGGGTACCTTGACTTCGGTAACTTTCGGAGGCAAGGCGAATATAGGAGATTACGCATTTGTCGGAACTCGCTTAAAGTCCGTCACAATCGAAACCGAAGGCAGTGAAATAGGCAATTATGCATTTGCTTGCTGCGTTTCGCTTACGGAAGCGGAAATAAACGGCGTAACCAAGCTGGGCAGTTTCGCATTCTATATGTGTTCTCAAATCGATTATAATTTGCAGCGAATCTCCGGCTTGACAACCGTTTCTATGAATAATGTAACGGAAATCGGTGAGAGCGCGTTCGAAGGAGACTGCGCGTTGCAAACCGTGCGGTCAAAATCTCTTATAAAGATAGGCGTCAACGCCTTTTATCCGCGTATCGAGGATGGAAGCATGTTCCTTATGAATGTGTCGTCCATCGATTTCGACAACGTAACCGAAATAGGAGAATATGCGTTCTTCCTTAATACAAGTCTGACGAGTATTCAATTGCCCAAGGTGGAAAAGATAGGAGACAGAGCATTCTTCTATTGCGAAAATCTGACAAACGTTGTTGCGCTCAATTTGAAAGAACTCGGAATGGGTGCATTCGGAATGTGCAGTTCGCTCGCTTCTTTCGTCGCTCCCGACATCGAAAAAATCGGGTCTGCCGCATTTAGCGGAACATTGATCGAAACTATCAACGTCGGTGACAAACTCACGGAGGCGGACGGCGCGATTTCCGGTGCGGAACATTTCAGAGCATTTACGCACAACGGCAGCGAAACCTACAACGGTACGGGTATTCGTATCGACAAAGGCGTATTGTATATCAAAAAAACCGACGGAATGGTTTTGACGTCATATCCCACTCAAAAGACGGATAGAAGTTACAACGTGCTGGACGGTACAGTGCGTATCGGCTTCATGGCGGCAATGAACAACAGGTATTTGACGGAACTCACCTTGCCGGCATCATTGAATGCAATAGGCGACTATGCATTTGCGGGTTGCGTCAATTTGGAAAGAGTAGTATTCCAAAGCTACTATGCTCCCGCGCTCGAAGGCGTTGCGAACGTATTAAACGAAATACGTACAACTCCGCCCTTAGACCCCGAAGAAGAGTATATGCAGCCGGGACAGTTCCCCTATTTGGACGACCTGTACAAATACGACTTCTATTTCAACTACGAAGACGCGGGCGAAATCTCATACTATTACAGCAACGCGTACTATTACAGTCATTTCTACGGATGGGTAGGACAGAAAAAACTGACAATGCAAATTCCTTCCAATTCTTCCGGATATGACAGTCCCATTTACAAAGCGTTTTTCAACGAGGAACGAAACGCACAGGGCGATATTGTATACGGTGAAGAAACAATGGGCAGATATGCCATTGAATTTATCAGGTCCGTCAGAGCATTGCAAAAACTTTCGCAAGTTGACCGTTATGCGACCAATCAGATCAATGACGCGATAACTGCTTACAACATGTTGCAAGCCAACAAAAACGAGCTTAGATTCGTAGACGGCAGTTACATCGATTTCTACAACAGTGCATTGCAAAGTTACAATGTGGATATTGCGCTTCATGCAATCACTCACTTGTTCGATATGGACGACACGGTTTACTCCTACAAGGCGTTGAGCAGCGCGCTGCAAAGTTACAACGCTTTGAATTCGGAAGGAAAGGCTGCGCTTAACGAGCAACTCGCAGACGCGGGATATGCAAGCGCAAAGAATATTCTCGATGAAAAGAGCGCCGAATACAGAGCCGCTTCCGGTTTCGATGGAGAAATCGACAAAGATTATATCGACCATGTCGTGGATTTGCTCAGCGAATTGTTCGGCGATCTCAAACCGGAGGAAATCACCGAAGAACACTTTGATTTGTTGGTAAAAGCGTATTCGATTATACACACGCTGACCGACGAAGAAATAGAAACGTACGAAACCAAACTGAAACCCTATCAAGCGTACATCGACGCTTGGAACAAGGCTGCTAACGACACGGGCGTTATCGATACGGCGGAAGTGATCGCTCATGCACCCATAAACGGATTGTTTGCCACGGTGGCGGGATTGAACGTCTTGCTTGCGGCGGCATACGTGGTACTCAAAGGAGGTATCCTGTAATGAAAAAGAAACTTAGTTTGGCTATACTTTCGGCAGTGCTCGCGCTTGTGATCGTACTTTGCGCAGGCTGCGCAAAGGGGCAAAAGGCATTGGACAGTTTGCAACAAACTTACGCAAAAGTGTCCGATGCAACCAAAATAGAAGTATCTGTGGAAACAAAAAATAAAAATCTTGTTCAGTACAGCAGCAACACCGTCTACAACAAAACGGACAGCGGATACTCTTGGACAAAAACATCCAAAAAAATCAATGAGATAAACGAACACACAACCGAGCCTTATACCGAAACGACGGAAAACGGCACCGAAAGCGTCACGTCGAACTTTTTACCCAATCTCAAATTGGACGAACAGTACTTTGTGACAGGATATGAGGCAAGCAAAAAATCTTTGAACGCAACCGTCAAGGGCGGCAGTGAAAAGGATGTAATCGGCTATTCCCAGATATTGCTTACGTCTATCAGCGGGATGAACATTACGATGCAAGTTGTCAAAAATCATGTCGGCAATCTTGGTATCACGTTTGTTTCCAACGAATTTAACGTAACAATCGACATTGTATTTACTTATTGAGTAAAAGTTACAAAAACAACTGAAAAAAAGGATTAAACAATGAAAATCAAATTATGGGCTGTAATAGTCGTCTTGTTGATGTTGACGTTGACATTGGGGATTCTCGGCGCCTGCGGTTCGCAAGAACAAAGCCTTGAAGGAATGGTGATTGTCACATTTGAATTTGACGGCGGCGTCTTGGATAACGGTTCTACCAACGTGATGAACGAAATCTATCACGGATACAAACCCGGTTCCTATATCATAGACATCAGCAATTACAAAAATTACAAATTTACCAAAGCCGGTTTTGTGTTTGAAGGATGGTACACCGATCCGGAACTCACACAGCGTTGGGATTTCAACACCCGAGTCAACGACGATACCACACTATACGCCAAATGGGAAAAGGCAATAGTTTACAGCTACGGCGTATATCTGGTGGTGGATGGCAAGGAGCCGGAGCTGCTCGGTAGCTACCGTGTACAGCAAGGAGAAAAATTCAGCGACAGCAGTCGTTACGGCAGCAATCTGCGCCGTCAGGATCGTACTTTCCTCGGATACTATTCCGATGAAGCATTGACAACCGAATGGGATGAAGATTTTGTTCACCCCGGCGGAGAGGAAAGTAACGAGGTGCGCGTTTACGTCAAATCGATAGAAGGCGTTTGGCAATTTGTTTCCGATTACAGCGAGCTTGTAGCTGCGTTAAAAACTTCGGACGGCATTTGGCTTACCGACAATGTAGATTGCGAAGGCAATTCCGTCAACTTCGGCAACAGCAGGGGTCTGTTCGACAGAGCGTTGCAAGGAAACGGATTTACGATAAGCAATATAACCGTCGGTAATATGGGTACAACCAGAATTCCCGGATATGCCTTGTTCGATACTCTCGGCGCCAATGCCAAAATTCAAAATGTCAATTTCGAAAATATTCAATTGACTTTGAAACCCTATCCGGACAGCACTCGAATAGAGTTCGCGGGTTTGGCGCTGTCCGTTCAAAGCACTACGGCGAGTTCGCCGATAATCGACGGTGTGACTGTTTCCGGCACATATTCGGTCGATTGGTCGGATAAAAAGAATTTGGAAATGTCCGATGCAGAGATAACCCAATATTTGTCAAAAGCAATATACGGAGAGTATGACTCCGATAAAGTAACTGTAACCGATTTTAACTCAATTTTTACGCTTGCACAGTAGTGCGGAGCGATACCAACAAGGAGAAACACTATGACAAAGTTAAAGAAAATTATTACGGTTTTGATTGCGATAGTGATGGCAGCAACCTGTATGTTTGCCCTTGCCGCTTGCAAAAAAACCACATTCGACAATGAAACAGACCGTCTCGTACTGTCGATAGGAGAATTGGACGGCGTGTTCAATCCGTTTTTCAGCACATCGGCAACAGACGGAAGTATCATCGGCATGACGCAGATAGGTATGCTTTCTTCTGATAAGGACGGCAATGTCGCTTACGGCGAAAACGAGTCTTGCGTAGTGTTGGACTACGGTCAGGAAACTACGGGAAACACAGTAAATCCCACCGTTGACAACTCTTATACAACTTACACATTCGTATTGAAAAACGATCTCAAATTCAGCAACGGTTCGCCGCTTACCATGAAAGACGTATTGTTCAATCTGTATGTGTATCTCGATCCCGCTTATACGGGCAGCGCAACGGTTTATTCTTCCGAAATAGACGGTCTTGCCGAGTATCGTACGCAGCAAAAGGACGAAAGTCAGCAGGAAGGCGCGCAGGAAAGATTCGAGCGTGAAGGTTGGGATAGAGTTCAAAGACTTTACAGTGTAATTTCCGACCTGTTTGAAGATGAATTTAAGGATCTTAACGTCGCTACGGATGAAAAAATGGAAGCGGCTTTGCAAGACCAGGTCGATTACTATACGGAATTGGCAAAGGACAATCCGCAAACTTACAACGGTTATCTCACGTTGCTTGAAGACTATCGCCGTGCAAAAGAACTGTTCCGCAAGGAATTGGAAAGCGATTATACTCTTGCCGTCGGTACCGCCGAGGATATAAAGTTTAATCACGACCAAGTTCAACTGAACACGGACACCGAGGCTTTCCTTTACAACGAAGGTTATCTCAGTTGGGATGATACCAACAAGAAATTCAATTACACATTCGGCGAAGACAGCAGAAGATGGACCAGAGATCAGGCTATCAACGCCGTCTACAATGCCAACATTCCCGGAAATACAACGACGGGTATTTTGCAAGTAATCACGATGTGGCAAACGGCAAACAACCTTATTTCGGAGTTTACCGCCAAAGCAATGCAGGATTACTTCAATGCCATGGATGAAAGTGACCGTATCTACAATGTAAAAGGTATCGAGTTTGCCAACCGCAAGGCTCCCGTCACATTTAAAAACGTAAATGGCGAGACCAAAACTTACGAAATACCTCAATACAATGCAGACGGCAGCGTCAAGGAAGGCAGTAACGAAGTTTTGCAAATAAGGATCAAGGGTATCGACCCCAAAGCTATCTGGAACTTCGGATTTACCGTTGCGCCTATGTATTACTACTCCAACCAGGAACAGATCGACCTGTTTGACTATGAACAGCACTTCGGCGTTTCCATGGGAGACATCGACTTTATGAACGACGTCGTCAACAGCAACGAAAAGATAGGAGTTCCTGTAGGCGCAGGTCCATACAAGGCAACAACGGCGACCGGTTCGGGTACTGTAACTTCCGACACGTTCAGACAGAACAACGTTGTTCACTACGAACGCAACGAATATTTCGAATTTCCCGTCAACATCAAATATGTAAACTACCAGGTGGTAGACGCCAAGATGATGTTGGAAAGTTTGCACAACGGAGATATTCACTTTGCCGAACCCAACTGTCAACAGGAAAACATCGACACCGTCAACAGCTACGGCAAAGGTTACGAACATGACGAAATAATGACAAACGGTTACGGCTATATCGGTATAAACGCGGAAAAAGTTCCCGATATTGCAGTACGTAAGGCAATTATGCACGCGATAGACGCAAGTCTTTGCACAGCTTATTACAGCGGTTATTCCTATGCTATTTACAGACCTATGACTCGTGCGTCTTGGGCATATCCGGCAGAAACCGACGAAAATGGTCAGTACTACGCATACGACTCCACGGGAGCGCTCAGTCAGAAAGAGTTGGATGAATCCGACCACACGTACAGCAGGGGAAGCGACGGTGTTCTTACGGACGGCAATCACAAGCTTAAATATACGTTTACTATCGCGGGCGACAGCGAAGACCACCCCGCTTACAACGCAATGCACAATGCGGCGGAAATTCTCAACAAATTGGGATTTGACATTACGGTGCAAAAAGACATCAACGCATTGAAAAAGCTCAACACCGGCGATCTTACCGTATGGGCGGCAGCTTGGGGCAGCGGCGTAGACCCCGATATGTATCAGGTTTACCACATCGATTCTCAGGCAAGTTCTACTTACAACTGGGGTTATCGCGCAATCAGACTTAACGCTACGGGCGAGTATACCGAAGAGTTGGAGATTGTTACAGAACTTTCCAGACAAATAGACGAAGCTCGTCAAACATTGAACCAAGCGACGCGTAAAAGTATCTACGCGAACTGCCTTGACCTTGTAATGGATTTGGCTGTGGAATTTCCCACTTATCAACGTAGCGATATGTTTGTGTGGAACAGTAATGTAATCGATACAAGCACGCTTACTCCCGAATCCGATCGTACCTCCTTCAACGGTCCTCTTTCCAGACTGTGGGAAGTGAGCTTTGTGGGAAACGAAGTAAACAAGTAACTTTTTGCTAAGCTATTCGCAAGCAATTACTCCCGACAAATCAATTAAAGGGAAAAAATAATGGTAAAATATATTGTAAAAAGAATATTACTTTCAATAATTATCCTTTTGGGTGTGTCGTTGATTATTTACATTTTGGTACGCCTGATGCCTGCCGACTATTTGGAAACCAAATACTCACAACAGCTGGCACAGGGTACCATCACCCAAGAACAAGTGGATCAATTCAAAAAGGATGCCGGTTTGTACATGCCGGACGGATTTTTGAAGGTGATCGTGGATGATGAAAGTGTGGAATGTAACGGCATGGAATTTGTCCGCGACATAAAAAACGTCAACTATGAACGTATGTTAAACGGCGGTATGGCGGCAAGCGAGCTGTATCAAGGCAACTACTACACAGAAGACAATTTGTGGCAGTTGTCCCTCAAAAAGGACGGCACTTACACGCTATACCAACGCGCTGCGGATCAATCGAAAGTACAGGAAGGCACGTATACGGCAAGCAGCTTAAACGATTTTGTTCTCAACGGATTGAACGGCAGTTTGAGCTATGAGGCTCCGAGCGATTCTTCGAACGGTCGCTTACTGTTTACCGTACAAGACAGCGCAAGCAAATACAACGGACAGGTATTTCGTCTGGAAGTAAACGATAGCTTGTATCAACGTGCGGAAGAAGGAGATTATTCGGTAGAAAAACTTGTGCGCGGAGATTGGGAAACTCGCGACGGCACGCTTCGCCTTACTTTGGACAAAAAAGGAAATTTCTTCCTATACGAAATGCGCGGCAGCGCAACTACCGTTTTGGGTAGCACCTATACGGTGAACGACGCAGATTATTCGCTTTCTCTTACCGGACTCGGCATAAAACCGATAGAGTATAAAAAGGCGTCGTTAGGCGACAAAACCGGCGCTGTGTTGGGCGGCTATTTCAGTTGGCTGTGGAACATGATGCGCGGCAACTTCGGTCGTTCATTTACGCATGAAAAGCCCGTTACCGAAGTAATTGCCGATCATATGTGGATTTCTTTTATAATCTCCCTTATCGCACTGATATTCGAGTTTGTGATCTCCATTCCTCTCGGTATTACCAGCGCCACTCACCAGTATTCCGCACGTGACTATACGGTCACGGTAATCACCATGATAGGCATTTCTTTCCCGAGTTTCTTCTTCGCGGCGTTGCTTATCAAGCTGTTCAGCAGTACGTTGGGATGGTTCCCGACAATGGGCTTGGTCAGCGGCGGCAGCAGTGCAACGGGATTTGTGCGTTTTGCCGATATGGCATGGCACTTGGTTCTTCCCATGTTGGTAATGGTTGTGCTGTCTATCGGAAGTCTGATGCGCTACACGCGTACCAACATGCTCGAAGTACTCAGCAGCGACTACATACGAACCGCCCGCGCCAAGGGACTGTCGGAAAAGAAGGTTGTCTACGTACATGCGTTCCGCAACACGTTGATTCCTCTTATGACGATGATGGCGGGAATATTGCCCAGCCTGTTCGGCGGAGCAATGATCACCGAGGAAGTTTTCGCAATAGACGGAATAGGTCGAATAGCCTACAAATCGCTGACTCAGGGCGATCTGCCGCTTATAATGGGTTACAATATGTTCCTGGCGGTGTTGACCGTGATAGGAACATTGCTGTCGGATATAATGTATGCGGTTGTCGATCCGCGTGTAAAACTTACGAAGTAGATGAGGTGGTATTATGAACGAAAAAAATGAGAAATTGGAAAATATCGCCGATACTACTGCAAACAACTCGGTCGAACTCGACGAGGCGTTGGAAAATCAACCGACAACGGCTTCCACCGATAATCTCGTACAGTTAAACGACGAGGATGTGGAACAAAAGGTATACTACAAGGAACTTACGCCCACGCGTATGGTTCTCAGAAGATTTTTCCGTTCCCGTCTGTCGGTTGTGGGCTTGATAATGATTATCGCGCTGTTTGTGTTTGCTTTTTTGGGACCGCCGCTTTTCAGAATGTTCGGTTACACTTGGGGCGAAACACAGGCAGACCGTACTGCCGTAGAAAAAAGAGCGGGAGACTGGATAGAATCCACTGTCAACGGCGAAGAAGTAGAGGCATATCAGTATAGTTTTCAGACCGTAGAGTTGAATACCTATGCCGCTCCGTCGAAAAGTCACCTTCTCGGTACCGATGACAGAGGTATGGACGTTTTCGCCCGTTTGATGTACGGCGGCAGAGTTTCGCTGACATTGGGATTTGTGGTTGTCATTCTCGAAACGCTGTTGGGAGTTATTCTCGGAGGTATATCCGGTTACTTCGGCGGCTGGGTGGATCAGGTCCTTATGCGTATAGTCGATATACTTAACTGTATTCCCACTTTGCCGTTGTTGCTTATCGCTTCCGTTGTTATAGACAGCTGGGGAGTTCCGGGCAGCGCAAGGATATACTATTTGATGATTATACTTACCGTCTTCGGTTGGAGCGGTACGGCTCGAATGGTTCGCGGACAAATTCTCTATCTCAGAGAACAGGAATATATAGTTGCTTGCGAAGTTATGGGTATACCGACTTGGCGTCGTATATTTATGCACCTGATTCCCAATATCATGCCGCAACTGATCGTTTCTATGACTCTCGGACTTGGCGGAATCATTCTTTATGAAGCAACGCTCAGCTATTTGGGACTCGGTATTCCCATTCCGTATGCTGCATGGGGAACGATGATCAGCTCATCAACCGACCCGATAACGATGTCCAACTATCCGAATTTGTGGATACCCGCAGGTTTGTTGATAGTGATAGCGGTTTTGGGCTTCAACTTTGTGGGTGACGGTCTGCGCGACGCGATGGACCCCAAAGCCAGAAAATAATTTGAAACAATCAACTCCGATTTGCAAATGCAAGCATATATGTGCAAGTTTGCAGATGTACAATTGAACAAAAGGTAACACCGTGAAAACAAAAAAAGAAAAAAATCCCAATATTTTAAGTCTTAAAGAAAGCAGAGCGATATTGCGGAGCAACCTTGCGGAAATGAAAAAATTCGAAAAGGCAAAACGCAAAAAGGTAACTCCCGATTACTTTACGACAGAACTAAAAGACGAAAACAACGTTCTCGAAGTGGAAAATCTCCACACCTATTTCTATACGGACAGCGGCGTATCCAAAGCGGTCAACGGTATCAATTTTTCCGTTCCCAAGGATTCAATCGTTGGATTGGTGGGCGAGTCCGGCTGCGGAAAAAGCGTCACAAGTTTGTCGATAATGCAACTTGTTCAGGCTCCGCAGGGACAAGTGACCGAAGGGTCTATCCGCTTTGCCACAAGAGACTTCGTGTTGGATGACAAGGGAAAGCGTATACCTATATACGTTACGGATGAGGACGGCAACGTTGTCTATACGGATAAGCTAAACAAAAAGGGCGAAATCGTCAAGGACAAAAACGGCAATGCGATAAAAGTTCCGTTACAGGCGCGTTCGGAGGACGGCATACCTCTTTATGAGATGAAAGACGTAACCTACGACATCGCCAAGATGCCCACCGACGATATGTATCGTATCCGCGGCAAAGATATTTCCATGATATTTCAGGAACCCATGACCAGCCTGAATCCTGTGTTTACTGTGGGTTATCAGATAGAGGAGGCAGTGTATCTCATCAATCCTCTCGCCACAAAAAAGGAGGCGCACGATAAGGCTGTCGAGATGTTGTCCCGAGTGGGAATACCCATGCCCGAAACTATTGTAAACTACTATCCTCACCAATTGTCGGGCGGAATGCGTCAGCGCGTAATGATCGCGATTGCACTTGTGGGAAATCCCAAACTTATAATTGCGGATGAACCTACAACCGCATTGGATGTTACCATTCAGAGTCAGATATTACACCTCATCAAAGAGGTGCAGCAACAATGTCACGCGAGCGTTATGCTCATTACTCACGATCTCGGCGTTGTTGCGGAAACGTGCGATTATGTTGTGGTAATGTATGCGGGCAAGATAGTGGAACAAGGCACGGTGTACGAAATTTTCGACAATCCGCTTCATCCATATACCAAAGGTATTCAAAAGGCGAAACCCACTTTCGATACGGGAATGGATGCCGAATTGTACAGTATCCCGGGAGTGGTTCCCAACCCGATCAATATTCCCAATGAGTGTTTGTTCAAGGACCGCTGCGGAGAACGGTGTTCCTGTTGCGAAGGAGAATATCCGCAGGAGATAAAGGTGTCCGCCACTCACAGCGTGTTCTGTCACAAATATAAGAAATAAAACAGTCGAAATCAAACAAATCAGAGAAAAACAATGAACGAACAGATAATTAACGAACAACAATCTCCCGAAACTTCAACAACGGTTACTCCCGAGGCAGAGGACGGAAAAGACTATATTTTGCGGGTGCGTAATCTCAAACAATGGTTCCCGGTAAGCAAAAGTATGTTTGGTAAGGTGCAGGCGTACCTTAGAGCGGTGGACGGCGTCAGCTTCGATTTGGAACGCGGTAAAACAATCGGTATCGTGGGTGAATCGGGTTGCGGCAAAACAACTCTCGGCAGAACAATTTTGCGTTTGTACGATATAACGGACGGTTCTGCCGTTTACACCGACAAAGACGGCAAAAAGTATGAGTTGGCAAGCCTGAAAAGAAAACAGCTTCAACCGTTACGCACACAGTTGCAATTGGTTTTTCAGGACCCATATTCTTCGTTGCCGCCGCGTATGACGGTCGGCGCTATCATCGGCGAGGCGGTCAGGGTGCATAAAATCGTTCCCAAAGCCGAAGTTCACGACTATGTGTTGGAAGTAATGAGACGCTGCGGCTTGCAACCGCATTATTATGACAGGTATCCGCACGAATTCAGCGGCGGTCAGCGTCAGCGTATTTGTATTGCTCGTGCTTTGGCGGTAAAACCCAATTTGGTGATATGCGACGAACCGGTTTCGGCATTGGACGTATCCATTCAGGCGCAAGTCATAAATTTGTTGAAAAAACTTCAACGTGAAATGGGCATTTCTTATATGTTTATTTCTCACGATCTCTCCGTGGTAAAGTACATCAGTGACAACATCGCGGTTATGTATCTCGGAAATATCGTGGAAATGGGCAGTACGTCGGATATTTGCAACAATGCAAGTCACCCGTATACCAAAGCATTGTTTTCCGCTGTTCCCGTTCCTAATCCGCATCGTAAAGTAAAGCCGGAGGAATTGGAGGGAGAATTGCCAAGTCCGGCAAATCCGCCCAAGGGCTGCAAATTCCACACGCGTTGCAAATATTGTATGGATTGTTGCAGCGAAATCGAACCGCAAATGCGCGAGATTTCTCCCGGGCACTTGGTAGCATGTCATTTATTCGACGATACTACGCAACAAGCGGAGCAACATGAGCAAGAAGAATAAAGTCAAAACGGTGTATAAGGAGGACGACGGCAGAACTGTCTATTCCATGGCGGCATTGGAAGGAAAAACGCCGGAGGACCTTGAAGAACGCGACAGACAACGCAAAAATGCAGTCAAAGTAACTCGCAAGGAACGACGCGCAATGATAGCTGCCGCTTTTCAGGTTTACGGACCGATTTTGTTGATAATTGTGGTGGGATTTGCGCTCGCCGCAATGATCGTTTATTTTTTGATAAAATAGTTTTTGGATATTTCATCATCTCAAAAAAACTTTTTACAAAAGCTCGGATTTACGGGCTTTTTTTGTGCAAAAATGTATTTTTGAGTACAGATATGCCCTTTGTCGTATCCGTTTTGTCCATTGACATACAAAATATGTTTGTTATAATATTATTTAGCAAAGTTTATTTCCTTTTCGGAGGTGCAACGTGAAAATAAAACTTGCATATATCGGCGGTGGTTCCAAACAGTGGGCTCGCGTATTTATGAACGATCTTGCATTGGCAAAGGACCTCGAAGGCGAAATCGCGCTCTATGATATAGATTTAGAGGCGGCGCGCCGCAACCGCGCGATAGGCAATCGCTTGAACAAGTGTTCGGAAGCTGTTTCGCATTGGGAATACAATGTGTATGAAAAATTAGATGACGCGCTTTACGGGGCGGATTTTGTCGCGCTTTCCATTTTACCCGGCACATTCGATGAAATGGAAGTGGACGTGCATGCTCCCGAAAAGTACGGAATATACCAATCCGTCGGCGACAGCGTAGGCCCCGGCGGAGTACTGCGCGCTATGCGTACCGTTCCGATTTACGAGGGATTTGCCCAAGCAATAAAGCGAGTTTGCCCCGATGCCTGGGTAATCAATTTTACTAATCCCATGTCTATCTGCGTAAAAACGCTTTATGACGTTTTTCCCGAAATCAAAGCGTTCGGTTGCTGTCACGAAGTGTTTCATGCGCAAAACTTTTTGTGTGCCGTTGCACACGAACAATTGGGCATACCGCGTCCCGACCGTCATGACATCTACACGGACGCAAGCGGAGTAAATCATTTTACTTGGATTAGCCAAGCAAGGTATAAAAATATTGACTTGTTGAAATTGTTGCCCGATTTTTTGGCAAAGTACTATTATACGGGTTTTTATACGGGTTCTTACACGGAAGAAAAAGCCAAACTCGATCCGTTTTGTTACAATAATCGCGTAAAAATGGATTTGTTCCGTCGCTATGGTGTATTGGGCGCTGCGGGCGATAGACATCTTGCGGAATTTTTAAATAACACTTGGTATATGCGTGATCCGCAATGCGTGGAAGAATGGGGTTTTCATCTCACGTCGGTAGCATATCGCAAGGCGCGACAGGAAGAGCGTGTTGCGGAAAGCATACGCTTGGCAAACGGAGAACAAGCTGTTGAACTGCACAAATCGGACGAAGAAGCAATTTTGCTGATGAAGGCGATTCTCGGATTCGGCGCAACCGTATCAAACGTAAATATCGTCAATGTGGGACAAATGCCGGATATGCCTTTGGGCACGGTGGTGGAAACCAACTGCGTGTTCGATCACGACAGCGTAAAACCCATTGTGGCTAAGCCGTTGCCCGATGCCGTAAAAAATCTCGTTTATCGCAATGCCGTCAATATCGACACATGCTACACGGGAATAAAACAGCGCAATTTGGACATCGTCTTTCAAAGTTTTGTAAATCAACCCCTTTGTTCTACTCTCGGATTAGAGGACGCGCGTATGCTCTTCGGTGAAATGATGACGGGTACGCGCAAATATTTGGACGAATTTTTCGATATAGACGGGTGGATCGCAACCCACAAATAGATATGGATGTACTTGTTTTTTCTTTCAACGCAATATTGCCGTTGGTAATACTTGTGGCGCTCGGTTATTTGCTCAAACGTATCGGGTTGTTTTCCGACGCGTTTCTGGATATGGGCAACAAGTTGGTGTTTCGGCTGTTTTTACCCGTAATGCTGTTTTACAATGTGTACAATATAGCTGATTTTTCCGAAATAAATTGGTGGTTTGTATTGTACGGAAGCGCTGCGATAATAGTTATATTCGCTTTGTGCGCTGCAATCGTTCCGCTGTTTGTCAAAGAAAACAGTCGCCGCGGAGTAATTGTGCAGGCGTTGGGACGCAGTAATTACGCAATAATCGGTATTCCTCTTGCGGCAAGTTTGTATGGCAGTACGGGCGCCGCCGCAGCAAGCGTGATGTCGGCATTCGGTATTCCTTTGTTCAACGCTCTTTCCGTAATGGCGCTTGCCGCCTTCGATCGGGAGAAAAAAGCAAAAATAAATTGGAGAAAAATGTTAAAGGACATTGTCACCAATCCTTTGATTATAGCCGTATTTTCGGGTTTAATTGTATTGGGCGTCAGAACTTTGTTTGTAAGGTGGGGATGGAATTTCCGCATAAAAAGTTTTACCGTCGCCGATACGGAAGTAAATTTCGTTTATAAGGCGATAGAATATATTGCACAGGTAACTACGCCTTTTGCACTTATTATATTGGGCGGACGGTTTAGGTTTTCCGCTACAAAACGGCTGTGGAAACCCATCACTGCGGTATGCGCGTTGCGTATGCTTGTAATACCGGCAGCGGCAATCGGGCTTGCTTATTTGATTGTTCCGTCTTTGGGCGGAGAACACTTTGCAAGTTACATCGCATTGTTTGCTACGCCCGTAGCTGTTTCAAGCGCCGTTATGGCAAAGGAAATGGGCGGTGATGACGAACTTGCGGGGCAATTGGTTGTCTGGACGACTCTTGTAAGCGGTTTTACATTATTTGCAATCGTAGCGACGTGCAAGGCGATCGGTTTGTTGTAAAATCCGTTTTGTACATAAACAAGTGCGTTTTTGCAATTGAAAAGCATAGATAGATGGTTTAATATTAGGATTACGGAGGTATACAATATGATTTTGGATAAATTCAGCCTGAAAGGTAAAGTGGCAATAGTAACGGGGTCCGACACGGGTCTCGGACAGGGCTTTTGCAAAGCGTTTGTTGAAGCGGGTGCAAAAGTAATGGGTGTATCGGTCGTTCCGAGTACCGCAACGCAGGAAATGTTGGGTGAGGAAAATTTCCAATTTATGGTGGAAAATCTTATGACATTGGAACCGATCGATCGAATCATTGACGAAACATTAAAGAAATTCGGCAAAATCGATATTCTCGTAAATAATGCGGGGATCATAAAACGTGAGGATTGTATAGATTTTTCGGAAGCCAATTGGGATAGCGTTATGGCGGTCAATGCAAAAACCGTATTCTTTTTCAGTCAAGCGGTAGCGCGCCAATTCATTCGTCAGGGCGGTGGCGGCAAGATTATTTCGGTGGCAAGCATGTTGAGCTATCAAGGCGGAATCCGCGTACCGAGTTACACCGCAAGCAAATCGGCTGTAAAGGGAATCACAATGTCGATGGCTAACGAATGGGCTCCCTACGGAATCAACGTCAATGCAATAGCGCCCGGATATATGGCTACCAACAATACGCAAGCATTGCGTTCCGACGCAAATCGCA